>JAKCCH010000112.1 GCA_021838945.1 Actinomycetes bacterium
CGATTCGGCACCGGCCGGGCCGACACCGGCCGATGGCGGGCCGACACCGGCCGATGGCGGGCCGACACCGGCCGATGGCGGGCCGACACCGGGGCGAGGCGGGCCGACACCGGGGCGAGGCGGGCCGATGGCGAGGCGAGGCGAGGCGGTTGGGGCGGGGTCAGCCCTGCTGGTAGTTCGGCGCCTCTTTCGTGATGACGACGTCGTGCGGGTGGCTCTCGCGCAGGCTCGCCGGCGAGACCCGCATGAACCGCCCGTGCAGCTGCAGGTCCTCGACGCTGCGGGCCCCGCAGTAGCCCATCGCCTGCCGCAGGCCGCCGACGAGCTGGTGGAGCACGATCGAGATCGGGCCCTTGTAGGGGACCCGCCCTTCGATCCCCTCGGGGACGAGCTTGCCGGAATCGACGCTCCCCTGGAAGTAGCGGTCCTTCGAGTACGAGCGCCCCTGCATGGCGCCGAGAGAGCCCATCCCGCGGTACTCCTTGAACCGCTCGCCCTGTTGCACGACGATCTCGCCGGGCGACTCCTCGACCCCGGCGAGAGCGTTGCCGAGCATGACCGTGTCGGCCCCCGCCGCGAGAGCCTTCGCGACGTCGCCCGAGAACTGCACGCCACCGTCCGCGACGATCGGCACGCCGCGGCGCCTCGCCACCCGGGCGCAGTCGAAGATCGCTGTGATCTGCGGCACGCCGATCCCGGCGATCACGCGGGTCGTGCAGATCGACCCGGGGCCGATCCCGACCTTGACGGCGTCCGCACCCGCATCGATGAGGGCTTCTGTCGCCTCGGCGGTGGCGACGTTGCCGGCGACGATGTCGACGTCGAAGTTCGCCCGCATCTTCGAGACCGTCTCGATGACCGATCGTGCATGCCCGTGAGCCGTGTCGACCACGACGACGTCGACGCCGGCGGCCACGATCGCTTCGATCCGGTCCAAGGCGTCCGGCCCCGTCCCAACCGCAGCGGCGACGCGCAGGCGCCCCCGGTCGTCCTTGGTGGCGTGCGGGTAGTCGATCCGCTTCTGGATGTCCTTCACCGTGATGAGGCCGTGGAGCGTGCCGTCCGTCTCCACGATGGGGAGCTTCTCGATCCGGTGCTCGGACAGGATCACCTGGGCCTCGTCGAGCGTCGTCCCGAGGGGGGCGGTGACGAGGTGGTCCGAGGTCATCACGGCCGAGACCGGCCGGTCCGCCTCCCGCACGAAACGCAAGTCCCGGTTCGTCACGATCCCGACCAGCTTCCCGGCGACATCCGTGACGGGCACCCCGGAGATCCGAAAGCGCGCCATGAGCTCCATCGCCTCGGCGATGGAAGCCTCGGGCGAGACGGTGAACGGGTTCGTGATCATGCCCGACTCCGACCGCTTCACCCTGTCGATCTCGACTGCCTGGTCCTCGATCGAGAGGTTCCGGTGGATGACGCCGATGCCGCCGGCACGCGCCATCGCGATGGCGAGGCGTGCCTCGGTCACCGTGTCCATGGCGGCAGACACGAGAGGGATGGCGAGACGCACGTGCCGGGTGAGCGAGGTCTCGGTGGACGCTTCGGCCGGCAGGACCTCGGACGCGGCGGGGATCAGGAGGACGTCGTCGAAGGTGAGCCCCTCACGACCGAACTTGTCGTCGAAGGACGGGAGGGACGATTGCGCCATATTGCATTGTAGGGCAGGGCAGGTCGGGAACTGGGCTGAACTGGGCTGCCGCGGGCTGCCGCGGGCTGCCGCGGGTCGGCCCGGGCGGGGTGTCAACCGCCGAAGAGGCGGAGCCACTCCTCGGAGGTGCGAGGGGCCAGCACCGGGTTCCAGCGCTTCACCTCGGCCAGGTCGGCGGACGGCTCGGCCGAGTAGAGGTGGCCGGGGTAGACGACCGTCGAATCGGGGAGGCGCGCCAGGCGCACCTGCAGGCTCTCGTACATGGCGGCAGGGTCCGAGCCCGGCAGGTCGGTGCGGCCGCACCCCTCGAGGAAGAGCGTGTCCCCGGCGACGAGCCGCCCCTCCACGAGGAAGCACTGGCTCCCGGGCGTGTGGCCCGGCGTGTGGATCAGCCGGACCTCGAGGTCGCCGACGATCACGCGGTCGTCCGGGTCGTGTGCCACGAGGTCGGCCTCGCCCACCCCTGCAGCGCGGACGACCCAGGGCACCTCGGACTTCTGCACGTGGACCGGCACCGACGCCTGTTCGAGGACGCCTCGCAAGCCGGCGATGTCATGGCCGAACAGGTTCCCTCCGGCGTGATCGGCGTGGTAGTGGGTGACGAGGACGCCGCTTAGGCGCATCCCGTCCGCCTCGATGGCGTCGATCAGCTCGGAGGGCGCGTAGGCGGGATCGACGAGGACGGCCTCGCCCGTCGCCCGGTCGCCGAGGGCGTAGGCGAAGTTCACCATCTGGCGGGCGATCGGATCCGACTTGGCGAAGTCCCGCCCGGAGAGGAGCTGGCGGAAGTAGAGACGGCTGCCGCCGTCCGCCTCGGGAGCGCTCACGCCCCCGAGGCGCCGGCGCTCGCAACCTCGCCGGCCGGAAGGTTGAACACCGCCAGGTCCGCCAGTCGCTTGTCGTTCGAGAACACCTCGACGAGCGGGAGGCGAAGCCCGATCCGCTTTTGCATGCGCTCGATCGCGAGCTCCTGGTCCCACAGGACGAGCGTCACGGCGACACCGCCCTCACCCGCACGGGCGGTCCGCCCGGAACGGTGCAGGTAGGCCTTGTGGTCCTCTGCCGGGTCGTAGTGGATGACGACGTCGACCCCCTCGATGTCGAGCCCACGGGCGGCTACGTCCGTCGCGACGAGGACCTGCAGCTTGCCGCCGGTGAACTGCTCGAGGGACCGCTCCCGCATCTGCTGGCGCAGGTCGCCGTGGATCGCGGCCGCCCGAACTCCCTCGCCCCGGAGGTCTTCGACGAGCCGGTCGGCGCCGCGCTTGGTCCGGACGAAGCAGAGCGTCTTCTGCGAGCCACGCACGATGGCGGCGCAGACCTTGGCCTTGTCGAGCTGGTGCACCTTCAAGAAGACGTGCTCCATCTCCTCCACCGTCACCTGCCTCGCCTGCACCTCGTGCATCACGGGGTCGCGCAGGTGGCGACGGACCACCTGGTCGACCGCCGAGTCGAGGGTGGCCGAGAAGAGGAGGGTCTGCCGCTCGCGTGGCATGTGCCGGAGGAGCCACTCGACCTGCGGCAAGAAACCCATGTCCGCCATCCGATCCGCCTCGTCGACCACGAGCATCGTCACCGAGCCGAGACCGACGACCTTGCGGTCGACGAGGTCGATCAGCCTGCCCGGCGTGGCGACGACGATGTCGACGCCCTTCGCGATACGGCGAGCCTGGCGATCGAGGTCGGTTCCTCCGTAGACGGTCGTGAGCGTCCTGCCGACGGATGCCGCAAGCGGCTCGAGCACCTCGCCCACCTGGACGGCGAGCTCGCGCGTTGGAACGAGCACGAGCGCGGCCGGCCTACGGGGAGCGGCGGCCTTGCTGCGCATGAGGAGGGGGAGCCCGAAGGCCAACGTCTTGCCGGACCCGGTCTTCGCCTTGCCGCACACGTCGCGGCCGGCCAGCGCGTCGGGGATCGTCAACGCTTGGACCGGGAAGGGCGAAACGATCGATCTCTCGCTGAGCGCCTCGGTCAAGCTCTCCGAGACGCCGAGGCTCGCGAAAGTCGTCTGGTTCACGTGAGAAGTGCCATGGTTATCGTGCGACAGACTACTGGCGGAAAGGCTGACAGCCAGGTATACGGAGGCTCGTCCGGACGAGAGGAGGACGTATGGGGAGGTTGGAGGTGGGGGAGGAGGCGCCGCGTTTCTCCCTGGAGGACGAGGATGGGAACGTGATCTCGCTCGCCGACTACTCCGGGCGGCGCGTGGTCGTCTACTTCTACCCTGCCGACGACACGCCGGGCTGCACGAAGGAGGCGTGCCAATTCAGCGACCTGTTCGACGACTTCCTCGCAGCGGGCGTGGACGTCATCGGCATCTCACCGGACGACGCGAAGTCACACCGGCGCTTCCGCGAGAAGCACGGCCTCACGGTGCGGCTCCTCTCGGACCCGGCCCACGAGGTGATGGAGCGCTACGGCGCGTACGGCGAGAAGACGATGTACGGCAAGAAGACGGTCGGCGTCATCAGGACGACGGTCCTCGTCGGGCCGACGGGCCGAGTCGATCGAGCCTGGTACCACGTGCGCGCCGACGGCCACGCCGCGAAGGTTCTCGAGGCGGTGGCGGCCTCCTAGCCCCCTCCACACCGCCGCGGGGCGCGGCCTGCGCCGTCGGGATGGCTGCGATCGCGATGAGAGCCACGACGGCTGCGGCGCCGCCGAGCACGACCACCACCGAGCCGTGCACGGCTGCGCCCGAGAGGCCGGCCACGACGAGCCATCCGGCGAACCCACCGGTCGTCGCGAGCACGGCGGAAGGACCGAGGTCTCGCCACACCGGCAGGGCGGCGGATCCGGGCGTCTGCCGAGCGCTCCACCGGCGCCGGTCCCACAGGCGGACGAACACCTCGTTCACGACGACGATGAGGGTTCCGGCCACAGCGAGCGCGACCGTCCGGGCACCCGGGCTGAGCGGTGCAGTCGCGATGGCCGCCACGACGACGGCCACGACGACGGTCGCCTGCGCGAACGGGAGATCCCGCTTCATCGCCAGCCCACCGGCCTTCTCCTGCGGGTGACCTGGGCGAGCGAGCTGAGCACCATCTCGAGGGGATCGGATGGGAGCAGCGTCGCGACGGGGATGCCGCGCAGGAAGAGGCGGTTGCGCAAGTCCTCGCGCTCCATCCGCGCGAGGCGGAGCGCCACCTCGCGTGCCGCCGAGTCGTCGGGGCGGATCTCCCGGGGTGGCTCCGTCACCTCGACCACGACGACGTCGTGGCCACGTCCTCGTATCGCAGCGAGCGCGCTCGTGAAGCGTTCGTCGCGAAGCGGGCTGATCGCCACGACGAGCGCACCCGCCGGCATGGCTCGGCTCGGGATCCGCTCGATCGTCTTCCAGGCATAGGAGAAGAACGGGCTCGTCCCGGCCAGCCTGGAGCGGATGCGCTCGAGCTGGCGGGGGCCGGCTCCGGCCTCGACCCAGTCGAGCACTCCGCCGAACGCGACGAGCCCGACCCGGTCGCGATGCGCCAGATAGCCGGCGGCGGCAGCAGCGGACGCCTCGAGCACGCGGGGCAGCTCCGGGCTCTCGAAGGTGTCGGCGAACAGGACGACGTCGGTGCTCTGCTCGGGATGGCGCAGGGTGACGTGTGGAGTGCCGTACCGGGCCGTCGCGCGACGGTTCAGCCGGCGGAAGTGCTCGCCGGGGAGCTCGGGACGGACCTCGGCGAGCTCGATCCCCTCGCCCCGCGACCGTGCGAGGCGGTCGCCGGCGGGCACCCGGACCCGGCTCGTGCGCGGCAGGCTGCGCACTCGCTCCTCCCTCGGACGGACGGCGATCGGCACCGCTGCGACCTCGATGCGCCGCCGGAGGAGCCCGGCGCCCCCGGAGCTCTCGATGAGCACCGGGCCGACTCGCAGCTCTCCTGGCATCGCGGCGATCACCTGGACCTCGAGCTCGACGAGCCGCCCGCGATCGAGGCGGACCATGAAGGACGGGACCCGGTCGCATCGGAGATCGGGCGGCAGCTCCAGGGCCACAGCGCAGCGCGGAACCCGGCGTGAAGCAACCAGCCGGACAGTCACGGTCGCGCTCTCCCCCGAGCGCAGCAGCCTCTCGCTCGCCGAGATGCTCGCGTCGAGGTCGGCCTCTGTCGCCACGGCATCCCCGAGCAGCCCGAGCAGGAGCATCGCGAGCGCCGGAACGCCGACGACGGCGAGCGACGGGTCCTGCAGCGCGACGGCGGCGACGAGGGCGGCTCCCGCGACGACGACGTAGCCGGCGACGCGTGGGTGAAGCGAGCGGACCAACGCGGCTCAGGCGGGGTCCGGCGCCACCGGCACGGGCACTCGATCGAGGCACTGGCGGACGACCTCTTCGGGCCTCGTCCCGCGGAGCCAGAGGTCTGGTCGCAGCGTCAGGCGGTGGGCGAGGCAGGGGACCGCCAGCGTCTTCACGTCGTCGGGGAGGATGTAGCTGCGCCCGCGGACCGCCGCCAGCGCCCGGCCGGCCTGCAGCAGCGCGAGCGCCGCGCGCGGGCTCGCTCCGAGCTCCACGCCCGGGGTCACGCGGGTCGAGCGCACCACTTCGACGAGGTAGCGACCGACGGACTCGTGGATGGTGATCTGCTCGACGACACCTTTCATCTCCCGGAGGGCGGCGATGTCGAGGATCCCATCGAGTGCCACCTCGTCCTGGCCCCGCCCGGCTCGGCGCCGAACGATCTCCCACTCGTCGTCCTCGGCCGGATAGCCGATGGGCGTCCGCAGCATGAAGCGGTCGAGCTGGGCCTCGGGCAGGGGGTACGTCCCCTCGTACTCGACGGGGTTCTGGGTGGCGATGACTGCGAAGGGATCGGGCAGCGGGTGCGTGGCGCCTTCGATCGTGACCTGGCGCTCCTGCATGGCCTCGAGGAGCGCAGCCTGTGTCTTCGGCGGCGCGCGGTTGATCTCGTCGCCGAGGACGAGGTTCGCGAAGATCGGACCCGGCTGGAAGGTGACGGCGCCGCTCCTGCGGTCGAGGACGGGCGAACCGGTGACGTCGGCGGGCATGAGGTCCGGCGTGAACTGGATCCGCGAGAGCCCGAGCCCGAGCACCTGGGAGAGACCGCGGGCGATCGTCGTCTTCGCCGTGCCCGGGACGTCCTCGAGCAGCACGTGGCCGCCGGCGAGGATCCCGACGAGGACGAGGGCGATCGGGTCGCGCTTGCCGACGACAGCGCGCGCCATCTCGTCGAGCACCCTTTCGGCGAGCTCGCCGACCGAGGTGGCGTCCTGCACGTCGATGCTCACGACAGCTCCTCGACACGACGGAGCAGGTCGCGCACGGCCGGAGCGGGGACACCGGGTGCCTGCCGGTCCTCCGGCGGACGGGGCCTCCGGTCCGCCACGAGCGGCCCGATCGGCCCGAGCAGCTCGGCGACGCGCGCCGAGTCGGCCGGATCCACTCCGGCGATCTCGAGTCGCCTGGTGACGACGGCGGAGATCCGTGGGCGGAGGCGAACGTGGAAGTCCATCGCCGATGTCTCCGAGAAACGCACGATCTGCTCCACACCCGCCCACTCCCCGCTGAGGTCGGTGCGGTGCCGCCTCCCCTCGATCGCCCGGCGCCGCCATGAGGCTCTGTCCACCGTCCAACCGGCCAGCCGTTCGACCCTCCCGGGAGGACGGGCCGTGATGACGGCGGCCGGCACCTGCAAGGGAGGCTCGGCCTGGTCCCTCACGATCCCGACAGCGAGGATCAGCGCGAGGGCGCCGACGATGGCGACGGCGATCCGGACCGCCTGGTCGAGCCCGACGACCCCGGATCCGTGAGCCACTGCGAGACCCGCGACGCCGAGCACCGCGAGCGAGCCCGTGACGCGCACGCGCAGCCGGTAGCGAGAGGGCGTCCTCATCGGCCTAGCGTCCCATCAGTCTCATCCGCCGGTCGCGAGCGGGTCGCGACCCGGGCCGAGCTCCCGCGAGATGGTCGTCAGCCAGTCGATGGCGGCAGCGCGGTCATCGGGAGTGACCGGGTCGAACCCGTATCTCACGGAGCTGAAGAGCGACGTCAGCCCGCTCGTCGCCTGGCGGACGGGAGCACGGGCGGCGATCTCCTGCTCGGTGAGGCGGCGGCAGTACTCGAAGGGCGTCTCGGTCTCGCTACGCGGGACGCCCCGACCGGCCATCACCTCGGCGAAGCGCTGGTAGGCGAGCAACACCGCGCGACGCGGGTCGCCTTCGCCCCGAGGATCAGCGCTCGGGCCAGGCACCGCGACGGGCGCGGCCGCGCCGCCGGCCGGCGGCGC
>JAKCCH010000113.1 GCA_021838945.1 Actinomycetes bacterium
CTTCGTGGAGCGATCGCGTGCGTCCGTGAAAGAGGCACTCGACAACGGCGGTGGACTCGGGCAGCTCGCCAAGAAGGCCTGGCCCGACGGGCAGGCGCCGAGCTTGCGCTGGATCGTCACGCACATGATCGAGGAGTACGCCCGCCACAACGGACATGCCGACCTGCTGCGGGAGGCCATCGACGGAGAGACCGGGGAGTAGGCACCGGCGCCCAGCGCGATCCTCCTGCGAGACTGGTGCTGCAACACCAGTCGGAGGTCCCGAAGATGGGTGAGCCGGTCGACGAGGCGCCAGGTGATCGTTCCGTCGCTGAGCACCGGCGACCGGCGGCCCTGGGTTCCCTCGCTCACCGACGCCGAAGGTAGGCGGATCGGCGACGGCTCCTCAGCCGTCCGGTGGCGCTGCGGCTCAGTGGGTGCCGACCGCCGCCCGGATCGACTGCCGGAGCGACTTCGTCGTCGCCATCACCGCCGAGGGTTCGTACCCGCAGTGCGCCATGCAGTTGTCACAGCGCGGATCCTTGCCTCGCCCGTACTTGGACCAGTCCGTCGTCTCCAAGAGCTCCTTGTAGGTAGCGGCGTATCCATCGCTCATCAAGTAGCAGGGGCGCTGCCAGCCGAAGACCGAATAGCTCGGGATTCCCCAGGGAGTGCAGTCGTAGTCGACCTTCCCCTCCAGGAAGTCGAGGAACAGCGGCGTGTGGTTCAACCGCCACCTCTTCCGCTTCCCGTCCCCGAAGGCCGACGAGAACAGCTCGCGCGTCTGCCGGACACCGAGGAAGTGCTCCTGGTCCGGCGCCTTCTCATAGGCGTAGGCCGGTGAGATCATCATCGCGTCGACCTTCAGCTCGTCGTTCAGGAAGTCGAGCACCTCACGGACCGTCTTCGGCGAGTCCGTCGTGAAGAAGGTGGAGTTGGTGGTGACCCGGAAGCCCTTCTGCTTCGCGAGGCGGATCGCTTCGACAGCGGTGTCGAACACGCCCTCCCGGTCGACGGCGTGGTCGTGCCTCTCCTTCAGCCCGTCGAGGTGCACCACCCACGAGAAGTAGGGCGAAGGCGAGAAGCGTTCCATCTTCCTCTTCAGCAGCACGGCGTTCGTGCAGAGGTACACGAAACGCTTCCGCTCGATGAGCCCCGTGACGATCTCTTCTATCTGCGGGTGCAGCAAAGGCTCGCCGCCGGCGATGGAGACCATCGGTGCGCCGGACTCCTCGATTGCGCCCACCGCTTCGTCGACGGTGAGCCGCTTGCGCAGCACCTCCGTCGGGTACTGGATCTTGCCGCAGCCCGGGCAGGCGAGGTTGCAGGCGAACAGCGGCTCGAGCTCGACGATGAGCGGGAACTTGTCGTTCTTCGAGAGCCGCTGACGCATGAGGTAGCTGGCGACTTTCATGTTCTGTCGGAACGGGATCGGCATCTGTCTGCTCTCTGCTCTCTTGCTCTCTCAGGGTGTCCGGCTGATGGTCGGAGGGGTCGATGTGGTCGACGTGGTCGACGTGGCCAGCACGCCTGCGACCACCGGTGCCACGGAAGCGAGGCGGCACAGCGCCCTCGGTCCGCCGAGCAGCGTCCATGGCCCGAGGAGGCCACCTCCGGGCCGGTCGACGATGACACGTACGACCGCGAAGGGATGATCCGCGGCAAGCGGTGCCAGCCAGAGCGACTCCATCTCGCACGCGAGGGCGCCACTCGTGCCGGCCAACGATGCGGCCGCACCGGCCGGGAGCAACCTCGGCGTGCACACGACGGGGCCAGTCCGGACACGTCGGGACACCGACCTCGCGATCGCCGCCCGAATCTGCTCTGCGAGCGCGCCGTCGAGGGTGACCGGCGCTTGTGACCCGTCCACCATGCGCACTTCAGTCGCGACGACGAGATCGCCGGCATGGTCTTTCGGAGACAGGCCACCTCCGAGGCCGAGGACCGCGAGCGGAGCGCCGCTCGGAACGGCGCCGGTGACGCGGGCTCGGGCGGCTTCTGCTCGTGCAGGCCCCATGCCGACACGCTCGACCCGATACCCGCCGTGACCACGGCCGCCGATCCGCGCCATGGCGCCCTCGAGCCTGAGCGGCGCCAGCAGCACGGGCTGAAGCACGGGTGTGCCCGGCTGAGTCGAGCCCCGGCCTGTCGCTGAGGGCAGCCGCGTGCCGATCACGCGCCACCGTTCCCCAACGAAGCGACGTACCGGCCGAGAGCGCTCACCGGGAACACCAAGCGGTACAAGTGGTAGTTGATGTAGAAGTCGCCCGGGAACCCGGTGCCGGTGAAGAACGGCTCGTCCCAAGTTCCGTCGGCTCGCTGGTTGTCCTGCAGCCACCGGACGGCTGAGGAGGTGCACGACGCCTGAACCTCGCCGGCGGCGATCAGCGCGAGGAGCGCCCAAGCCGTCTGCGAAGGAGTCGATGTGCCGCGGCCGGCCCAGTCCGCGTCGACGTAGGAGCGGAGGTCCTCACCGAAGCCGCCGTCACCGTTCTGATGCGCCTCGAGCCAGCCGGTCGCCCGCCGGATCCGCGGGTCCGCCGGATCGACGCCTGCCTCGACGAGCGCCGGCACGACTGCTCCGGTGCCGTAGACGTAGTTGGCGCCCCAGCGACCGAACCACGAGCCGTCCGGCTGCTGATGATCGGTCAGCCAGCAGATACCGCCGTCGACAAGCGCCTGCGCAGCGGCTCGCTCGGGCGGAGTGATGTCCCCGTCGATCCGGAGCTCGCGCGCGAGCATCTCCACGACGTGCGCAGTCACGTCCGCACTCGGTGGATCGATCACCGCACCGAAGTCGCAGAACGGTAGCTTCGTGCAGAGCTCCTCGGTGTTGTCGGCGTCGAAGGCCCCCCACCCCCCGTCGGACGACACCATGCCCTCGACCCAGCGACGGCCGCGGGCGAGTGCCGCGCCAGCGGCGCCGCCGCGAGGTCCCACACCGACTTTGCGCATGGCGAGGACGACCTCAGCCGTGTCGTCAACGTCGGGATAGTTGTCGTTGGCGAACTCGAACGCCCAGCCTCCGGGCTCGAGGCGCGGGCGCCGGACAGCCCAGTCGCCCTTGACCCGGATCTCCTCCCCGGAGATCCACTCGACCGCGCGAACCACCCGCTCGTCCTCGAGACCCACGCCGGCATCGCCGAGAGCCACGAGCGCGAGCGCCGTGTCCCAGACGGGCGACTGGCACGCCTCGAGGCGGCGCATCCCGTTCTCCCGGATCGTGAAACCGTCGAGCCCTGCCAGGCCCCGCTCGACCACCGGATGGTCGAGTGCGTACCCGCGCAGGTGCAGCGCCATGAGCGAGTACACCCACGGCGGCTGGATGCCGCCCCAACACCCGTCGGCCTCCTGCCGCTTCACGATCCATCGCTCCGCCGCAACGAGAGCAGCCTCACGCACGGTCGCCCTGACGAGCCGTCGGCGCGCAAGGGCTTCCCAACGATGAAGGACGCGGTCGAGCAGGTGGAAGGCGCCGCGCATGGTCCGAAGCGGCTCGGGCGCCTTGGGGGGCAGTCCCGACCGCAGCTCCTCGATCCCGAACGGAAGCGTCCGGACAGGACGATGCGCTGCGACGACCGTCAGCGCGACGATCGTCTGGCGCGCCCAGCACGCGAAGTCGTAGATGTTGAGCGGGAACCACGGTGGGAGGAAGATGACCTCCGGTGGGAGTGCCGGCACATCTCCCCACGGCCACAGACCGAAGAGCGCCATCCACAACCGGGTGAACACGCGGGAGCGCTCGAGACCGCCCGCTTCACGGATGAACGCGGCGGCCTTCGCCATGTGCGGCTCGGACGGGTCGTCGCCAGCCAGGCGCAGGGCCACGTAGGCCTCGATCGAGGTCGAGAGCTCGGCCGGGCCCTCGTAGAAGGCGGCCCACGTCCCGTCCGACCGCTGCTGGGAGCGGATCCAGTTCGCGCTCTCCATCGTCTCGACGGCGGTCCTGATCCCGAGGAACTCCCGGAGGAGGAGGTCTTCCGCGTCCATGGTGACGTTCGTCTCGAGCTCGCCCTTCCACCAACCGGCGGCCGACTGCAGCCCGAACAGGTGCTCTTGCGCGCGCTGCAGCGTCGAGCGGGCCGCGTCCAAGCGGCCCTCGGCGCCCACCTCCATCAGAACTCCCTCGCCACGACGAAACGTGCGATGTCTCCCAACTCGTCCCGCGCCCGCGCATCGAGCCCCGCGTGATCGAGGGAAGCCAGCGCAGCTGCGAGACGACCGTCTGCCTCGTCGATCGCGACGGCACGCCCCCCGCACAGCTCGACTAGCGCAGTCGCACGGGCGACCTCGTCGTCGGACAGCTCGACGAGCTCGAGCAAGTGTGTGAGCTCACCTGCGCGGCCGTCCGCGTTCGCCAGAGCCGCCGCGATGGGCAGCGTCTTCTTGTGCTGGCGGATGTCGTTGCCCGTCGGCTTCCCGGTCTGGCGCGGGTCGCCCCAGATCCCGAGGAGGTCGTCGACGGCCTGGAAGGCGAGGCCGAGCTGGACGCCGAACTCTCGCAAGGCGTCGGTCGTCGCCGGGGGCGCTCCGGCCAGGATGGCGCCGAGTGAGGAGGCACATCCGAGCAGCGCCCCCGTCTTCCCGGCCTCCATCAGGAGGCAGCGGTCGACGTCGATCCCGGGGAGCGACTCGAAGGCCATGTCGAGGGCCTGCCCCGCGATCATGTCGGCCGTCGCCTGCGCGAGGCAGCGTGCCGCTGCTCCGCCGGTACCGCCACCGGCTCCCGATCGCAGGTGGAACTGGTGCGCATCGGTGTCGAGGAGGACCTGTTGCGCAAGAGCGAGGAGCGCGTCCCCGACGATGATGGCTCGGCCGACGCCCCAGATCGCCCAGACCGTCGGGCGGTGCCGCCGCTCACGGTCGCAATCGATCACGTCGTCGTGGATGAGCGAGAAGTTGTGCACGAGCTCCACCGCGACGGCGCCCGGCACGCCGACCTCGGCTGTGGCCCCGGCTGCTTCTGCGCTGAGGACGGCGAGCGCGGGCCGAACGCCCTTGCCGCTCGAGGTTGCCGCGACTCGGTGCCCCACCTCGTCGACGAGGCCGAAGTGGTACTCCGCGGCAAGGCGGACCTCGGGCGAGAGGCGCTCGAGCGCCGCTTCGATGGCAGGAGCCGACAGGTCGCGTGCCCGAGCGAGGACCTCGGGGACGGAGCGGATGGGGATCACGCGATCACCTCCTCGGCATCAGGGGTTCTGGTGTGGCCGAGAGATGCGAGAGCGACGTCGGCTGCCGCCCGCCCGCTGCGCACCGCTCCTTCCATGGTCGCCGGCCAGCCCGTGTCGGTCCACGCTCCCGCCAGTGCCAGGTTCGGGATAGCCGTGCGCGCGCCGAGGCGGAGCGACCGGGTGCCCGGCACGCCACGGAACGTGGCGTCGTGCTCGCGGGTCACCACGGCGTCGACGACCTCCGCTCGCCTTGCCAGCGGAAAGAGCGTGCGGAAGGCTTCGAGCTGGCGGTCGATCAGGACCTCGGGGCGTTGTCCGATCTCGACGTCCGCCCCGGAGAGCGAGATCGCGACCACCTGGCCGTCGGCCGGGTCCATGCCGGCGGCACGGGTGCGGTCGAAGACGAATTGGACCGGCGAGTCGACGGCGGCAGCGATTCGATGCTCCATCACCTTCCGGTCGAACACGATGTGGACGTTGACGATGGGCGACGTGCCGAGCAGGCGAAGGTCAGCAGCACGCCCGGCCGTCACGGCCGGCGGCGGCAGGAGCTGAGCAGCCGCCTCGTGAGGCACTGCCAGCACGACGGCCTCCGCTTCGAGGATCCCGTCCTCGGTCGCCACACCGCGCACCGCGCCCCGGCCGGCGAGGACGAGCTCGGTCACCCGAGCCTTGAGGCGGATCTCCGCGCCGAGTGACTCGAGCAACCGCCGCGCCGGTTCCACGTGGAGCTCGGCCAGCGGGACGGCCGACCAGGCGATGTCGGCCGCCGAGGTGTCTGTGAGGAGGCCGGTCCGGAAGACCTTGGCAGCCAGTGACAGCGAGACCTCGCGCGCCCGGAGGTTCGTCGTAGGAAGCGTGATGAGGTCCCACAACCGCTCGATCGCGCGGTCGCTCTGGCCGTGGCTGCGCAACCACTCGCCGAAGGTCAGGGTGTCGAGGCGCGGGTCGTCGAGCCTGGCGTTGCGCAGGCCGAAGGCCGCCGGAGGCAGCCGCAGCCGGTCGAGCGGCGAGAGGTGCCTGTAGGACAGGAGCGATCTCCCGAGGTGGAGCGGAGCCGGCAGGTCGTCGCGCCGGATCCATGCCGTCGCCGGCGCGCCGCCGCCGGAACTGGCCGGCCGGAGGACCGGGATGGCGAGCGGACCGTCGAACGGGGCGAGGTGCGAAGTGCCGAGTCGCAACAGGAACCCGCGGTAGGCCTCACAGCAGCGCAGGTGGACGTGCTGGCCGTTGTCGAAGGCGAGCCCCTTCCGATTGAACGACCACGTCGCACCGCCGAGGCGCGGCCGCCCCTCGAGGAGCGTCACGGCGGCGCCACCGTCGGCACAGGCGACTGCGGCGCTCAGGCCCGCTAGGCCGCCACCCACGACCACGACCCGCGGCCCGGGATCGCCCGCGCTCATGCGCCGGCTCCCGCGAGGCTTCGAGCTGCCACCCACGCCTTCTCCCACGTCGGCAGCGACACGCGGCGCTGCAGCACAGCTGCGGGATCAGCCTCGATCCGCGACAGCAGGCGCCGGTAGATGCCTGCCATCGCGGAGACACAGGCACGGCTGCGGTGATCGAGGAGCTGCAGCAGCTGGAGACCCTCGGCGTATCGCTCCCGGGCCCGCTCTGCTTCGACACGTATGACCCTGCTCATGGCCTCCCGCGTCCCGGTCCCGTCGGGTTCGCAGCCGAAGTGGGCGAGATCCTCTCGAGGGAGGTAGACGCGGCCCATCGTCGTCCGGTCTTCCACGATGTCGCGCAGGATGTTCGTGATCTGGAGCGCGACACCGAGGGTGTCGGCGAGGTGCTCGGCGCGTTCCAGGCTGCCCGAGTCGGTGCCGAAGACGCCGAGCGACAGCCGTCCGATGGATCCGGCGACGCAACGGCAGTAGATCACGAGGTCGTCGAACGTCTCGTAAGTCGTGTCACGGCAGTCCATCTCGCAACCGTCGATGAGCTCGCCGAAGGCCGCGAGCGGGACGGGAAAGCTCTTGGACACGTCGGCGAGGGCGATGAGCACGGCATCGCCCTCGGGGACGTCGCCAGCTTGGACCGCTGCCACGGAGGATCTCACGTCCTCGAGCCGCTCGAGCTTCTCATCGACGGGAGCCGTGCCGTCGCCGATGTCGTCGATCCGGCGGGCGAGAGCGTAGAGCGCCGCCATCGCCCGCCGGCGCGCCGGGTCGAGGAGCCTGATGCCGTAGGCGAAGTTCTTCGCCTCGCGCCGGGTGATCTCCTCGCACCTTGCGTACGCGGCAACGATGTCGGCCGGCATCAGCCGGACCTCTTCGCGCCGGCGAGCAGCAGACGCGCTGCACATGTCGCCACCTGTGTGCTCGAGGCCTTCGCCGTACGGTTGACGACGTCGTACTCGACCTGCTCGATCGCATCGACCTGGGCGAGGCCGCCGCCAGCGAACCCGGCCACCGCTACCTTGGCCGGCCAGCCTTTGAGCCGGCGGACGAGCGACGCGCCCTCCTGCAGCATGCCTCGGGCGCGGCCGGCCTCGAACGCGATGAGGCGCCGGATGGCTGCGGCCGTCGTGGGAGCCGCGCCCTCTCGGGACAGCGCCCCGCCGTCGACCGCGAACCGGCGCAAGTCCTCTTCAGGCAGGTAGATGCGCCCACGATCGGCGTCCTCC
>JAKCCH010000114.1 GCA_021838945.1 Actinomycetes bacterium
GTGGCGCACCACGGCGGTCACCATGCGGTCGAGGTGGTAGTAGCCGTCGGGCACCTTCTGATTCGCGAGCGCGCAGCCGACCGCGTCGCCGAAGAGGAAGACGCGCACCTCGACGCCGTCGCGCCGCGCCAGGGACCCGGCGAGGCGAAGGCCGTTGTAGGAGCGCTCGGTGCCATACGGCGGGTCGTTCAACACGACGAGGACGTTCATCAAGATGCTCACTCTCTCTTCGAGGTCTCGGGCACGGGGTGCTCCTCGCGTGCCTGGTGGTAGGCGGCGACGAGGCTGTCGGCGGCGAGGGCGAGCGCAGCGCCGGTCGTGTCGCGACCGAGCGAGAGCCGCACCGCAGAAAGGGCTACCTCGGGAGCGACCCCCATGGCCAGAAGGGTCGCCGACGGCGTCTCTTCGCCGGCGTGGCACGCCGAGCCGGTCGAGGCGGCGACGCCGGGGCGCCCGGGCGAGGAGGTCGATGCCGCGCACCCCGGGGAAGGAGACGTACAGCGTGTTCGGAATCGCTATGTCGAGGGGGGTGTGGCAGACGAGCCCGGGGACGGCGGCGGAGAGCGCGGCGAAAAGCTCGTCGCGAAGCGCGCCGATGCGCACAGGGTCGAGGGCGAGGCCAGCGCGGGCGAGCTCGCACGCCGCGCCGAGGCCGACGATGCCCGCCACGTTCTCCGTGCCCGGTCGCAGCCCGCGTTCCTGGCCGGCGCCGACAAGGACGGGCGAGAGCGGTGTGCCCCGGCGCACGTAGAGCGCCCCGACACCTTTCGGGGCGTAGCACTTGTGGCCGGCGATCGAGCACAGGTCGACCCCGAGGTCCTCGACCGAGACGGGGACCTTGCCGATCGCCTGGGCGGCATCGGCGTGGACGAGGGCGCCGGCGTCGCGTGCCGCTGGTGCGAGCTCGACGAGCGCCAGGAGCGCCCCGGTCTCGTTCTGGGCGAGCAGCATCGTGCAAAGAGCCACCTCGTCCGAGAGCGCGGCGGTAGCGGCTGGCGCGTCGAGCAGGCCGGCTCCGGTGACCGGCACGCGGGTGACCGCCCACCCGTTCGCCTCGAGGCGCCCGCAGGGTGAGGCGGTGGCGGGGTGCTCGACGTTCGAGGTGACGATCCGGCGTCTCTCGGCCGGGGTCGTGGCGGCGGTGCCGAAGATGGCGAGGTTGTTCGACTCGGTGCCACCGGAGGTGAAGACGATCTCGTCGGCCGCGGCGCGGATGAGGGCGGCGACCTGTGCTCGGGCCTCCTCGACGGCCCAGCGGGCGGCACGCCCGGTCGGGTGGTCGCTCGAGGGGTTGCCGAACTCGCCTCGCAGGTAGGGCAGCATCGCCTCGAGCACCGCGGCCGCGACCGGCGTCGTAGCGTTGTGGTCGAGGTAGACGACCTCGGCTATCGCTGCGGTGCTCATCGGGGCCGGCCCGGTCTCGTCTCGCGCCCGTCCGCCGGTGCCGTAGCGGGAGTGTCGGTGCCGGCGGCGACGGGGAGGCCGGCCTGGCGCCACTCGGGGAGCCCGTCCTCCAAGCAGCGGGCCCGCAGCCCTTCGGCGCGAAGGGTCGCGACCGCCTCGGGGGCGAGCAGGCACAGCGGCCCCCGGCAGTAGGCGACGATCTCGAGGGTGGGGTCGAGCTCGCCGAGGCGGGCCTCGAGGTGCTCCAAGGGCAGCGAGACCGCCCCGGGGATGTGGCCGGCCGCGTACTCCTCGACCGGACGGACGTCGAGGACGACGACCTCGCCGGACCGGGCGCGCTCGAGCAGCTCGGCACGGGTCACCCGCTCGGCGCTGCCGCTGCCCGCCCCGATGGCGCGCAGGATCTGGTCCACCTCCGCCAGGCGTGCCCGGCCGAGGTCGCCGAGCGCGGTGACGAAGCGGCAGACCTCCTCGCCTGCCGCCCGGTAGTAGACGCGGGTCCCCTCCCGGCGAGTCTCGACGAGGCGAGCCTGGCGCATCACCTGCAGGTGCGCAGACGCCGTCGAGAGCTTGAGTCCCGTCGCCGCGGCCAGGGCCTCGACGCTGCGCTCGGCCTGGCAGAGCAGGTCGAGCAACTCGACGCGCTTGGGGTGCACGACCACCTTGCCGACCCGGGCAAGCTGCTCGTAGAGGTCGGCCCGCCCGCCGGCTAGGATCTGATACTCCATAAATCTATGGATAACAGAGTGTCGTGGCCGGTACAAGCCGCCCCTGCTCTGATGCTTGCGGCGCGCTTACCTACCCGATGGAAGTAGCCCGTGAGCGCCCGGCGTGGCCGAGGCACCCGCCTTGTTTCGGACCGTCTCAGCGGCGTTGCCGTCGAGTGGGGAACCCGGGTCAGCTGCCGGTGGGGCACTGGCCGCAGCCCAACCCGTAGACACGAGAGACTGGGGCTGTCCGTCACCGTTCCCCGAGGAGGCCGCCGATGGCCACGCGTTCTGTCTACGACTACGTCCCGCACCACCGGACCAAGGAGAAGCTCGATCACGGCACCCGGCCGGTCAAGGTGAGCGACCAGCTGCCACGCGACGGCGCAGCAGCCCGGTTCAACGCCTGGTTCGCCGTGAAGGTGACCAACGGTGTCGGCACTATGTGGTGCGCGTACGCCTTCGCAGCGCTCGCCTTCGTGAGCCTGCCGGCTGCGGTCAGCTCCAAGAGCCCTGTGGTGCTCGTCTCGTGGATCTCGCAGACCTTCTTGCAGCTGGTCCTGCTGTCGGTGATCATCGTCGGCCAGAACGTGCTCGCGGCGGCTGCCGACAAGCGGGCCGAGGCCACCTACAACGACGCCGACGCGGTCCTTCACGAGGTCGTGAAGCTCCAAGAGCACCTCCTCGCGCAGGACGCCATCCTCCAGCGGCTGACCGCCGGCGCTGCCCACGGCGCCCAGGCGTAGCAGCCGAGGTACTGCAGGCCCAGGAGCGACCGGTCGTCAATCCTTGGTGAGGTGGTAGGGGACTCGTCCGACAGCCGCGGTGCTCCGGCGGCGGAGCACGTCGGCGAGGATCGTGCCGCGCTGGTTCTGCAGGAGTCGGTGCCGCCACTTGCGGGGCTCCACCTCGGGGATGAGGACCATCACCTTGCGGTCTCGGACCTCCGCCGAGGCGAGGTATTCGAGCACGGGCGCGGCGATGGAGCGGGTGTGCGGGCGCAGGACGACGAGGGGGACGCCGGGGTGCCAGCGGTCCCACGCGGCCTGCAGGGTTGCGGCCCGCTCGTCGTCGAACTGGACGCTGAGCGCCACCACCTCATGGCCGAGCGAGAGCGCCGTGGCGAGCGCGGACTCGGACATGCGCGACACAGTGGCGACCATCACCACGATCAGGCGATCCTCTGGCTGTGGTACCCCCGGCGTCGCACCGAGCCCGAGCTCGGCGCCGACGTCGTCGTAGTAGCGGGCAATCCGGGAGAAGAACAGGATGAGCGCGGGGATGGCGATCACCACCACCCAGGCGCCGCTCGTGAACTTGGTCACCAAGAAGATGACCGTGGCCACTGCGGTCATCGCCGCGCCGGTCCCATTGAGCGCCGCCCGCGCCCACCAGTGCGGGGGGCGGTCCCGGTGCCAGTGCCGGACGAGGCCCGTCTGGGAGAGGGTGAAGCCGGTGAACACCCCGATCGCGAACAGCGGGATGAGCGAGTTGGTGTTGGCGTTCACGGCGATCAGCAGCACGCCCGCCAGCACGGCAAGGACGACCACGCCGTAGCGGTAGACGGGCCGGTCGGCCCGAAGCCCGAACACGTGCGGCACCAGGTTGTCGTGCGCCAGAAGGCTTGCCAGCACGGGCAGGCCGCCGAAAGAGGTGTTCGCGGCGAGCGCCAGGATGACCGTGGTCGAGAGGTCGACGACGTAGTAGATGACCCCCCTTCCGACCGACGCGCCGGTGATCTGGCTGAGCACGGTCTGGCTGGCCTCGGGGGCGATGTGGAAGCGGACCGTGAGCAGCGCAAGGCCGAGCAACATGGTGCCGAGGATGCCCCCGAGCAGCACCTCGGTGCGCATCGCCCGCCCAGCCTGCGGGGCCCGGAAGGCCGGCACGTCATTGGCGATCGCCTCCACGCCGGTGAGCGCGCTGCACCCCGCCGCGAACGCCTTCAACAACAGCAGCACCCCGACGGCCGCCGCGACTTTGGGGACGACGGCCGGGTGGATGCCAGCGCCCGCCGCCGGACGGGAGCGGAACAGCCCGGCGACGATGACGACGTAGATCCCGGTTATGAACACCGCCGTCGGCAGCAGGAACGCCCGGGCGCTCGTGGCGATGCCGCGCAGGTTGAGCGCCGTCAACAGCGCCAAAAACCCAAGGGAGATGGCGAGGCTGTCCGGGCCGAGGGTCGGGAAGGCCGACACGAGGGCGGCGACCCCCGCAGAGATCGACACGGCAACGGTCAAGACGTAGTCGACCACGAGCGACGCAGCCGCCAGGCGGCTCGCCCGGGCACCGAGGTTGGCTTTGGAGACCGCGTAACAGCCGCCGCCCTCGGGGAAAGCAGCGATCACCTGGCGGTAGGAGAAGACCAGGATCACGAGGAGCACGACGATGGCGATCGTGATCGGCTCGATCTTGGCGAGCGCGCCCGCACCGGCCGTCGCCAGCACCACGAGCATCGCCTCTGGCCCGTAGGCGACGGAGCTGATCGCGTCGAGCGACAACGCCGGGATGCCCTCGATGCTCGAGATCTGTCCCCGACCGGCACTCTCCCCGCCCGCCTCGCCCGCAGCCGCGCCGGCAGGTTCTCGCCGCCTCGACCGAGCCGTCATCGCTTCGCCGACGGAACATCCCCCGTCACAACTCTGGGCATCACGAGCTGGGACCGCATCGCGTGATCCTGGCACGACCCGCCGACCAGCTCGTGGTCGGCGGCCCTCCCGAGCCTCGGTGTGGCGAAACGAAGGCGCATCCAGATGTAGGGTGCCCGAGCTCGACTCCGAGCGCCCTCCAGGCAAGGCCAGCGGCGAGGTCCACGACACCCTCTACCCGCTGCTGCGCCGAATGCACCACCGCCGCCTCGTCACTTTGAAGAGCATCGGGTTCGTCTTCGGGCCGCTCGCAGACGATCGCTGCCGAGTAGGAGAGGCACCGTCTACGTGCTCGACATCGACCACCGTTGCGGCGCCTACCGAAGCTGAGAGCGGCCGGCGGTGCAACAGGTGAACGTGAGAGATCTTGAGTTGGATCAGGGCGGGCTCACATAGGCGCTTGCATGGTGTAACGCCGTCGCGCCTCAGTCGTCGGCCTCGACAGGTCGCGTCGGGCAGCCGGATCGGCGTGGAGAATCTCACTCCAGCCTTGCTCGGTGAGCGCGTAGTTCGAGACGCTGCCGGTGGCGAACCAGGACCAGCTTTGCGGTGCCACGAGCGTGGCGCCGGCCGTCATCGCCAGCGGGACGATGCTCTCCATGTCATGGTCCAGTGGGGTGAGCTCCTCGGTGGAGCGAAGGTAGTCATGACTCCTCGATGCAGCGTGGACAAGCTCGGAAACCACGCCGCGCCGCCCCCGGCCGTGCTGGGCGGCACCAAGCACGGCGAGCAGGAGCTGATGAGATTCCACTCCTGCCTTGGCCTCCGACTGGATCGAGGGGTGGCCGCCGGCAGCCAGCTCGATCATCGCGCCTACCAGGTCGACTCCAGAGAGGTACGCGTTCTGCGGTTCGACCAGCCGGGGATTGACGTCGATGAAGGCGGGGCCGTCCTCGCCCAGGATGACATCGGCAGAGAGGGCGCCGTGCCACTCGAGGTCTCGACCCAGGACCTCGAAGCAGCGACGCGCCTCGGGCAGGCAGATGCTGCGCTTGTGACTGGCGCCTCCGCTCGCGCCCTCCGCGGTGCGCTCATTGGCGTGGAACGCGACGAGCAGTCCGGTGTCGAAGACGGACTGGCACATGGCGAGCGGCCCATCGACCGCAGCCTGGACAAGGACGGTCTTCCCGGCGACTGCCCGCTCCATCTCTGCCCGGTTGGCGACCCGGCGCACGGCGCCCGAGGCGGTACCGATCGGCTCCTTCACGAAGGCCGGGAACCGCTCCCAATCCGCTGATCCGGGAGCCGACTCGGGCTGGGGGATACCCAACCGGCGCAGGGTGGCTGCGGCCGAGATCTTGTCCTGCAGGGCGCGCAGCGCCGCGAATGGCGGAACGACCGTAACGACTCCAGCAGCATCGAGCTGGTCCTTGGCCCACGAGAGCACAGCGACCTGCTCCTGGGTCGGGAGCAGCAGGTCGAAGCCGCCGGAGCGGTAGACATGAAGCGCGCTGTCGAGCCAACCGAGCGGGTCGGGCCCGTAGGGCGGGACCCGGTGCAAACGGGTTACGTGGCGGGTGAAGCGACACAGGCACAACGGGTCGGGGGAGAGCGCCTCGACGACATGTCCGACGGCGGCTAGGCGCGTCGCGCACTGGCGGGCCGTGAGACCCGAGCCGTCGCTGAGCAGGACCTTCATAAATATATATGCTACACTAACTCTCGTGGCCAGGCCAGCGCGCATCGACCGCACCCAGGTTCTCGCTGAGGCTCTCGCGCTTGCCGATGAGCACGGGCTCGAGTCGCTCACCATGGCCGGGGTCGCCGGGCGCCTGGGGGTCACCCCCATGGCCCTCTACCGGTACGTGGCCAGCAAAGCCGATCTGCTCGACGGGATAGTGGAACTGCTGCTCACCGAGTTCCCTCCACCTGCCCCAGGACTTACGTGGCGAAAGCGCCTCGGCGCTCTGGCCAGCAACGTTCGAGCCTCGGCGCGCCGGCACCCGAGCGTGTTTCCGCTGCTGCTCGAGCGCCCAGTCGCCACCCCGGAGGCCCGCCAGACCCGCGCGGCTGTCTACGCGGCGCTCGGGGAATCCGGAGTCCCCCAAGACCGAGTCGCACAGGTCGAGCGCCTGGTCAGCACGGCCCTGCTCGGATTCGCCGTGAGCGAGGTGGCCGGCCGGTTCCGCGACCATTCCCGTCGCCAGCTCGACGCCGACTTCGATGCTCTTGAGGGAATGCTCGCCGGGTTCCTGCAGGCGCAAGTCGGCGTCGAGACGTCGGGCTGAGCGACACCGTGACCATCGGTTCGTCGAGCCGTCGGAGACGAGCCTGCAGCGGCGGCACACGCCAACTCGAAGCGTTGACCAGCACCCATTCCCGGGGATGGTGCCCGGTAACGACCGAGCGTCTCCCGGCCGGCGCGGCGAAGGCGAACTGGCTCGCCGAGCTCATGACGACGACGTGGCGGGATCTCGGCCAGCCCTGCTCGGCCGCGGCCGTCGAGGAAGTCGTCGCCTACAGCGGTGAGTGCGCTGCGGGCTTTGACCCGGAGCGAGCCGTCCTCGTCCATGGGGACGGGCGTGCACACAACCTCCTGCAGGTGGCGGGCTCGGACGACAGGGCACCATCCCGGCTCACCGATCCCGAGGGACTCGTCTCCGAGCCGGCCCACGATCTCGGCGTAGTCCTGCGAGCCTGGAACGAGGAGCTGCTCGCTGGAGACACGGCCAAGATGGCGCTCGAGCGCTGCGAGGAGGGAGCGTCGTCCTGCGGCATCGATGCCGATGCGGTCTGGCCGTGGGCGCCTCATCGAGCGCGTCTCCACCGGGCTGTTCTGGCTGCGTCTCGGCCACCAGGCAGAAGCGGCTGCATACCTCGAGGTGTCCGACCGGGAGGTGGTGGCTTACCCTGCTCGCGGGCTTCGGGATCCTGATGCCAATAGCTCAGGACTCAGAGAGCGCCAGGGAAAGACGACAGGCTCCGTGTGCTTCCGGGCACGGTATCGAGCTGCCGGATGCCGGACGGCAGTGGTGAGCCCACCGACGATGGCGGCGT
>JAKCCH010000115.1 GCA_021838945.1 Actinomycetes bacterium
ACGGCGCGCCGCGTGGCGCCGGCGGGCAGCGCGGCGAGCGCCCTTACGGCCCGCCACGGGGCGAGCAGCGAGAAGGCGGCTATCGCGGCGAGCGCGGCGAGCGCGGCGAGCGCGGCGAGCGGCGAGACGGCTACGGCGGCGGCAGCGACGGTCAACGCGGCTACAGAGGCGCTCGTGGGTACAGCGGCGCTCGTGGGTACAGCGGCGATCGCCCGTACCGCAGTGGCGGCAGCGGGTGGCGTGAGCCTGGTGATCGCAACGACGCCCGGGAGCGACGGGAGCCCGGCAGCTCCGAGGAGCGGAGCGGCCCTCGTACCGGACCGCGGACGAGTGGTCAGCGGCCGATCCGGCGCTGGGAGGAGCCCGGCATCAGCGCCCACGAGGAGGCGTTCGATCCGGAGCGCTCGCGCTCGGTGTCGAGGGCGGCGTCGAGCGGACGCAACCTCTGGACCCCGCGTCCTGCCGGTGCTCGTCGTCCGCCTTCGGCCGGCGGGGTCCGGGACGGCCGAGGTGGCCCGCCTCGAGCTGCTGGTGCCCGCCGTTCGACAAACACGGTCGGGGGCGAGCAGGTCGAAGGTCGGCAGGCAGTGCGAGAGCTGCTGGCGGCCGGCAAGCGACCCGTGCGCGAGGTCTGGCTCATCGAGGGCACCGACCCTGCACCCATCCTCGGAGAGATCGACAACCTCGCACGGAAGAACCACGTGCCGGTGCGGATGGTGTCACAGCGCCGGCTCGAGTCCGTGCAGAGGACCGACACACCGCAGGGCGTCGTCGCTTTTGCAGAACCGATCGAATCTCGCGATCTGGCTCAGCTCATCGAGTCGAGCGCGGGGGTGGAGGGGGCGAGTGGGAGGAAGGGGGCCGCGTTTCTCGTGGTCGTCGACGGTGTCACCGACCCCCACAACCTCGGGGCGATCCTCCGCAGCGCCGAGTGCGCCGGTGCAACGGGTGCCGTGCTGCCACGCCACCGGGCCGTTCACGTGACAGCAGCGGTGACGAAGTCGGCCGCCGGAGCCGTCGAGCACCTACCGATCGCCCTCGTCGCCGGGATCCCGAGCGCGCTGCAGGAGCTGGAGCGGCTCGGCGTCCGCACGGTCGGCCTCGACGAGCACGGGGAGAAGTCGGTGTTCGAGCTCGGACTCGGTGACGAGCCGGTCGCGCTCGTGCTCGGCGCCGAGGGCCGAGGCCTCTCGCCGCTCTCGAGGCGCCGCTGCGATCAGCTGGCGAGGATCCCCCTGCACGGCGAGATCCCGTCGTTGAACGTGTCGACAGCTGCCGCGATCGCCTGCTTCGAGGTGGTCAGGGGACGTACCCGCACCTGATCGGCGGCGGGCCTGTCGCTCGGGCTCCTACGGTTGAAGCCGGCGCCACTCCCACTCACCGCCCGCCCTGGAATAGAAGACCCTGCGGTGCAGCCGGTCGGCGGAGCCCTCCCAGAACTCCATCGTCGCCGGCACGAGCCCGAAGGACTGGTAGGTGGGCGGTCGCGGGATGACGGCGTCACCCGCTGCGAGGGCATCAGCGATGGCGTGCAGCTCCTGCTCCTCCTCGATGGAGGCGATAGTGTCGCCCTCTCTCGAGGCGACGGAGGCTGCCTGGTTCGGGCGGCCACGCTCGCGCCACATCTCGTCGCTCACCGCCGTCCCGAGTGGCGAGGCGGAGCCGGTGACGCAGATCTGGCGGTGCACCTCCCGCCAGTAGAGCGTCATGGCGGCGTGCGGGTTGGCGGCGAGCTCCACGCCCTTGCGGCTGTACGTTTCGGTCTCGAACACGAGGCGACCCCCGTCGTGACGCTTCAGCAGCACGGTGCGGGCCGACACGACGCCGTCGCGTGAAGCCGTCGACAGCGTCACGGCGCGGGGGAAGTCGACGCCGCCCTCCTCGGCCTGCTGCCACCACTCGGCGAACAGCTCGAAAGGGTCGTCAGGTGGGCTGTCAAGACCCCAACTCGGTGGGAAGGTCAGGCGATCGCCCGGGCCACCGGAGGCGGAGCCGCCAGACGACGCCGAGCCGCCGGACGGAGCGGTCAGCGCTCGCCGACCGCGACGTAGTCCCGCTCGGCGTGGCCCGTGTAGATCTGGCGAGGCCGGGCGAGCTTCGAGTCCTGGTCGAGCATCTCGGTCCAGTGGGCGAGCCAGCCGGAAGTGCGCGGGATGGCGAACAGGACGGTGAACATCTCCATCGGGAAGCCCATCGCCTGGTAGATGAGCCCGGTGAAGAAATCGACGTTCGGATACAGCTTGCGGGAGACGAAGTAGTCGTCAGCGAGGGCGACCTCTTCCAGCTTGAGCGCGATGTCGAGGAGCGGGTTCTTGCCGGTCACGGCGAAGACGTCCTCGGCGAGAGCGCGCACGATCTTCGCCCGCGGGTCGTAGCTCTTGTACACACGATGGCCGAAGCCCTGCAGCCGGCCCTTGCCTTCCTTGACCGCCTGGACGAAGGACGGCACGTTCTCCATGGACCCGATCTCCATGAGCATCCGGATGCAGGCTTCGTTGGCGCCGCCGTGGAGCGGTCCGTAGAGCGCGGCAGTGGCGGCCGCGCACGACGAGTACGGGTCGGCATGAGCAGAGCCGACGACGCGCATCGCCGTGGTCGAGCAGTTCTGCTCGTGTTCGGCGTGCAGGATCCAGAGAACGTCGACGGCGTGCGCGAGTGCCGGATTGGCGTCGAAGCGCGGCTCGGCCGTCTTCCACATCATCGACAGGAAGTTGGCCGGGAACGAGAGGGAGTTGTCGGGATACACGAACGGCATCCCGACGCTGAAGCGGTGCGCCGCGGCCGCGAGCGTCGGCATCTTCGCGATGAGCCGGATGACCTGCTTGTAGCGGATATCCGGGTCGAAGATGTCCTTTGCCTCCGGATAGAAGGTCGACAGAGCGGCAACGGCGGAGACGAGGAGCCCCATCGGGTGGGCGTCGTAGTGGAACCCTTCAAGGAAGCGCTTGCGCACGTTCTCGTGGATGAACGTGTGGTAGGTGATCTCGTGGATCCAGCCCTCGAGCTGCGCCGGGGTCGGCAGCTCTCCGTGGATCAGGAGATAGGCGACCTCGAGATAGCTCGAGTGCTCGGCCAGCTGCTCGATCGGGTAACCGCGGTAGCGCAGGATCCCCGCGTCACCGTCGACGTACGAGATGGAGCTCTCGGTGACGGCTGTGGTCATGAAACCGGGGTCGTAGAACCAGATCCCTGGTATGAGCTTCGCCCACTCGGCGGCGGAGACTCCCCCGTCCACGATGGGGATCTCGATCGACTCGCCGTTCCGGTTGTCCGTGATCGTGATGCTCTCGGGCACGAATTCCGACCTCCCGTCGGCTCGTCCGAGCGGTCTCTCGAACCTTTGCTCGGCATTCTTGGCCCAGCCATCCTACGGCGCTGACCGGGGGAAGCAACCGGCGCGAGAGCGCGCGGTCGATGCGGGACGGGTCGCGGAGATGGCATGGAGACTGTCGAAGCCTCCGCGTGGAGCCCGCTGCGGGAGCCCGCTGCGGCAGCCCGCTGCGGCAGCCTGCGCCGCCCGCTGCCGCCCGCGGCTTCACGGGGGGGCTTCGCCCCGAGCTTCAGCGGAGATGACGAGCGAGGTACCGGGCGCTCGAGCTGAGCTCGTGATCCGGGACGGCGCCGTGGGAACCCGGGTTGGCGTGCAAGGTCTTGTCGGGAGTGCCGAGGAGATCGAACAGCTCGAAGGCCGCATCTCTCGGGAAGAGCTCGTCCGACCACTGCACGAGGAACAGCACGGGGCAGCTCAGCTCGGCGGCGTCCCTGCGCAGGCGCCCCGATGTCGGACCGGTGGCACCCATGAGCCCCAGCACCGCCACGGAGACCCGCGGCTCGGCCGCGACGAACGGAAGGCCGAGGATGGTGCCCATCGACAGGCCCCAGTAGCCGACGGGTCCGCCGATCCCGTCGAGGCCGAGCAGTGCGTCGAGCGTCCGGCGCCAGTCGTCGACCATCCTGTCGGTCATGGCGGTGTCGCTCGACCACAGGGCGGCGAAGTCGAGAAACGCCCGCCGGCCGTCCCTCCCGCCGTCCTCCCGCCTCGAGCCGTGCACGGGACCGTCGATCGCAGCCGCCGCGATGCCGAAGTCGGAGGCCAGGCTGCGGCCGAGGGACCGGACGTAGTCCTGGTACTTCGAGCCGGAAGCGCCGTGGCCGATCAGGACGAGTGGGAGGTCGCCCTCACGGGCCGGTGCGTCGACTGGGCCGGGTGGGTCGACCGGGCTGACAGGCGGGGTCCACAGCGCGCCCGGCACGGGGCGACCGTCACCCTCGACGACGAAACCCCGGTGGCGGACGCCCCGCACGACCTCGTCTCCACAGATGTCGACGGCCTCTCTCGTCACGACATCGGGCGGCGGTACACGTTCGTGTCCCGGACGTCGAAACCCATCTTCTGGTACAGGCGGTTCGCTGCCTCCCGTGACGGGCGGGACGTGAGGTCGACATGCCGGGCCCTGCGCCGGGCAGCCTCGTCGAGCGCCGCCTGAACGAGTGCGGCGCCGGTGCCGCGGCCGCGCACGGTGTCGTCGACCACCACGTCCTCGATGACGGCGTTCAACCCGGTCGGGATCCGGTATGTCGCGAGCGTCAACATGCCGATGATCTCGCCGCCGACGCGCGCGACGAAGAGGACGCAGCCGGGGGACCCGACGATCTCGCCGAGGTCGACCTCGCTCGGAGGGGGAGCGCTCGACGACAACTGCGGGACGAGCCGGCGGACGGCCTCGAGGAGCTCGGGTGTCACCTCGGTCGCGATCTCGACTCGCACCTCGCCGCCGCTCATGTCGGGTCTCCCTCCTCGTGCTTGCGCCAGACCGGCTGGCGTGGCCGGTCGAAGAGGACCTCCACCGTCTCCCCGCGGATCGCGCGGAACGCGTGCTCCTTCCACATCCCCGCACCGGCGAGCGGCGAGGGCAATGCGTCCTCGGCGAACCACCCGACGTCGGAGCATTCGAGCGGGTGGGGCCGCAACGACCCCCCGACCGGGCGCAGCTGGAACACGAGCGAGTAGAGGGGGATCTGCGTGATGCCGATCCGCATACCGTCGAGGACCATCACGAGCCGCTGGGGCTCCGTCTCGATCCCGGTCTCCTCGAGGACCTCCTTCGTGGCGACTTCGGCGGCCGAGTACCCGACGTCGGCCCAACCCGTCGGGTAGAGCCAGACACCGGAGTCGGCCCTCTGCACGAGCAGGATCTCGTTCTGCTCGTTCCCGACCACACCGCCGACGGCGATCTTCGGCGTGACGTAGCCGGGCACTCCCGAACCGACGCCGCGCAGCCACTCGTTCACCAGCTCGGCGGCGACCCGTGAGCCGATGGGTTGGCCTTCTGCTGCCAGCTGCGCTGCTGCGGCAGCTCGGATCTCACCGGCGACGTGCAACACCTCTTCGAAACGCTCGCGCTCGTACAAGCTCTCGGTGAACCCGAGCCCGGTCCTCGCGATCGCGGCCAGTGTCTCGCCCCAGCGCACGAGCTCCTGCGAGGTCGCAGCCCCTGCCTCGCCAACGGCGGGGCGCTCGGTCGTGGTGCTGCGGTCAGCCTCCTCCGGCACGCACCGAAGCTACCCGCCGATCAGGCGGTGGGCTCACCCACCTCCGCGGTCGCGTCGGCCGCCTGGCGACTGCGGCCATAGGCCATGGCGGGGGTCGAGTCGTCATCGCTGTCGGCCATCTCGTCCATGCCGATCGGGCCGTTCGGCCGCCCGGCGAGGAACTGCTGGATGACGGGGTTCTTGCTCGCCTTCATTTGCTCCTTGGAGCCGAACTCGACGAGGTTGGACCTGAACAGCACGCCGAGGTAGTCAGCGACACGCATGGTGGATGTGATGTTGTGCGTGATGATGAAGAAGGTCGCCCCCGTCTCCTTCTGCGCCGTCACGACGAGCTCGTCGAGATAAGCGACCCGCACGGGGTCGAGCCCGGAATCCGGTTCGTCGAAGAACACGATCTCCGGCTCGGTGACCATGGCGCGGGCGAGGCCGGCGCGTTTCTTCATGCCTCCCGACACCTCGCCCGGCAGCTTGTTCAAGTGGTCGAGCAGGCCGACGAGCTCCGCGTTCATGAGGACGAGCTGGCGGATCTCGCGCTCTGACTTGCGCGTGTGCTCGCGGAGCGGGAACGCGATGTTGTCGTAGAGCGTCATCGACCCGAAGAGGGCACCGTCCTGGAAGAGCACGCCGAACTTCTTGCGGATCTCGTAGAGCTCGGTGCTGCGCATGCCCACCATCGGATCCCCGTCGACCCAGATCTGCCCGGCGTCGGGGCGCAGCAGCCCGATGATGTTCTTCAGGAGCACGGACTTTCCCGTGCCCGAGGGACCGAGGATCATCGTGATCCTGCCGCGGGGAACGTCGAAGGAGATGTCCTCGAGGACCGTGTGGCTCCCGAACGACTTCGTGACACCGCGAAGCGAGATGATGGCGTCCGGCTCGGGCGGGCGGACCCCGAGCTGGCTCGTCGCCTCTGCCCTGACCGGTGGGACCTCGGTCGTGTCGCCGGAGCGAGGCGTGATGTCACGCTCGGGCTCGTCGGGGCTCCCGTTCACGCGGTTGAAGTGGGTCGTCACATCCTCGGGAACGGAGGCCTCGGCCTGATCTTGCGCCGGTGCTCGAGCGGAGTGCCGAGCCCCCGGCCATCTCACGGCAGTCCGCCGGTGATGCTCGACACCGTCCCGGAGACGCTGGAAACTGTGCTGCTGGTTCCGCTGGTGGCGCTGTTCACGGCAGCCGCGACCTTCTCAACGGTCTTCTTCACGGTTCCGGTCACGGTCTTCGCCGTACTGCCCAACGCCGAGCTCAGCGTGGAGTTCACCGTCGCGCCGACCCCGGCGAGGCCGCCCCCGAGGGCTCCGAATCCGCTTCCGAGCAGGGAAGCACCGATGCCACCGGTCGTGCCGGTGAGACCGCCGGTGCTGCCGGCGGACGAGGCCGGCGCCTGGTCGTGCCCACCGCTGGAGCGAGCCGTGTCGGCGGACGCACGACGGTGTGTGGCGCGATACGAGGCTGATCCGGTGTCCCGGGCGGCCTGGCCACCCGATGCGAGCTGCCCACCCGAGGCCGTGAAGGGCACACGGGAAGCTGCCGCGGTGTTCGACAGGTGTGCGCCGGCGAGCGCACCGGCTGCGAGAACCGCCGCCGTGATGAGTGCGGCGGCCCCCCCGGCGATCGTCGCGCCGGGAGTGGCCGATGCGAGCGCCGCGACCTTCGCACCCGCCGGGGAATGGGCGATGCCCTTGCGTGCCCGGCGGAAGAGCTTGCGCAACGCGACGAAGGGGAACGCCAGGATGCCGGCGAGACCGGTCTCCGCCCGTGCGATGGTGAGGAACTCCCGTTTGAGCGAACGGCGGGCGCGGAAGAGCAACGTCTCGATCGTCGAGACCTCGACGCCGGCATGGGCGGCGATCTGCTGGTAGCTCCAGTTGCGACCCTCACGCAGTTCCAGCACTTCGCGGTGCCTCGGCGAGAGCCGACCGAGCGCCGCAGCGAGCATCTGGCCGTCCCCGCTCGCATCGATGAACCGCTCCTGCTCGGATGCTTCGACCGGCGCCATCAGGTCGAGGTCGGCCTCTTCGACCGGTGTGCACCTCCCGCCCCGCCGGGCGAGGTCGGTGCAGAGGTTGCCGGCGATCACGCTCAGCCACGGGTAGAAGCGCCGCTCCCCGTCGAAGCGGGGCAACGCCTTCCAGGCCCGGGCGAACGCCTCCTGCACGAT
>JAKCCH010000016.1 GCA_021838945.1 Actinomycetes bacterium
CTCGTCCACGAGCTCCTGGTGCACCTCGGACAGGCGGACCGCCGCGACGTGGCCGGTGCCGTCGTCGAGGAACTCGCTCGTGCCGACCGCGAAGAGGCGCTCTCCTCCCTCCTCGTGGGCCGACGAGGTACGCAGGATCACGGGCCAAGTCGGCCACGGGTTGTCTCCGGCCTCCCGAACGGCCGGAGGCTCGGAGAGGATCTCGAGCTGGTGCACCGACCGTGCACCCTGCCTGTGCACGGTCCCGAGGCAGTCGGCACCGGTGTCGCCCCCGCCGATGATCACGACCCTCCTGCCCTTCGCCGACACCGGCGCGCACTCGATGGATCCTTCGCAGGTGAGGTTCGCCGGCTTCAGATAGTCCATGGCGAAGTGAATGCCCTCGAGCTCCCGACCGGGGACGGGAAGGTCGCGCGGCCGGGTCGAGCCGACCGCCAGGACGACGGCGTCGAAGTCTTCCACCACGGCCTCCGCCGAGACGAACGACGCGTCAGGGGCAGAGGCTCCGGGGACCTCAACGGCAGCCGGCCCGCCCTCAGGCACAGGGCCGACGACGGTCCCGACTCGGAACTCGGTCCCTTCGGCGACCATCTGCTCGAGTCGCCGCTCGAGCACCGCCTTCTCCATCTTGAATTCTGGGATCCCGTAGCGGAGCAGCCCGCCGATGCGCTCGGCGCGCTCGAACACGACGGTCCGGTGACCTGCCCTCGTCAGCTGCTGCGCCGCCGCGAGGCCGGCCGGACCGGAGCCGACGACCGCGACCGATCTCCCCGTCGCGACCGGACCTCGCAGCGGCACCAGGCCGCCGGGCCGCGTAGCCGCCGCCTCGGCGATCCCGAGCTCGACCTGCTTGATGAGCACCGGTTCAAACGAGATCCCGAGGACACAGGACCCCTCGCAGGGAGCCGGGCAGAGACGCCCGGTGAACTCCGGGAAGTTGTTGGTGGCATGCAGCCGTGCGATCGCGTCCGGCATCCGGCCACGCATGACGAGATCGTTCCACTCCGGGATCAGGTTCCCGAGCGGGCAACCCTCGTGGCAGAACGGGATGCCGCAGTCCATGCAGCGCGCCGCCTGGGTCTCGAGCTCACGAAGTGGGAACGGCTCGTAGACCTCGCGCCAGTCCCGGACCCGTACCGCGACGGGGCGGCGCTTCGGCCCGACTCGGTCGTGCTCGAGGAAACCGCGTGGATCAGCCATCGACGGCCTCCATGATCGCCCCGTCCACTTCCTGCCCGCTCTCGACGGCCTTGCGGGTGGCCTCGAGGATCCGCCTGTAGTCACGGGGCATCACCTTCACGATCTCCTCGAGAGCGTCCTCCCTCCGCTCGAGCAGCCGGGCGGCGACCTTTGAGCCCGTCAGGTCGAGATGCCGCGAGAGCAGCTCGAGCACCGTCCGCTTGTCCTCCTCGTCGAGCGTCTCGATCGCAACCATCTCCATGTTGCACCGGCGGTCGAGCAGCATGTCCGGATCGTGCACGTAGGCGACCCCGCCGGACATCCCTGCCGCGAAGTTCCGGCCGGTCGGGCCGAGCACGAGCACTTGTCCCCCTGTCATGTACTCGCAGCCGTGGTCCCCCACACCTTCGACGACGGCCGTCGCCCCGGAGTTCCTGACGCAGCAGCGCTCGCCGACCCGGCCCCGGAGGAAGGCCTCGCCACTCGTGGCCCCGTACAACACGACGTTGCCCGCCACCACCTGATCTGCCACGTCGGTGGGCGCGTCAGCGGGCAGGCGGACCACCACCCGTCCGCCGGACAGGCCCTTTGCGAGGTAGTCGTTGGCATCGCCCACGAGCTCGAGGGTGATCCCGCGAGGCAGGAAAGCACCGAGGCTCTGCCCGGCCGATCCTTCGAGGAGGACGTGGATGGTGTCGTCCGGAAGTCCTGCTCCCCCGTACCGCCGCGTGAGCTCGTAGCCGAGCATGGTGCCCACGCAACGGTGGATGTTCCGCACCGGGAGCTCGATGCGCACTGGTGTCCCGTCAGCGAGCGCCCGCTCGGACTGGGATATCAGCTCGTTGTCGAGGGCGAGTTCGAGACCGTGCTCCTGGGGCCGCGCCCGGTGCAGCACGTCATGTGGGTCGGGCTGGCGCAGGATCGGTGAGAGATCGAGCTTGCCCGCCTTCTCGTAGTGCTCGATCGCGCCGCTCGTCTCGAGGCACTCCACATGGCCCACCGCCTCCTCGAGCGTGCGGAACCCGAGCGCGGCTAGCAGTTCGCGCACCTCCTCGGCGATGTACTCGAAGAAGGTCTCGACGAACTCCGGCTTGCCGGTGAAGCGCTTGCGCAGCTCGGGGTTCTGGGTGGCGATCCCGACCGGGCAGGTGTCGAGGTGGCAGGCGCGCATCATCACGCAACCCGAGACGACGAGTGGCGCCGTCGCGAAGCCGAACTCCTCCGCTCCGAGCAGCGCCGCCACGACGACGTCGCGGCCGGTCTTCATCTGGCCGTCGACCTGGACGACGATCCGGTCGCGCAGGCCGTTGCGCAAGAGGGTCTGTTGTGTCTCGGCGAGACCGAGCTCCCACGGCACGCCGGCGTGCTTGAGCGACGTGAGCGGCGCTGCACCCGTCCCCCCGTCGTGCCCGGAGATCAGCACGACATCGGCGTGGGCCTTCGCGACCCCTGCGGCGACGGTCCCCACACCGACCTCGGCGACGAGCTTCACGTGGACGCGCGCTCTCGGGTTGGCGTTCTTCAGGTCGTAGATGAGCTGAGCGATGTCCTCGATCGAGTAGATGTCGTGATGGGGCGGCGGTGAGATGAGGCCGACTCCGGGCGTCGAGTGCCGCGTGCGGGCGATCCAGGGGTACACCTTCTGTCCGGGCAGCTGCCCGCCCTCGCCGGGCTTCGCGCCCTGTGAGATCTTGATCTGCAGGTCGTCGGCGTTCACGAGGTACTGGCTCGTCACACCGAAGCGGCCTGATGCCACCTGCTTCACCGCCGAGCGCCTGGAGTCCCCGTTCGGGTCGTCGGTGTAGCGCTCGGGGTCCTCTCCTCCCTCGCCGGTGTTCGACTTGCCGCCGAGGCGGTTCATCGCGATCGCGAGCGTCTCGTGCGCCTCGGCGGAGATCGACCCGTAGCTCATGGCACCGGTGGCGAAACGCCGCACGATCTCCGACACCGGCTCCACCTCCTCGATCCCGACAGGCTGCCGGCCGAGCTGCCCGGCCGTCTTCAGGGCGAACAAGCCCCGGAGCGTTGCGAGGTGTGCCGACTGGTCGTCGACGAGCTTGGTGTACTGCTTGAAGACGTCGTAGCGCTTGGCCCGGGTGGCGTGCTGCAGCTTGAACACGGTCTTCGGGTTGAACAGGTGGTACTCCCCGTCGCGGCGCCACTGGTACTCCCCGCCCGTCTCGATCTCGAGCTGTCCGGGGAGGGCCTGCTGGCGGCCGAACGCCAGCGCGTGGCGATCTGTGACCTCGCGAGCGATCTCGTCGGCCCCGATGCCGCCGAGCCGGCTCGGCGTGCCGGTGAAGTGACGCGCGACGAACTCCCGGTCGAGCCCGACCGCCTCGAAGACCTGCGCGCCCGTGTAGGACGCCACCGTCGAGATGCCCATCTTCGACATCACCTTCAAGATCCCCTTTGACGCCGCCCGCACGTAATTGCGGATCGCCCTCCGCTCGGCGATCCCGCCGATCTCGCCGGTTCGCACCATCTCGGCGATCGAATCGAAGGCGAGGTACGGATTGACCGCAGCAGCCCCGTACCCGATCAGCAGTGCGAGGTGGTGAACCTCGCGGGCGTCGCCGGACTCGACGACGAGGCCGACCTTCGTCCGCTCGCGCTCGCGGACGAGGTGGTTGTGAACTGCCGCCGTCAACAGGAGCGCCGGGATCGGAGCGAGCTCCTCGCTCGCGTGCCGGTCCGACAGGACGATGACGTTGGCACCGAGCGCGACGGCTTCCGACACGCGCAGGCAGACCTTCGCGATCGCCTGCTCGATGCCCGGTCCGCCTTCGGCTACGGGGAACAAGCCGTCGACGGCGAAGGCGGAGAAGCCCGGCGTCTCGCCTGCCTCGTTCACGTAGAGCAACTTCGCGAGCGACTCGTTGTCGAGCACCGGGTACGGCAGCACGATCTGGCGGCACGAGGCGGCCCCGGCCTGGAGGAGGTTGTGCTCCGGACCGATCGAAGCGTGGAGAGAGGTCACGAGCTCCTCCCGGATGGCGTCGAGCGGCGGGTTCGTGACCTGGGCGAACAACTGTGCGAAGTAGTCGTAGAGCAGCCGCGGGCGCTCCGACAGGACCGCGATGGGGGTGTCTGTACCCATCGAGCCGACCGGCTCGGCGCCGGTCCCCGCCATGGGCGCGAGGATGACGCGCAACTCTTCGCGGGTCATGCCGAAGAGACGTTGCTGGCGAACCACCGAAGCGTGCTTGGGCGTCAGCATGACCCGCGACGGCATGTCGCCGAGATGCACTATGCCCTTGGCGAGCCAGTCGCGGTACGGGTGCTCGGCGGCAAGAGCGGCCTTCACCTCGTCGTCACCGACGATGCGCCCCGCCTCGGTGTCGACGAGGAACATGCGACCGGGCTGCAGGCGGCCGCGCTGCACGATCCGCGCCGAGGGGATGTCGAGCACGCCGACTTCGGAGGCGAGCACCACGATGCCGTCGTCGGTGACCCAGTAGCGGGCGGGCCGCAGCCCGTTCCGATCGAGAACGGCGCCGACGTACCGGCCGTCGGTGAACGCCACCGCCGCCGGGCCGTCCCAGGGCTCCATGAGACACGAGTGGTACTCGTAGAACGCCCGGCGCTCGGGTCCCATCTCCCCGTGGTTCTCCCACGCCTCGGGGATCATCATGAGCACCGCGTGCGGGAGCGAGCGGCCCGCGAGGTGGAGCAGCTCCAGCACTTCGTCGAAGGATGCCGAATCGCTCGCGCCCGGTGTGCAGACAGGGAGGATCCGGGCGATCCCGCCCGGGATGGCGTCGCTCTCGAGCAGCGCCTCGCGCGCCCGCATCCAGTTGCGGTTGCCGCGCACGGTGTTGATCTCGCCGTTGTGGGCCACGAGCCGGTACGGGTGGGCAAGGGGCCAGGAGGGAAACGTGTTCGTCGAGAAACGGGAGTGCACCAACGCGATCGCGCTCGTCACCCTCTCGTCAGAGAGGTCGGGGTAGAAGGCACGCAGCTGGTGAGTCGCCAGCATCCCCTTGTACACGAACGTCCGGCTCGAGAGCGAAGGGAAGTAACACCCTTCGACCTCGTGCTCCACCCGCTTGCGGACGACGAACAGGAGGCGCTCGAGCCCCGAGGGCTGACGCGGGGACTGCGCGGCTGCAGGTGGACACGACCCGTCGGCGAGGGTGAGGAAGACCTGCCAGAAGCTCGGCGCCACCTCGCGGGCGGAGCGCCCGGCGTGGGCGAGGTCGACCGGCACAAGTCGCCATCCGAGGATCCGGAGGCCCTCTTCTTCGGCCAGAGCTCCGATCCGCCGGCGCGCCGCTGCGGATGCGCCTTCGCCGGCGGGGAGGAAGGCGATGCCGGAGCCGTACTCTCCTGCACCGGGGAGCCGGAAGCCGAGGCCGGTCGTCACCGCCTCGAAGAAACGGTGCGGCATCTGCAGCAAGATCCCCGCCCCGTCGCCCGTCTCGGGATCGGAACCGAAGGCGCCCCGGTGGGCCAGGTTCTCGAGGGCGCGGATGCCGAGCTCGACCACTTCGTGACTGGCGGGGCGCCGCATGTCGGCCACGAACGCGACGCCGCACGCGTCGTGCTCGTTCGCAGGGTCGTAGAGACCGGTGCGGTCGTGTGTCACTGCCATCGGCGTCCTCGTCTGCGTGTCACGTGGTGGCCCGCGCGGGACGCCCTTGGCCCTGCTGGTCTTTCAAGATTACATGGTCGGCGCGCGCAGGGCGCGCCTCACCGCCTCAGGGGCTCAGCGGCGACGCTTCTTGCGGGGTCGCCCGCCGCCCCCGCCGGGACGCCCTCTCGCCTGCCCGGCGCCGCCCTGTGGCCGCCCGCCGGCCCTCGGTGCCGGTCGGCTGGCAGCACCGGCCGTGGCCTTGGCAGGCGAACCGTTCACCTCGGTCGCGGCGTAGCCCTCGTCGAGCCCGTCGAGAGCGTCGGTCTCCTCGGACACCGCCGCGGCAGCTGCGGCAGCTCCCGGACGGAGCGGCTCACGCGGCTCGTTCGGGGCAACCCGGCGCCTACGCCGGGATCCGGTCCCGTTCGTGGGGCGGTCGTCGAGGACTCCTGCAGCAACGGCGGCCGGCGTGAGCAGCATGACGGCAGCGCCACGGCCTGTCACGCGCTGACGGATCTGCGACCAGCGCTGCTCGCCCTCCTTCAGGATCGCCACGAGCGGCGACGCGATGAAGATGGAGGAATACGCACCACTCGTGAGACCGATGAGAAGAGCAAGCCCGAAGTACTGGAGCGTCGTGGCGCCGAGGAGATCGGCGCCGAGCACGAGGACGGCGAGGATCGGGAGGATCGCGACGAGCGAGGTGTTGATCGACCGGGCGAGCGTCTGGTTCATCGACAGGTTCACGATGTCGGTGAACGTCAGCTTCCCGCTCGACCCGAGCCCCTTGATGTTGTCCCGGATGCGGTCGAACACCACGATCGTGTCGTAGAGCGAGTACCCGAGGATGGTGAGGAAGGCGACGACGGTGTCCGGGGTCACGAGGAACCCGCTGAGGGAGTAGACGCCGACGGTGACGGCGATGTCGTGGATGACGGCGATGATGGCGGCCAGCGCCATCTTCCACTCGAAGAAGATCGAGATGTAGATGGCGATCATGATGAAGAACACGATGAGGGCGATGATCGCCTTGTTCGTGATCTGGCTCCCCCATGTCGGGCCGACCTGCTGCACCGTGACCGACGCGATCGAGCTGTGATGGGTCACCTTGGCGAGCGCCTTGCTGACGGCCGTCGCCTGGGTCGAGCTGGTCGCGCTGGCAACGTTCTTGCTGTTGCCGAGCTTCGCCTCTACCTGGATCGTCTGGTGCGTCCCGGTCCCGAGCTGGGTGATGGTGGCGCCGCCGAGCCCGAAGGGGACGAGCGCCGACCGCACCTGCGTCACGGTCACCCCGTTCGCCGGGACCTGCCAGGAGGTGCCACCGACGAACTCGATGTCGAAGTTGAGGCCACGCACCCCGAGCGAGATCACCCCTGCCAGGATCACTACCCCGGACAACGCGAACCAGAGCTTCCTCCTCCGGACGAAGTCGAAGCGGGTCTGCCCGTAGTAAAGCCGGCGGAACCCGGCGATCACGCCGCGCTTGCGCTCGGTCTCGACGGCCGTCGTGCTCATGCCGTCGCCTCCGACGGGCTGACGGCTCCGAGCCCGCGAGCGACTCCGAGATGCCGGGCATCGGTGAAGACCCGGTTGCGCCCGAGCATGATCACGAGAGGCCTCGTGAAGAAATAGGCCGTGAAGACGTCGATGATCGTCGAGAGGCCGAGCATGAAGGCGAACCCTCGCACGGCTCCGACCGACAGCCACCACAGCACGAGGGCACCGATGAACGACACGGCGTCGGCGGACAGGATCGTGCGGTAGGCGCTCCTGAACCCTCGGTCGACCGACGCCCGGATCGAGCGGCCGGCTCGGACTTCGTCTTTCAACCGCTCGAAGTAGACGACATACGAGTCGACCGTGATGCCGACGGACACGATGAGGCCCGTCACCCCCGAGAGGTCGAGCGTCAGCTGGAACGAGGTGTGACCGAGGGCGCTGATGATGGCGTAGATGAGCGCCGCCGTCGTGAGGAGCCCGAGGACCACGACGATTCCGAGCGCCCGGTAGTAGAAGATCGTGTACAGCATGACGAGCAGCAGCCCGAGCAGGCCGGCGAGGAGGCCGGCCTTCAGCGCCGCCGCCCCGAGCGTCGGCGAGACGACCTCCGTCGTCTGCGTGGTCAGCGAGATCGGAAGGGCGCCGTAGTTGAGATCGATGGCGAGGGCGTTCGCGCTCGCCGAGGTGAAGTTGCCGGTGATCTCACCGCTGCTCCCGAACTGGGCGCCCGTCGCGTTGATCTGCGGTGCCGAGATCACGATCCCACCGAGGTCGTCTGCGACGAAGGCGTGGTAGTTGCGGTTGGCGAGGTTGTCCCAGATCGCCGTCCCGGACTTCGTGAGTGTGAACTGGACGATGTACTGCCCGCTGCTCGTGAACGACGGGGTGGCGCTCGCGATGATGTCGCCGCTCGCCTCGGACGGGCCGAGCAGCACCCTCAGGCCATTGAGGCCCTGCTCCTTCAGGAGCACGTTCGTGTGCGGGTTGTCGAAGCCCGGAGGCGTGGTCGGGTCGTTCTTCAGAGGAGTCCACGGCTGAGGGTTCGAGTTGGTGCCGGTCGGCTTGTAGACGGACGGGCACGTCGGAGGCGGTGTGTACCCGCCCGTGCTCGACTTGGACTTCGCCGGCGTCGTGGTCGTGGTGGTCGTCGTCGAGGAGCTCGTGCTGCTGCTGCTGCTCGGCGTCGTCGTCGAGGTCGTGCTCGTCGAGGTCGTGCTCGTCGAGGTGCTCGACTTCTTGGCCGGCCCGGCGTAGAGCGGCGCGTAGCACAGGACGGGACGGAAGTAGAGCTGTGCCGTCTTCCCGAGCTGGCTCTCGACCGAGCGGGCGTTCTTCACACCGGGCAGCTGCACCACGACGTTGTTGCCCTGGACGTTGATGTTCGGCTGCGCCACGCCGTAGGCGTTCGCGCGGTTGTCGAGGATGTTGACGACCGTGTCGAGCTTCGCGGCCGAGACGGGCTTCGGCGAGCACGTCGTCGTCGAGCCCTTCGCCGCCGGGCAGTAGACGACCGACAGGCCGCCGCGCAGGTCGAGGCCGAGCAACGGCTTCCACTTGGCGACGAGCACACCGGCGAACGCGCCGAGACAGACGAGGCACGTCAGAAGGACGCTCAGAACGTGCCCCCGTTTCATCTGCCTTCCTCGTCCTCCCCTATCACGCTTCCCGCCTCTTGACCCGCAGTGGCCGGCGCCGGAGTGCCGGCGCTCGTCGCAAGCTCGGTGCCGTCAGTTCCCGAGGATGTCACGGCAGTCTCCTCGGCCGTGCCGTTTTCGCCCGGTTCGACGTAGGGGTTGTCGCGAAAGTGCGACTCGTCCTCGCCCTCTTGCGGCGCGATGGCCTCGTCGGAGACCGGTGCAGGGATGGTGCGCCCGATCGCGGCACGCAGCACCTCAACTTCGGTGTTCGGCGCGATCTCGATCCGGGCACGGTCACCCTCGAGCCAGGTGACGCGCCCGATGATCCCGGACGTGAGCATCACCTGCTCGCCGATCTGGACTGCCTGCTGGTTCTGTTGGGTGCGCCTCGCACGCTGGCGCTGCGGGCGGATGAGCAGGAAATACGCGCCCGCGAAGAGGACGATGATGATGACGAAGCTCAAGCTGCTGCTCGAGGACTTCGTGGTGCTGGCTTTGGCGGCGAGTATTCCGGCGTGCAGCAAGAAGCTCGCGGCTAGGACATGGGGGGACATACGCTCCTACTAACTCGAGAACGAAGCGACAGACACTCTACCTGCTGGAACGGCCCACTCCGGAGCGCCCGCCGCGACCAGCCCGAATCGAGGAAGAAGGAGCTGTGATCGCCGTCTCAGGCGTCGAAGAGGTTCGGCGCCTCCGACCGAGGTGGAGAGGGCGTCTCCCCCGCGAGGCTCAGGCTCTCCGGAACGCTCAACCCGAGGTGTTCGTAGGCTGCCGGCGCCGCCAGGCGCCCGCGGGGCGTCCTCATCACGAGCCCCGACTTGAGCAGGAACGGCTCGTACACGTCCTCGACCGTCTCCTGCTCCTCTCCTACGCTCACGGCCAGCGTCGACAGCCCGACCGGCCGCCCGGCGAAGCGCATGCAGAGGGTCTCGAGGATCATGCGGTCGAGGCGGTCGAGGCCGAGCTCGTCGACGCCGAATTGGTCGAGACCTGCCCGGGCGGCGTCGAGGGAGATGCATCCCGTGCCCTTCACCTCGGCGTAGTCCCGGACGCGGCGGAGGAGCCGAATCGCAAGGCGGGGGGTACCCCGGGAGCGCCGCGCGATCTCGGCGGCGCCGTCGGGGAGGAGGTCGACACCGAGCAGGTGGGCGGACCTGACGACGATCGCCTCCAGCTCGTCATCGCTGTAGTGGTCGAGCCGCGCCACGTATCCGAACCGGTCGCGCAACGGCCCGGTGACGAGTCCGGTCCGGGTGGTCGCACCGACGAGCGTGAAGCGCGGTAGCTCGAGCCGGATCGAACGTGCCGTCGGTCCCTTCCCAATGACGATGTCGAGCTGGAAGTCCTCCATCGCCGGGTAGAGGACCTCTTCGACGGCGCGCCCGAGGCGGTGGATCTCGTCGATGAACAGGACGTCACCGGCCTCGAGGCCGGTGAGGATGGCCGCCACGTCGCCGCTTCGCACGAGCGCCGGCCCCGAGGTGATCCGAAGGCTCGCTCGCATCTCGGAGGCGACGATCCCGGCGAGCGTGGTCTTGCCGAGGCCCGGCGGGCCGGCGAACAACAGGTGGTCAACCGGCTGTCCGCGGCGCCGAGCTGCCTCGAGCACGATCCCAAGGCGTTCCCGCAGCTCCTCTTGGCCGACGAAGTCCTCGAGGCGCCGCGGTCGCAGGTTCGCCTCCAACGCCATGTCCGTCTCGACGATCCCGGGCGCGACGGGACGATCCGACAGCCCGTCGTCGGCGGGCTCCCCGGGATACGACGGCGGAGCCTCTGCGAGGATCTCTCGTCTCGGGCTCATCGTGTCGGGTTCATCGTCTCGGCGCCAGCTCTCGCAGCGCCAGTCGCAGCAGCTCTTCGGCAGTCCCCTCTCCCGGCAGCGACCGCAGCACGCTCCGCACCTCGTCGGTCCCGTAGCCGAGCTGCGCCAGCGCCTGCGAGACGTCGGCGGTCACCGGTTGCGCGACACCACCGGAGAGCACCGAGGCTGCCCCTGCGCCGACATCGAGCTGGTCGAAGCGCGACTTGAGCTCGACGAGCAGACGTGCCGCGGTCTTCCTGCCGACGCCGGGCACGAGCGTCAGCGCGTCGAGGTCGGAGTCAGCGACGATCGCGACGAGGCGCGAGGGCGAGTGCACCGAGCAGATGGCAAGCGCCAGCGCCGGACCGACGCCATGTGCTCCGAGCAACAGCTCGAAGCTCTGCCGCTCGTCCGGGCCGGAGAAGCCGTAAAGGACGATCGCCCCCTCGCGCACATGCGTGTGGACGGCGAGGGCGACCTCGCCGTCTCCAGGCACGACCGAAGCGGCGAGCCTCGGGGCCACGAGCACGCGATAGCCGACGCCGCCCACGTCCACGACGAGCTCGACGACGTTGTCACCGACCGCTCGGCGCTCGACGACGAGCCCGCGCAGGTACCCGATCACGCGATCACCGCTCGGGACTGTGCCCAGGGCGCCGCCCCGAGATGGCAGATGGCGAGGGCGAGGGCGTCCGCAGCGTCCGGCGGCCGCGGGATCTCGTCCAGCTTCGCGAGCCGGGCGACCATGGCTTGGACCTGCTCCTTCGAGGCGCTGCCGTACCCGGTGACCGCCAGCTTCACCTCGGCTGCGGTGTACTCGGCCACCTGGCAGCCGCGCTCGAACGCCGTCAGGAGCGCTACCCCGCTCGCCTGGCCGACCGCCATCGCCGTCCGCGCGTTCGACCGGAAGAAGATGCGCTCGATGACCATGACCTCCGGGCGCAGCTCGTCGATCAGCTGCCCGAGGTCCTGGCGCAGCCGGGCGAGGCGCGCCGGTATGGCCTCAGTGGGCGGGGTCGTGAGCACCCCTGCGGCGACGGCTCGATAACCGGCTGCCGTCCGCGAGACGCAGCCGTACCCGCACCGGGACAGTCCGGGGTCGATCCCGAGGACAAACATCCGTTCGATGGTAACCCGGCCGGCTCCCCCGGCGGTGGATGGGGCGGCCGCGCTTCGCCGGCGCCACCACGCCGGGAGGGCTAGACCTCGACGGTCTCGAGGATGGCGTCGGGGATGTCGAAGTTGGCCCAGACGTTCTGAACGTCGTCGTGATCCTCGAGGAGCTCGATGAGCTTCAGGACCCGGCGCGCCGTCGACTCGTCCTCGACCGGCACCCGGGTCGAGGGCACGAGCTCGACATCGGCGGTCTCGATGGCGATCGATGCTTCCTCGATGGCATGGCGGAGAGCGGTCAGATCGCTCGGCGCGCAGGTCAGCATCCACTCGTCGCCCTCGTCCGACAGATCTTCGGCCCCGGCGTCGAGCGCGACCGTCATGAGGTCGTCCTCGGTCACCTTCTTCGGCAAGAGGACGACGCCTTTGCGCTCGAACTGCCACGAGACGGCGCCGGGTTCGGCCATGGATCCGCCGTTGCGGGAGAACGTCGAGCGGATGTCCGCACCGGTGCGGTTCCGGTTGTCGGTGAGGCACTCCACGATGAGCGCCACGCCACCCGGTGCGTATCCCTCATAGGAGACTGCTTCGTAGCGGACACCTTCGAGCTCGCCGGTGCCACGCTTGATGGCGCGCTCGATAGTGTCGAGGGGGATCGAGGCGTCGCGGGCCTTCTGGTACATCGTCCGCAGCGTCGCGTTGGAGTTGACGTCGCCGCCACCTTCCCGGGCGGCGACCTCCACCTGACGGATCAGCTTCGCGAACAGCTTCCCGCGCGCCTTGTCGACAGCTCCCTTGCGGTGTTTCGTGGTGGCCCATTTGGAATGGCCCGACATCAGCTCAGTCTCCTTCGACTCGGCTCAGCAGCTCGGCGTGCAGACGGCCGTCGCCGCTGAGCTCGGGATGGAACGACGACACGACCACGTTGCCCTGCCGGCAGACGACCGGCCGTCGCTCGCCCGGAGAGCCCGGCACGTCGACCTCGGCGAGCACGTCGACACCGGGACCGACCGACTCGACGACCGGCGGCCGGATGAACACCGCGTGCATCGGCTCGTCGAGGCCCTTCACGTCGAGGTCGGTCTCGAACGAGCGCACCTGCCGCCCGAAGCCGTTCCGCCTCACCACGACGTCGATGGCTGCGAACGAAATCTGGTCCGGGCGCCCGTCCAGCACCTCTTTCGCGAGCAGGATCATCCCGGCGCACGTGCCGAGCATCGGCAGCCCGTCTCGCACCATCTGCCTCACCGCCGGCTCGAGGCCGGACGAGCGCAGGAGCAGCGACATCGTCGTCGACTCGCCACCTGGGATGACGAGCGCGTCGAGGCGTCCAGTGTCATCCGGCGTTCGCACGACGACCGGTTCGACGCCGAGCATGCCGAGGACGGCCACATGCTCACGGACATCGCCCTGCAGCGCCAGCACGCCCACCCGCCAGCGCCGGGAGGCTAGCGCGGCGCGTTCCTCCGCCACGCTCACCAGCCCCGATCGGCCAGCTTCACCTCGAGAGACGAGATCTCCTTGCCGGGCATCGCCTCACCGAGGCCTCTCGACACCTTTGCCACGATCGAGGCGTCCTCGAAGTGAGCGGTCGCCTCGACGATGGCCAGCGCCCGCCGAGCCGGATCGGCGCTCTTGAAGATCCCAGAACCGACGAAGACGGCCTCGGCGCCGAGCTGCATCACGAGGGCGGCATCAGCCGGCGTCGCGAGGCCGCCGGCGCAGAACAGCGGCACGGGCAGGTGACCGGCCTCCGCGATCTCCTCGACGAGCTCGATCGGTGCCTGCAGCCGCTTCGCCCATGCATAGCGCTCCGCTGAGTCGGCTGTCGTGATCTTGCGCATGTCGCCGAGGATCGAGCGCAGGTGCCGTACCGCCTCGACGACGTTCCCGGTGCCGGCCTCGCCCTTCGAGCGGATCAGGGCTGCTCCCTCGCTGATGCGGCGCAACGCCTCGCCGAGGTTCGTCGCACCGCACACGAACGGCACCTGGAACGACCACTTGTCGATGTGATGCTCCTCGTCGGCAGGTGTGAGCACCTCCGACTCGTCGATGTAGTCGACCTCGAGCGCCTCGAGCACCTGCGCCTCGGCGAAGTGCCCGATCCGGACCTTCGCCATCACCGGGATGGTGACCGCCTGCTGGATCCCCTCGACGAGGGCGGGGTCGCTCATGCGCGCCACCCCGCCGTCCCTGCGGATGTCCGCCGGCACTCGCTCGAGGGCCATGACGGCCACCGCGCCTGCATCCTCGGCGATCTTCGCCTGCTCGGCGTCGACGACGTCCATGATGACGCCGCCGCGCAGCATCTCCGCGAGCCCACGCTTCACCCGCGCGGTCCCCGTCCGGTGTTCGCTGCGGGAGTCGAGCTCCCGCTCTCCGTCCTGTGTGCTCACGGTCCCATGCTAGTGGGAGCACGTACCCAGCCAGATTGGGTTTCCGCTCTGCGGCGGCCTAGAGCTCGACGAGCACCTCGAGACGATCCGAGAGCGTGAAGCCCCGGTCGGCCGGGCGAGTCGTGCCGTCGTCGCCGCCGGATCTCGTAGTGCCGGTCTCCTCGATCGGGACGATCCACTGTCGTGCCGTCGCCCGCCGGGCATCTGCTGGCACCGACGCCTCGGGGACGGTCGACGGAGCTCGGCTCATCGACTCGAGGGCCGACACGAGAGCCGGCGGGTACCGGGTGACCTGCACAGCGCCCAGGTCCGCCTCGAGCTCGCGGGCAGAGCCCTCCAGCCAGCGCGCGAGCCGGGCAGCGCCCGGGAGCGGCAGGGACCCGCCGCGGAGGAGCTTCGTGGACAAGCCGCCGCTCAGGGTGTCGACCCGCTTCAGGTGTGCCAGCTCGTGGGCGAGCACGGCTTCGAGCTGGATCCGGTCGACTCCGGCGAGAAGGCCCGTGGTGAGGTCGAGCTGCGCCGCGTCCGGCCGAGCACCGGTGGCGATGGCGTTCGGAGCAGCGTCGACGAGGACGCTCAACCGCGGCTGCTCGAGGCCGAGGGCCGCACAGAGGGATTCGGTCACGTCCCGGTACCGCTCCGCCGCGAGCGGGGCCAGCACCCCTGCCCGGACGGCGTCGTCGGGGCTCATGCCACCGAGACGCGAACCCGTCCCTGCAACTGCGCCACGCCAGGCGATGACGGCGATCACACCCCAGAGGGCGAGGACGACGACGCCGGCGACGAGGAGCGGCATGGCGAAGATCCCGAGGACTGCGAGGACGACGCCCGGCCCGAATGGCGGCACGATGGCCGTCAACGACCTCCGCCGGTTTTCCTGCGCCGCTCGACGCCATGCTTCGTCCCGGCGAGCGGTGGCGCGTCCCAGCACCTGGCGTGATGCCTCCACGGCTGCGTCCTGAGCGGCACGCGCACGACGCTGGCGCTCCCCCGCCTCGCTCGGACGGCGGCCCCGGTCGCGCTGGCGGCGAGACGTGCGGGAAGGGGCCACGAAGGTGATTCTAGATGGGGCACGAAGAGCCGGAGGTGGGGCGGCGGTCCGGCTCGCCGTCTCAGCCGGACGCCCCGGCGGCCCGGTACACCTCGACGTAACGCTCCATCACCGTCTCGATGGCGCACTCCCGAGCGCGGGCGAGCCCGAGCTCGACGGCACGCCGGCGCTTCTCATGGTCGGCCAGCACGTCGCTCACGCAGGCGGCGAGGGCGGCGGAGTCGCCCGGAGCCACGAGCACGGCCGCGCCTGCGGCCGCCAGGCGGTAGCCGGGGATGTCGGAGGCGACGACGCAGGTCCCCGCCGCCATCGCCTCGAGCAGCACGAGCCCGAAGGACTCCCCGCCAACGGCGGGGGCGACGAAGACGTCGGCACTGGCGACAAGCTCCGCCTGCGGCTCGTCCTCGAGGCGTCCCACGAAACGCACGGCCGGGTCCGCCGCCGCCTGCCTCTCGAGAGAGGTGCGCTCCGGCCCGTCGCCGGCGATCACGACTTCCACGTCAGGGCCGAGGCGCCGGGCCGCTCCGACGAGCACGGCGACCCCCTTTCGCGGTTCGTGCCTGCCTGCGTAGACCACGCGCGGCCGCGACCCGTTCTTGTAGGGGGCGCCGGCCTCTCCGCTCACTCTGGCGAGCGCGAGGCGGGCACGTTCGCCTCGGCGGAGATCGACGCCGTTTCGCACCTCGATGATCGAGGGGAGGTGTTGGCCGAGCACCGTCCGGGCAGTCGCGATGGCGGCTTCGGACACCGCTGTCGCGGCATCCACGCGCCGGCCGAGCAGAGGCCCGAGCAGGCGGCCCTCCGCACGGTAGAGCACATCCGAGTCGGCGCGGTGGAACGTCACGACGACCGGGCGGGGACCGCCGAGCACTGCCGCGAGCGGTGGCCCGGGAACGAGAGGCTCGTGAACGTGGACGACATCCGGCCGGAAGCGCCTGAGGGCACGCCGCGTCGCGACCGCCGCAGCAGGCGTGGGGGCAACAGGGGCGATCGACCCGTTCACCGGGAGGCCGATGCTCCGGCCGGCCGGGAACAGCAGGAAGCCTTCCCCCGGGCCGGCGCCCGGAGTCGGGCGACCGGCTCTCGCCGTGACCGGCGCCACCACAGCCACGTCGTGACCTGCCTCGGCGAGCGCCCGTGCGAGTGCGTCCAGCTGACTCTGCACTCCTCCTGGAACTGCCCAGTCGTACCCGCAGACGAGCGCGACCCGCATCAGGTCAACGGTAGACGACCCTCGGGCCGGGATCGGGAGACCTTCTTCTCGTACATCTCGGAGTCGGCGAGACGCAGCAGTCTGCTCAGCTCGGCGTCCGACCCAGGGAGCAAGGCGGCGCCGAGGCTCGCGCCGACCGGCAACGTGAGAGAGCCGAGCCGAAAGGGCTCGGCGAGGCGAGACTCGATCCGTTCCCGCACCGCCGCGAGCTCGTCGGCGCCACCGACGATCTGGCAGAGCACCACGAACTCGTCGCCGCCGTAGCGGGCGACGGTGTCGCCCGGGCGCACGACCGAGCGAAGCCTTCGCGCGACGCCGACCAACACCTCGTCGCCGACGACGTGACCGTAGGTGTCGTTGACGCGCTTGAAGTCATCGAGGTCGATCACGAGGAGGCCGACGGAGGTCTCCTCGCGCCCGGCGAAGTCCGCCGCCAGCGCCACCCGGTCGCTCAAGAGGACCCGGTTGGCGCATCCCGTGAGGGGGTCGTGCAGCGCGAGCTCGGTCAGCTCCCTCGCCCGTTCTCTGGCCTCGGTGACGTCCTGGAAGCCGGCCAGGGCACCGAGCAGGCGCCCGTCCTCCGAGCACAGCACCGTGGCGCTCGTCTCGACGAAACGCTCCGGGGCTCCGCTTCTCGGCCGAAAGACGATCTCCTGTGCCACCCGAGCCCCTGCCAGAGCCTGTCGCAGGGGGTGCTCGTGCGGGGCGAGCGCCACTCCCTCCGGCCAGTACATGCCTTCGACCGTCGGAGAGGACCCGGCGGCCACCTGTTCGGGCCGGTAGTCGCCGAAGAGCCGGAACGCGGGGTTCGTCATCGTCACCGCACCGGTCGCATCGCAGGCCACGACACCGGCCTCGAGGTTGACGACGAGGGCGGCGAGGAACTCGCGCTCCTCGGCAAGGGCCGCCAGGGCTGCGCGGCGTTCCTCGTCCGCGCGGCGCAGTGCCGTGATGTCCGTGATCGAGACGAGGAGGTGAACTGCCTCCCCCGGGGGCGACGTGCTGACCCTCGTCACGTGGAAGCGCAGCCAGCGCAGCTCGCCGTCAGCTCGCCGATGTCCGCGGACGGTCTCTTCCCCCTCGTCCGCGAGCGGCAGGTAGGGCGGGGTGACCGGCCGGGCGGCGGCGTCGACGACCTCTCCGCCGTCACCGAGGCCTGCCGTGATCACCTCATCGAGGCGGTGGCCGGCCAGCTCGGCGCGGGAGGTCCCGAGCAGCGGCGGCGCCGCCTGGTTGCAGGAGAGCACGACCCCGTCCTCGAGGACGACGAGCACACCCTGTTCGAGGGAGTCGAGAACCGTCTGCGGATGGTCTCGCCGCTTCCGGCGCCGTGGCGGCGGAACCCCGTGCGAGAGCACCCGCAGGTTGAGCGAGACGGTGTCGAGGCCCGGTTCGTGCACGACGTTGGTCGCCTCGGCATCGACGGGCACCCTCTCGCCGCCAGCTGTGACGATGCGGCAGGTCATGGAGAGCGCTATCGGCGAGCCGCGCATGTCGGCGAGGAGGCGGGTCAGCGCGACGCGGTCAGCGACGTCCACGAGATCGAGACCAGGTGTGCCGACGAGCTGTTCGGGGGACCATCCTGTGACCTCCGAGACGGACTGGCTCGCCCATGCGACATGGTCCCGCTCGTCGAGGAGGATGACGGCCTCGAGCCGCGCGACAGAGCCGACCGGTGTCAGTGCTCCCGGTCCGAGGGCCAATTCGGCTGGAACATGTGCCATTGCGTCGGGGCCGTTCTGATCAGGGTCTCGAACTCCCGCGCGAGGTCTTTGGTGATGATCTCGACGTCGTCGCGGAGCCGCCCGGTGCGCTCGCACGCGAGCGCCGGACGGACCACGCCGTGGTAATACCCACCTTGGCGTTGGTACACCGCCACAGGGAACAACGGAACGCCGGTGCGGAGCGCCAGCACCGCCGGACCGGCGGGCAGCGTCGTCCGCTCGCCGAAGAACTCGACCTCTACGCCGGTCCCGGCGATGTCCCGGTCGGCGACGAGCCCGACGAGAGCGCCTTGCCGCAGCGCCTGCACGAGCTCGGTCGTCGCGCCGGCTCCGAGCGGGATCACGTTGAGGCCGAGGGCGGCACGCTGCTGCTTGAACCACTCGAAGAGCTCGGGCGGCTCGAGCGGTTCGACGACCGCAGTCATCGGGTGACCCTGCAAGGTGAGCCAGTAGGCACCGACCTCCCACGAGCCGAGGTGCGGCAGCGCGAAGATCGCTCCCCGACGCTCGACGAGTGCCTCCTCAGCCGGCTCGAAACCTTCGATCGAGAACCGCTTCAACACCTCTTGCGGCCGCATGCTCGACAAGCGCGCGCTCTCGACCCAGTACCGCGCATAGGAGTCGAATGCCTCGACGACGGCATCGTCGAGCTCCCGCTCAGTGGCCGAAGGACCGAGGACGCGTCGCATGTTCGCCCGGACGAGCGGTCGGCGGTCACGCCAGACCTCGGACATCGTGAGGCCCGAGGCGGTGGCGACCATGGAGGCGACCGGGCGTGGGAGGAGCTGCAGCGCAGCGGCAAGCGACCGGTAGGTCAGGTACGACGCCCGCCCGCGAGCTGCTCCTTCGACTACGCCGGGCCTGGCCAACGGGACACCGGGCGGCTAGCGCCCGGTCCCGAGCCGGCGCCGCAGCGCAGCTGCCGCACCGTCCTGGCGCCGCTTCTCGTGCCGCTCCCGCGCCGCGCTCGGTGGTCGACCGGATCGGCCGGCACGTGCCGAGACCGTCCGTTCGGAGGCGAGCACCGAGCGAAGCCTCGTCGAGAGCGGCTCGCCGGAGCGGCGCCGTGGCCGGCTCGGCCGCGGCACCCGCGACGGGCGGCTGCCGGACATCCGCGCCTCGCGCCATGCGCGCCAGCGCGACTCGACGCGAGCGGGACGCCAGGCGCCGAGGGCCGCGCCGGTCGCCGACGTGCGGGCGGTGGCCCGCGTCGCAAGAGGTTCCCCGGTGATCTCGGCCGTCGCCTGCCGCCACACCTTCCAGAAACGCTGCACGGCGGTCAGCACGCACAGCGCCAACAGGACCGAGAGCAGCGGGATGAGGACGATGTTGAACACAAGCGCCAGGCCGAGGCCGATCAGGCGCTCGGCCCGCTCCATGAGCCCGCCCTTCGCATCCCAGCCGAGCGACTCCGCCTTCGCCCGCGTGTAGGAGATGAGGTTGCCGACGGCGAGGATCCCGAAGGGGAGCAGGGCGTACTCGGGAGTGTGCCGGGCAGCCAGGTACCAGGTCAAGCCACCGAACATGAACGCGTCCGCCACCCGGTCCGAGACCGAGTCGAAGAACGCTCCTCGGCGGGTGGAGCTGCCGGCCGCCTTCGCGACAGCGCCGTCGAGCGTGTCCATCAGGCCACCCACGGTGACGAGCACGACACCGGTCCACAGGTGGCCGAGGGCGATGACTGAGCCGGTCAGCGCAGCGAGGAGGAGTCCAGCGACGGTGACGTGGTCGGCGGTGACGCCGTGACGGGCGAGACGCTCCCCGAGCCTGATCCGGCGCAGCAGGGCGCGAAAGCCATGTGCAGCGACCGGGGCACCGGTCACAGCGGTGCCGAACGGAGCCCTCGTCGCCTGGGACTCCGTCTTCTCCGCCTTGTCTTCGGGGGTCTCCGCCACGTCGGGGGGACCGTCGGTCGCGGTGCGGCCCCGTCGGCCGTCGATCATCGTGCTCCTTACGCAATCGTCACTGCCAACCGAGACTACCAGCTGGGACGCGAAATTCTGGCTACGCAGGCGCCATGCCCGCATCACCCCCATGATGGGTAGGCTCGCCGACCTAGTTGCCGGTCGCAGAATTTCCATGGACAGCGACCGCCCTGCGCAAGGAGGTTGGTCACGTGGGGAACGTGCCGTCCGCCAGGATCCGCAACGTCGCGCTCGTCGGCCATGGTGGCTCGGGCAAGACGAGCCTCGTCGAGGCTCTCCTGCACTGCGCCGGGGCGATCACCCGCCCGGGGCGCGTCGAGGACGGTTCGACGGTGTCGGACTTCGAGCCAGAGGAGCAGAAGCACGGGATCTCCATCTCGCTCGCACTCGGGCCCTTCGAGTTCGGGGACTGCCGTATCAACGTCATCGACACGCCCGGCTATGCCGACTTCGTGAACGAGGTCGAGGCTGCGCTCTCGGTCGCCGACCTCGCCGTCGTCGTCGTATCGGCCGTGGAGGGCGTCGAGGTGCAGACCGAGGTGGCGTGGCGGCTCGCAGAGCGACGGAAGCTCCCACGGATGATCTTCGTGAACAAGCTCGACCGCGAGCGGGCCGACTTCGAACGCGTCCTCGAACAGCTGCGGAACCTCTTCGGCGCCGGCATCGCGCCGCTCGAGCTCCCCATCGGCCAGGAGGGCTCCTTCCGTGGCGTCGCCGACCTGCTCACCGACACGGCCATCACGTACGAATCCGGCAGACCGGAGACCGGCGCCATCCCGGCGGACATGGAGGAGATGGAGCACCGCGTTCACGACGCCCTCGTGGAGGGCATCGTCGTGGCCGACGACGACCTCATGGAGCGCTACCTCGACGGCGACGTCCCCTCCGCAAAGGAGCTCGAGTCCACGCTCGCCCACGGCGTGGCCGCCGCCAGCGTCTTCCCCGTCGTGTGCGGGTCTGCCACGAGGGAGGTCGCCATCGATCGCCTCGCGACCTTCATCGCGGAGATCGGTCCGAGCCCGCTTCACCGGCCCACGACGCTCGTGCGTGCAGGAGCCGAGCTCACCGAGGTGAAGGTCGATCCCGCCGGCCCGCCGCTCGCCCGCGTGTTCAAGACCATCTCCGACCCGTACGTGGGAAGGATCTCGCTCCTCCACGTGCTGTCCGGGACGATCCGGCCGGACTCCGTGCTCGTCAATTCCCGCACCCACTCCGAGGAGAAGCTGCACTCGCTCCAGATGTTGCGCGGGAAGGAGTCACAGCCCGTGTCGGAGGCCCAGGCAGGCGACATCATCGCCGTGCCGAAGCTCTCCGACGTGCAGACTGGCGACACCCTCGCACCGAAGAACATGCCGGTCGTGGTCGAGGGCCATGATCGCGCGACGCCTGTCCTCTCGATCGCCGTCCACCCGAAGGCGAAAGGTGACGAGGACAAGCTCATGACAGCGCTGCACCGCCTGCAGGAGGAAGACGGCGCCCTCGGTGTCCGCCGCGAGGACGAGACGCACCAGACGGTCCTGTCCGGGATGGGTGACACGCACCTCCAGATCGCGCTCGAGCGGTTGCAGCGCAAGTACGGCGTCGACGTCGACACCGAGCCGGTGAAGGTCCCCTACCGTGAGACGATCACCGGTCCGGCAGATGCCGAAGGCAAGTACAAGAAGCAGACCGGCGGCCACGGCCAGTACGGCGTCTGCAACCTCCGGATCGAGCCGCTCGAGCGCGGATCCGGCTTCGAGTTCGTCGACGCCATCGTCGGCGGGGCGATCCCTCGCCAGTTCATCCCCGCCGTCGAGAAGGGCGTGCAGGACGCGATGGGGTCCGGCGGCCACTTCGGGTTCCCTGTCGTCGACGTGAAGGTGACGTGCTTCGACGGGAAGTACCACACGGTGGACTCGTCGGAGATGAGCTTCAAGATGGCGGCCTCCCTCGGGTTCCGCGAAGCGCTCGAGAAGGCCTCACCTGTCCTTCTGGAGCCGATCTCCCGCCTCGAGGTGACGGTGCCGGCCGCGTACCAGGGCGACGTGCTCGGGGATCTCAACTCCCGGCGCGGCCGGGTCCTCGGGACGGATTCGGGAGAGGGGGACGAGCAGATCGTCGTCGCCCTCGTCCCCACCTCGGAGCTCGGCAGGTACGCCACGGACTTGAGGAGCTTGACGGGTGGGCGCGGGCGTTTCTCCGTGTCGCACGAGAAGTACGAGGTCGTGCAGCCTCAGATCGCGGAGCGGATCATGAAGCAGGTCGAGGCCGAGCGCTCCGGCTGACCCGCACGCGCCCGCCCGGTCTCGCTTCGACTCGCCGCCTGACCTCAGACCGGCAACGTGGCCCACGCTTCGGCCACAGCGCGCTCGCCGGTCAGGTCGAGTTCCTCGAGGCCGATCCGGTTCCAGGTGAACAAGAAGAGCTGGGAGGCGCTGCCGCGCACGACGGCTGCGGCCGGGCCGGCCCGCCGCCGGTAGCGCAGCTTCCCCCCGCCCACATCGACGACCCAGGCGGCGTCCACATCGTTGCAGCTCAGACAGAGAGGCCCGCCGAGTGCCGCAGCGCGGTCCTCGGGAATGTCCGCCCTCAAGTGCACGTCGATCCGCTCATCGATCCCGTCGACCGAGAGGGCGAGGGCGATGTCGTGCGGGCCGCCGGCCGCCAGCTCACCGTCGTAGCGATGGATCGCCACCTCGAGGGCCATCCGCCTCGCCACCCAGCCGGAGTCGAGGTCGGTGCCGGACCAGTTCCAGCACGGCTCCTCCGGGCCGAGCTCGCTCAGGGACTCCACGAGCACGCCCGCCGCGGCGTCGAGCCACCCGACGGCATCGGCCGCCGCACCCGCTTCGAACCGGGGCGGCTCCTGCCGCTCGTGCGGATCCCCCGACGCGAGCTGGTGCGACCAGAAGGTGAACACCGAGGCCACGTGCTTGGCGAGGTCGCGCCCGCTCCAGCCCGGGCAGGACGCGACCGGTCGGTCGAGGACGCAAGAGACCACCTCGGCAAGTCGCGCGGACTCCTCATCGATCGCCGAGACCCGCTCCTCGAAGGTCGGGAGGTCGATCACCCCGGAGACCCGCCCGGGCCAGGGTGCGGCCCGGAGACCGGACCGGGGTCCGGCAAGGACGGGGGCCAGACACCCCGTCCATCGGCCCCGCCATGGGTGCGCGCGGCTGCCGACCTCACCTCTGCCACGGTACGAGCCGGATCGGCGACCTCCACCACGACGTGACGGAATCGGGCGCCGTCGCACTCGATGACGACTGCGTTTCGTGCGAGCCCGACGGCCCAGAACGACCATCCCACGAGCGAGTGATAGGTCCCGAGGCGGAAGAGGCCGGTGCGCCCGCCACGCCGGCGGAGCTTGGAGGGGACGTTCACCCGGGCCGCAGGGTCGTGCTCGACCCGGATCACCGAGGCCGCCGGAACTGCCAGCCGGCCACGCATCGCAACGACCTTCCTCCAGCCTTGAAGGCGCACGACGATCTCGTCGCCCTCCACGGCAACCGACCCCCAGACCTTCGGCGGGTGCTCACGCCGCGGCGGGACGGGCATCGTGACGCCCATCGTGTCGTCGGCGTCGAGCCCTCCGAAGAGCCCTCCCCAGCTGCGGCGGGGCTGGTCGTTCATCGCCAGCTCGCCACGACACGGCGCCACGTGTCGCCGAGCGCCTCCGGCAGCACTCTCGTCGAGGCGGTCGCGGTCATGAAGTTGGTGTCCCCGATCCAGCGTGGGACGACGTGAAGGTGCAGGTGGCCGGGGATGCCGGCACCTGCCGCGCGGCCCAGGTTCGCGCCGATGTTGCAGCCGTCGGGCTCGTAGGCGGATGTGAGGACGGTGACGGAGCGCCGCACGGCCCCCCACAGCTCGGACGCCTCGTCGTCGTCGAGCTCCTCGAGATCGCGAAGGTGGCGAACCGGCATGGCCATGAGATGCCCGGAAGCGTACGGGTAGGCGTTGAGCATCACGACGGTCCGCTCCCCTCGCCATACGACGAGCCGCTCCTCGTCGGTGACGTCCGCTTCGAGGACGGCGCAGAACACGCAATCGGCCGCGCGAGGCGGCCCGAGGGTCGACGGGAGATCTCCCTCGCCGGCGGAGGTGACGTAGGCCATGCGCCACCCTGCCCAGAGGTGGTCGAGGCTCACGGCCGAGAGGCGCGGCCGGACCGCTCGGGACCGGCCGCCTCGGCGGAGATCCGCGCCACGATGTCGTCGAGGGACACTCCACGGACCGGCCGCTCGCCGCCACGGTCGTTCACCCCGACCGTGCGAGCGCTCACGTCGTCGTCACCGACCACGAGCACGTAGGGCAGCTTCTCGAGCTTTGCACGCCTGATCCGGGCCCCGAGCGGCTCCTTGGCGGGATCCAGGTCCACCCGGACTCCGGCGTCAGCGAAGGCAGAGCGGACCTCCTCGGCGTAAGGGGCGTGGTCGTCGCGCACGGGGAGGACGCGCACCTGCAGCGGCGAGAGCCAGGTGGGCAACGCCCCGGCGTAGTGCTCCAGCAGCACCCCCAAGAAGCGCTCGACGGACCCGAACAGCGCCCGATGGATCATGACGGGGCGGTGGCGGGCGTTGTCGTCACCGACGTACTCCAAGGCGAATCGCTGCGGGAGCATGAAGTCCACCTGGATGGTGGAGAGCTGCCAGCTGCGGCCGATGGCATCCTTTGCCTGCACCGAGATCTTCGGCGCGTAGAACGCGCCTCCGCCCTCGTCGAGCACGAGCTCGAGGTCCATGGTGGATGCCGCCCGGCGCAGCGCCTCGGTCGCCTCCTCCCATTCCTCGTCCGTGCCGATCGACTTCTCTTCGGGCTTCGTCGACAGCTCGAGGTAGAACTCCGAGAGCCCGTAATCGCGCAAGAGGTCGAGCACGAACGTGAGAAGCGACTGGATCTCCTCCGCCATCTGCTCCCGCGTGCAGTAGATGTGGGCGTCGTCTTGGGTCATGCCGCGTACACGGGTGAGCCCGTGCACGACGCCGGACAGCTCGTAGCGGTAGACGGACCCGAATTCGAACATGCGGATGGGCAGCTCGCGGTACGAACGCTGCCGGCTCTTGAAGATCAGGCAGTGGAACGGGCAGTTCATCGGCTTCAGGTAGTACTGCTGCCCCTCGTCGAGCGTCATCGGCGGGAACATGCCCTCGGCGTACCACTGCAAATGGCCGGAGGTCTCGAACAGCTCCGCCTTCGTGATGTGCGGCGAGTAGACGAACTCATAGCCGCCTTCCTCGTGCCGGCGACGCGCGTGGTCCTCCATCGCCTTTCGCACCATCCCGCCCCTTGGATGGAACACGGCCAGGCCGCTGCCTATCTCGTTCGGGAACGAGAACAGGTCGAGCTCGGCGCCGAGGCGCCGGTGGTCGCGCCGCTCGGCCTCCTCGAGACGATGCAGGTGCTCCCCGAGAGCCTTCTCCGACTCCCATGCGGTGCCGTAGATGCGCTGCAGCTGAGGACGGTGCTCGTCGCCGCGCCAGTAGGCGCCGGCCACCCTCATCAGCTTGAAGTGCCCGAGCCGTGCCGTCGATGGCACGTGCGGCCCCCGGCAGAGGTCGACGAATTCCTCGCTGTTCCGGTAGGTGGTCACGCCACCGATCCCGGTCTCGCCAGCTAGCTCGGGGTCGGGCGCCGAGGCGACCGCTTCGATGATCTCGCGCTTGTAGGGCTGGCGCGCGAAGAGCTCGAGGCCATCCTCCACCGACAGCTCGTCGCGCACGAAGGGCTGGTCCTCGCCGATGATCTCCCGCATGGCCGCGTCGATCCGCTCGAGGTCGCTGTCGGAGAAGTGCCGGCCGCCGGGAAGCTCGAAGTCGTAATAGAAGCCGTCGGCGATCGACGGCCCGATGGCAAAGCGCGCACCCGGCCACAACCGCGTCACCGCCTGGGCCATCACATGGGCCGTCGAGTGGCGGAGCACGGCGCGCCCTTCGTCGGTGTCGGCAGTCACGATCCGTACCTTGGCGCCGTCGTGCAGCGGGCGCCCGAGGTCGCGCAGCTCCCCGTCGACCTCGATCGCGACGGCCGCGCCGGCCAGGCGCCGGCCGATCAGAGCCGCCAGCTCACCGCCTGTCGTGCCGTGAGGAACCCGTCTCTCGGTTCCGTCCGGCAGGATGACGTTGCTCTCGGCAGCCATCGAACCAGCGTACGCGCCTCAGAGCTGTACGCCGAGCAGCGCCGCCACCCGGCTCACCCCGGTGCCGCCGGAAGCCGCCTCGTCGATGGCGGCGAGCGCACCGGGAGTGTCGAGGTCGTCGTCGAGGCGCGCGCGCACCTCGTCGAGGGCTCCCTCACCCGTACCGGCGCGGCGCCAGCGTTCGAGACGCCTCGCCGCGATCTCGAGCAGCGCGTCGTCGAACTCCCACGACTCGCGGTAGTGCTGGGAGAGGAGCGAGAGGCGGATGGCGGCGGGCTCGACCGTGTCGAGCAGGGCGTGCACGAACACGAGGTTCCCGAGCGACTTCGACATCTTCTCGCCCCCGAGGCGGACCATCCCCTGGTGCATCCAGTGACGGACGAAGGGCTCTCCGGTGGCGGCCTCCGACTGAGCGGTCTCGCACTCGTGGTGGGGGAAAATCAGGTCCGACCCGCCCCCGTGAAGGTCGATGGTGCTTCCGAGCTCGCGCAGCGCCAGCGCAGAGCACTCGATGTGCCACCCCGGGCGCCCCTTGCCCCAAAGCGAGTCCCATGCCGGCTCGTCGTCCGCCGACGGCTGCCAGAGGACGAAGTCGAGCGGGTCGTCCTTGAACGGGTCGTCCGGGTTGCCTCCGTGCTCTGCCGCGAGCTCGAGCATCCGCTCACGGTCGAAGTGGCTCACCTGTCCGAAGCGCTCGAAGCTCGAGACGTCGAAGTACACGGCACCGCCCGCCCGGTAGGCATGGCCGGAGTCGAGCACCATCCCGATGAACCCGAGGATGTCGGGGATGGCGGACGTCGCCCGCGGAGTCGAGTGCACGGGAAGGACGTTGAGCGCCGTCATGTCCTCGTCGAAACGTGCGATCTCCCCAGCCGCGAGGTCGAGGTAGTGCACCTCGAGCTCTCGCGCCTTGCGGAGGATGTCGTCGTCGACGTCGGTGATGTTGCGCACGCACACCGTCCGGTGCCCGGCGTCGCGCAGCCGGCGTTGCAACAGGTCGAAGGTGACGTACACCGCCGCGTGCCCGAGGTGTGCGGCATCGTACGGCGTGATGCCGCACGTGTACATCTTCACGACCGGACCGGGCTCGAATGCGACGACTTCCCTCCGAGCGGTGTCGTAGAGGCGCATCACCATGGGCGGCTCACCGTGTCAGCGGTCGAAGCCGGTGAGGCGGATGCTCGAGTGCACCCGGTGCTTCAGGTTGATCCCGATCAGCACGGCGGTGAAGGCCTCGATGGCCGCTGCGGCCGAGAGCGTCCCGGCGTCGACGCCGCGCAGCCCGGGGATCGCATCCACGAGCTCGATCGTCGCCGTCGTCGCGCGCTCGTGGTCAGAGCACACGAGGACGTCCGCGTCGAGGGGCTCGTCGAGGTCTCCGAGGCCGCGTGCCGGTACGTGGTGGAACGCCCCCGCCACGAGCGCCTCGGGAGCTGCCTGCTGGACGGCGACCGTCACCGAGCCGCGGGGCGGCACGAGCGCCTGGAGCTCGTCGCCGACCTTGGCGAGAGCGTTCGCCATCGAGATCACGACCTTCCCGGCGAGCCGGCCCGACAACCTCGCAGCCGTCGTCGCTGCACCGTCCCACGGCGTCGCGATCACGACGAGGTCGGAGTCGCATGCCTCCTCGTTGACGACACCGGTGAGGGTGAGCCTGCGATCCGGCCACCTGTCCTTCAGCGTGGCGGCGACCTCAGTCGCCCGCTCGGCCTGCCGCGACCCGAGGCGGACCTCCATCCCGAGCGAGGAGAGCCGAGCCGCAAGCGCCTTGCCGGCCGGTCCCGTCCCCCCGAGGATCCCGATGGTCATGCCCATCACCTTTTCACAGAACCCGGTTCGGCGACGACAGCACGGTGGGCCCGGGCACCGGTCGCCGGCTCGGGCGGAGCCGGCAGCGGGCGAGCAGCGGTGACGGGATTGCCGGAGGCCCGAGGTGCGTTGCACTGCTCGTGCGAATCGACGTTTGGTCCGACGTGATCTGCCCGTGGTGCTACCTCGGCAAGCGGCGGCTACAGGGCGCCCTCGCCGATCACCCCCGAGCCGGAGACGTCCAGGTCTTCTGGCACAGCTACGAGCTCGACCCGACGGCGCCACCGCACGACGACCGGTCGATGAGCGAGATCGTGGCGAAGAAGTACGGAATCTCCGAGGAGCAGGCGCTCGCCGGGCAGCGCCGGCTCACCGACCTCGCAGCGGAGGTCGGCCTCGAGTACCACCTCGACCGGACGCGCCGGGCGAACACGTTCGACGCACATCGGTTGCTCCACCTCGCACGGGACCGCGAGGCTCAGGACGAGGTGTACGAGGCGCTGTTCCGCGCCTACTTCACCGACGGTCGACTCATCTCTGATCCGCACGAGCTCGAATCGGTCGGGGCAGCGGCCGGGCTCGACGCCGTCGAGATCCGTCACGTCCTCCAGTCGGACGCGTACGCCGAGCACGTGCGGCGCGACGAGCGGGCGGCGCTCGATATCGGCGTCACCGGCGTGCCGTTCTTCCTCTTCCAGATGAAGTACGGCCTGGCGGGAGCTCAGGCACCCGAGGCACTGCGGAAGATCGTCGATCGCCTCACCGCGGACGAAGACGCCGACTCGGTCTGAGGGCGTCTCCTCACCCGAGGTCTCGCCGCTCAGTGGTGAGGTTGCTGTTTGATCATCCGGTAGAACCGGCGGAGCTCGGCCGACCGCTGCGCGCGGAGCCGTGGATCGTCACGAGCTGTGAGGCGCGCCTGCTCGCGCCGGAGCCTCCGATAGCTGTCGAGCCGCTCCGCCTCGAGCCGGCCCTCCTGCCGCGGCCTGCAGGTGCAGTACCAGGCGGCGGTCACCACTCGAGGTGGCTCAGCGGATCAAAGATCAGCAAGCCGAAGGCACCGAGCGCGCGGTCGTGTGGATTCGGATCCGGGTGATCACATTCATCCGAGGACGACCTCCTTCCGCTCGGCGAGCGGGCCGTCGTGGCCCTCGCCACACACTAGCTCAGCGAGTGTCGACGATCTGGAACGCCTCGGCCAGCCGGTCCGCTCCGAGACCGAAGCGGACGGCAGTCGCCGATGCCCAGCCACGTACGAACGTCGCGAGCCTGTCGATGTCGTTGATCTGGCTCTTGTGGCACGCGAGCGCCGCGACCTTCTTGTCGAAGGCGCCGGTGATGTCGATTATCTGATCAGGGGCGGGCGAGGCCATCAGCCATACCTCCGGCACTTCGAAGGGCTGCAGCCCCTCGCCCTCGAGCAGCTCCGGATGTGCGAACCGGTTGCGCGCGTCCGGATAGACGGCGCGCAGCATCGCCTCGCCGGCCGCGAGGTGGTCGGGATGGCTGGCACGGATGCGCTCGTAGTTGCGCTCGGGAGACTGTCCGAGGACGCGGTCGGGCCGGACCTGCCGGATGACCCGGCTCAGGTCTCGGCGCACCTCCTGAGTCGGCTCGAGCCCGCCGTCGGGATATCCGAGGAAGATCACCTGCTCCACGCCGACGACCCGGGCCGCCTCTCGTTGCTCGTCCTCCCGGCGTGCCGGGAGGGTCGACAAGTCCACGTCCTCTTCTGCCGATCCGGCGGCTCCGTCGGTCACGATGCAGTAGACGACCTCGGATCCGGCCGCAGTCCAGGTCGCTATCGTCCCGGCGGCGCCGAAGTCGAGATCGTCGGGGTGCGCCACGATGACGAGAACACGGCGGGGCGCCGCTTGCGGAGCTGTCGCCTCTGCAGCAGCTGCGGGGTCGAGCGCCACGACCAGAGCAGGCTCTCGATCGGCGATGTCGCCAGGCTCTGGAGCGTCTGTTACGGGCAAGTCCGTCATTGACCCGGAACGGTAGCCCCCGAGGCTTCCTCGACAGAGTCGAACATCGGGAAGATGTCGTCGAGGGCTGCGATCTCGAAGGCCCTCCGGACCCTCGGTTGCGCGGCGGCGAGGCGGAGGCCTCCGCGGTTCTCCTGAGCCCGCCGCAACGCCCCGATCAGGACGCCGAGGCAGGTCGAGTCCACGAACGGCACGTCGCTCAGGTCGAGGACGATGGGCGGGCCGTCGAGGCCGACCTCGTCCAGCAGGCAGGCGCGAAGCGCTGAGCTGGCGCTCAGGTCCAAGTCTCCTTGGATCTTGAGCACTGCGGCGGCGTCGAGCTCCACCCAGTACGCCGAGAAACCCTCGCGGTCCTCCGCCGCGTCCCCCGCCTCCCCCGCTCCGCCGACCTCGTCCCTGCTCATCGAACTGCTGCCTCCAGCCCCGGTCTTCCGTCGTCTGCCGTCGACCCGTCCACCGGCGTCTGCCCATTCAGCATCGATGACGAGTGCAGCAGAGATCTACCCCGAATGACCGCAGCCTCACGCCACGTCATACTGCACGCCGATGGGGACGTTGAACACCGTCAGGGTATCGACCCGGATCGACGCTGGGGCGCACGAGCTGTTCGTCCTCGTCTCCGAACACGAGAACGCGATGCGTGTCATCGAGGACCTCGAGGAGCTGACACCGCTCGGTGCCCGGACGCGCGGCATCGGAGCGCGCTTTCATGCCGTCCTCCGGCTCGGTCCGAAGTCGGTGAACGCCGAGATCGAGATCGAGGAGCTTGTGAGCGACCGCCTCGTCCGCTGGCGTTCCTCTCATGGCGACGATCGGTCCATCACGTTCGAGTTTCGCGAGGTCGAGGAGCTGACGGCGGTCCGGATGACTGTCACCTACGAACGCCCGGAAGGCCTCGGCGCCGCACTCCTCGCGCCGGTGGTCGAGGAGGCGGTGCGATCCCGGGCGCGCGGGACCCTCGGTCGGCTCCGGGAGCTCGCCCGGCACGACGGCGGGCGAACCTGAGGATCAGAGCCCTTGCGCGAGACGCCGCAGGCTCTCCAAGAGGCCGGCCGTGTCCTCGGACGAGCTCATGTGGTTCATGACCCCTGCTCGAAGCCACGTCCGCCCGCGCAGCCTCGTCGTCGACACCCATCCCTCGCCGGAGACCTCGAGCGCTCTTTGCAGCCGGTCCTGGTGCTCGTCGAGGGCTCGCTCAGCGCTCTCGCTCGCATCCCATCCGTCGGCGAGGTGCCGGAAGCACACGATCGACAGGTCGGGCACGTCGACGGCGGCCTCGAAGTCCCCGGACTGGGCGATCTGGCGCGCGAGCTCTGCTGCGACGTCATTGTTCGTCTCGACGAGGCGCCCGAGACCCTCCGTCCCGAGGTGCTTCCACGACAGCCACAGCTTGAGGGCGCGGAAGCGCCGCGTCCCCTCGATCGAGTACTCGAGCCAATTGAGCGGCTGGGTCTCCGGGATGGACGAGCGGTAGTACTCCGGCGACCGACGGAACGTCGCGTGCAGGTCTGCGCGCCGCCTCACGATGAGCGCGCCGATGTCGTAGCCCTGGTAGAACCACTTGTGAGGGTCGATCGTGACCGAGTCGGCGAGCTCGAGGCCGGGGACACGACCGCCGTCACGAGCTGAGAGGCGAGCCGCGCCGCCGTATGCGGCGTCGACGTGCAGCCACAGGCCGTGCTCGCGAGCGAGCTGCGCGAGCCCCTCGACGTCGTCGATCGAGCCGGTGTTGGTCGAACCGCTCACCGCGGCGATGCAGAGCGGCACGAGCCCCTCGGCCAGGTCACGCTCGATGCGTGCGGCGACCGGCGTCGCCTGCAGGGCGAAACGCTCGTCGCTTCCCACCACCGACAGAGCGCTCTCGGGGAAGCCGAGGATGTCGAGTCCCCTCCCGATCGAGAAGTGGGCCTGGTCCGAGACGTAGATCCGCGCCCGCTCGAGCGCAGACCCACGCGGGGGGCCGCTGCCGAGCAACGATGCCAGATGCCGATCCCGCACGACGGTGAGCGCCATGATGTTCGCCATCACCCCTCCGGAGGTGAGCACGCCCCAGCCCGAGGCGTCGTAGGAGATGAGGTCGCGCAGCCACATCACCACCTCCTCTTCGACGAGCGCCGCCACCGGACCGCCGTGGAACACGTCCACACCCTGATGGAACCACTGGCCGAGCATCTCCCCCACGATCGAGAGCGCGAGCGGCGGAGGGGTGAAGTAGCTGAAGGACCTCGGGTGCTGCGAGTTGTACAGGTGCGGTAGCAAGCGCCGGCGGACCTCGTCGAGCACGTCAGGGGACGGAGAGGGCGAGCGAGGTGCGGGAGCCGGGCCCCCGGCCGGCCCGAAGAAGGTCCGGCGCAGTTCCGAGTAGTCCTGCGGTCCGACCGGGCGCCGCATCGCTTCCTCGTAGACGTACTCGAGCGCCAGGTCCCAGGCTCGCTCCCCCAGCTCGGAGAGCGCCTCGCGGGCATCATCGCGGCGGAGGTCGATGAGGTCCGGTTCCGGGTGCCAGTCGAGCGGGAACGCGCCGTGCTCACGGGTCGTCATGTACCGATGGTGTCACCTTCGCGATCGGCCACGAAACGCAGCTCGAGCGAGTCATGGTGGGGCTTGTACCCGATCGTCTGGTAGATGGAGTTCGACACCGGGTTCGCGAGGTCGGTGTAGAGGATCACGTCCTCGGCGCCGTCAGCTCGGGCGGCGTCGCTCGCCGCAGCTGTGACGGCAGCTCCGTAGCCGCGGCGCCGCCGGTCCGGCGGCGTGTACACCGGACCGATCCTCGAGATGCCCACGGCCGGGAGACTGGCAGCAGCCATCGCGACGGGCTGGCCGCCGTCCTCCCACAACCAGATCTCGCCGTTCGCGACGCGCCGGGCGGCGTGCGCCCGCGCGTCGGTCCTCGGCGACTCGGCCTGGGCCTCCTCGTGGAAGGCCTCGAACCAGGAGGCCACCGAGTCCACGTCTTCACTCGAAGCCCGCGTTGCAGCCCCGCTCACGCCGCCCGGCGGCCGGAGCGTGCCGAGCACGTACAGCCGCATCCGCACGAGCACCTCGGCGCCCACTCCCGTGAGCTCCGACCACCTCCGGCAGAAGCTTTCCGCTGTCTCCTGCTCCCCCGTCACCCCCGGTAACGCTGCTCCTGCCTCCGCGAGCTTGCCAGCGATTGCACCGATGACGGCATCCGGCATCTTCGGGAGGAAGAGGTTGAACGGCGGCGTCCGCATCGCAGCACCGATCACGCCTCCGTCTGCATCGTGCGCGGAGATCCACATCGATCCCTCCGCGAGCGGCCGGGTGCCGGCCAGGACTCCCGCGAGCTCGACGGAGAGGACATTGGTGCTGAAGGGGTCGCGCCGGAGGAAGCCTCGAACTGCTTGCTCGTAGCGCTCCGGATCGGCTTCGATGCGAACGTCCATGGGTCATTATCGTGCAAGCCGGCAAGGGCGACCAGGAGGAAGAGCTGAAGCGTGACGGATCCTTTGAGCGAACCGCATCCGGAGTTCGATCCGCCGACGGTGGCCGGCGTGCTCGCCGAGCTGTACGGCCTCGCCGGCGAGCTCCGGCCTCTCCACGGCGAGCGCGACCGGAACTTCCGGGTCGACGGCACGGATGGGCGCACCTACGTGCTCAAGATCCACAACCCGGCCGACGATCTCGCAGTCGTGGAGATGCGCGCGGGAGCGATCGACCACGTCAGGCTGGTCGACCCGCTGCTGGCGCTGAGCACCGTCGTCCGCACTGTCGACGGTGCGGTGACGGCGCCGGTCACGGCCGGAGACGGTCGAGTGTCACTCGTGCAGCTGTTCGAGTTCCTCGAGGGCCACCACGCTGGCCGGGAGGAGCTGGCGGCAGCTCAGCTCCGTGCATGGGGACGCTGCGTCGCTCGGCTCGGCAGGGCGCTCCGCGGCTACTTTCACCCCGCAGCCCGTTACCCCATCCAGTGGGATCTGGCGCTCACACCGCGCCTCCGGGACCATCTCGGCGTTCTCGCCGACGACGTTCGGGCGCGCGTGACCGACGTGCTGGACCGCTTCGATCGCCACGTCGCGCCGGTGTTCCCCTCGCTGAGAGCGCAGGTGATCCACAACGACCTCAGCCGCGAGAACGTGCTCGTAGACGAGTCGGGAGCCGTCGCCGGCATCACCGACTTCGGAGACATGACACACACGGCGCTCGTCTGTGACCTCGCCGTAGCGATCGCGGACGTCCTCGACGGCCGCCCGGACACGCTCGAGATGGCCGAGGAGATGATCGCCGGCCACGTCGAGCTGACCCCGTTCGAGGACGTCGAGGCAGCTCTCCTCGCAGATCTCGTGGCTGCTCGCTGTGCCACCGGCGTCGTGCTCGCCGGCTCGCGCGGTCCGGACCATCCGGCGCCGACCGAATTCCCCGGCGCGCTCGAGTTCCTGGACATGATCGACCGCGCCGGGCCCGATGCCTTCGCTCGGCGCCTGCGCCGAGCAGCCTCGGCCGTCTTCGTGCCTGCAACTGTCCCCCGGCTCCCCTACGCCGAGCGGGACGACGACGCGTTGCTCGCCTCACGGCGTCGCGTCATGGGTCCGCTCGAGCTCAGCTACGACGAGCCGGTGCACCTCGTGAGGGGCGAGGGCGTGCACCTGTTCGACTCCCGCGGGCAGCGCTACCTCGACGCCTACAACAACGTCCCTGTCGTCGGTCACTGCCATTCGGAAGTCGCCGCTGCCATCTCGGCTCAGGCGGCACGTCTCGTCACCAACACGCGATATCTCCATGAGGCAAGCGTCGAGCTCGCCGAGCAGCTGATCGCCACGATGCCGCCGGGGCTCGACCGCGTCCTCTTCGTGAACTCCGGCAGCGAAGCCAACGACGTCGCGTGGCGGATCGCGATGCATGCAACGGGCAACGACGGCGCGATCGTGACGTCGTACGCGTATCACGGCGTGACCGAAGCGACCACAGAGCTCTCTCCCGAAGGCTGGCCGCCGGACTACCGACCTGACCGGGTCGCGCTCGTCACCCCACCCAATGGAGGAGAGCGCCGGGGCGCTGCAGAGGACATCGAAGGCGCAATTGCCGATCTCGCCGCGCGCGACCGCCTGCCGGCGGCGCTCTTCGTCGACTCCGCCTTCACGAGCGACGGCGTGCGCGGACCCGCCCACCGCTTCATCGTCGAGAGCTCCTCCGCAGTCCGGAGGGCCGGGGGTCTCGTCGTGGCCGACGAGGTGCAGGCGGGGTTCGGGCGATGCGGCGAGGCGCTGTGGAGCTTTGCTCCGTCGGGGAGCTCACCGGACTTCGTCACGCTCGGCAAGCCCATGGGGAACGGATTCCCGGTCGCTGCCCTCGTCGGGCGCTCGGAGCTCGTCGACCCCTTCATGGAGGCGACCGGCTACTTCAGCACCTTCGGTGGCAACACGCTCGCATGCTCGACGGCACTTGCCGTGCTCCACGTCGTCGAGGAGGAGGGCCTCGTCGAGAACGCCGCAAAGGTGGGAGCTCACCTGCGGACCCGGTTCGACGCACTGGCCACGTCCTATCCGGTCGTCGGCGCCATCAGGGGCTGGGGTCTCCTTTTCGGGATCGACGTGGTCGACACGGCCTCAGGCCCCGATCCCCTCGCGGCCGCCCGGATCGTGGACGGTCTCAGGCGGCGGGGCGTTCTCGTCGGCGCGACCGGACCGTTCGGAGCGACCCTCAAGGTGCGGCCGCCGCTCGTCCTCTCCCTCGATGATGCCGACGAGATAGCGGACCGGATGGACGACGTGCTGAGAGGAGAGAGCGAGTCTTTTCCGAGAGGGTGACGCGCCCTTCAGTCCGATGGTTCGCAGATCACGACGGGGATGTCCCGCGTCGTCCTTCTCTGGTAGCCGGCATAGCCGCGATAGGCGCCGACGATCCTCGGCCACAGCTCGGCTTTCTCCGCTGACGAGGCAACCCGCGCACGCATGTGACGGGCGTGGCCACGGATCGTGACGGTGACGTTCGGGTCTGCCACGAGGTTCTGGTACCAGTCGGGATCGCGGTGGTCTCCGCCCTTCGATGCGACCAGCACCACGCGGTCGCCGTCGACCACGGGAGCGGTCAGCATCGTCCGTCTCGCCAGTCCCGACTTCCGCCCTGTCGTCTCGAGCATCACGGCCGGCATGCCGAACGCGCTCGAGAGGACCCTGCCACCTGTCAGGCGCAGGATCACCTGGTGGGTGAGGTTCATCGTCTTGAGCCCGGCATCGGCAACGAGGTCTCGCGTGTTCACGGCCTCATGGTACGAGCGACGCGCTTCGGCGGCTGCGCCAAAATGGCGGCCGGCGCTCAGTGTGGGTGGACGGCGTGCCGTGCGTGGCGGTGCCGGACGAGCGTCGCGATGCCGAGAGCAGCGAGGACGACCACGAGACCGGGCAACAGCAAGGGCGCGAGGATTCCCACTGCGACCAACACGATGACGATCACGAACACGGCCATGAGTGTCCCTCCTGCCTCCGTTCGGCGATGCCTCACGCGCATCATGAACGAGCGAGAGCTCGGTCAATAGGGTCTTTCGGCCCATCGTGTGGAGGCCCCTGCATGGCAATTGAGGCGACGTCCGAGCGCTTGAGGGAGCCGGGTTTCGGGTAGGAGAAGTCGCTCCGGGTAGGAGAAGTCGCTCGTGGGCATGCTGGCGTCCCCGGAGACGCAGTCCGGCCGAGTCATCTCGAGGTCGAATTCGTGCTGTTTGCCTTCTTCATGGTTTGCGTGGTCGAACTGGGCCTCGCGACCCTGCTGTTGCTGACCCTCGGCGACCGGATCCGGTTCGCGTCCCGCATCGTGGCCTTCCCGCTCGTGGCAGGCCTCATCTACCTCGCCGGATGGCTCGCCGCCTTGGCCTGGAACCTCGCGCCCGGTCCCGTCATCGGGGCGGAGGTGTTCGTGTTCCTGGTCACGAGTGCCGTCATCGTGGTACGCGGCGTCTGGAACCCTGTCGGCCAGGTCTTCTTCGCCAGCTATGTCGCCGCCGCCCTTGCATACCTGGCGTTCGCTGCCATGGTGACCGTGGCGGACGGCCTGTCGTTCATCGCCTCGGTGGCTTCAGCCTTGCTGTTCGTCCTCGAGCTCTCAGCACTCTCGCTCTCAGCCTCGTTCGCCTTCGAGACCTGCGACGTCATCTGCCGAGTGCGGCACTCGCGTCACTTCCCGACCGCAGATGGGGCCTACCAACCGTTCGTGTCGCTGCAGATCCCCTCCTACAACGAGCCACCCGACATGCTGATCGAGACGATCAAGGCCGCCGAGGCGATCGAGTACCCGAACTTCGAGGTCGTCGTCATCGACAACAACACGAAGGACGAAGCGACCTGGCGTCCCGTCGAGGACTACTGCCGAGACCGGCCGCGCGTGCGCTTCTTCCACGTGGACAACCTCGCAGGCTTCAAGTCCGGAGCACTCAACCTCGCGCTCCGGTCGTACACCGACCCGCAGGCCGAGCTGGTTGGCGTCATCGACTCGGACTATCTCGTCGACCCGAGCTATCTCCACGACGTCGTCGGGTACTTCGCTGACCCGAACCTTGCCTTCCTCCAGACGCCGCAGGACTACCGGGACTACGAAGACAGCCCGTACTTCCGGGCCTGCTACGACGCTTATCGGTACTTCTTCTCGATGGCCATGCCCTCGCGCAACGAACGCAACTCGATCATCTTCGCCGGGACGATGGGCGTGCTCCGGCGCCGCGTGCTCGAGGAGCTCGGCGGCTGGGACGAATGGGTCATCACCGAGGACGCCGACACATCGCTGCGGATGCTCCGAGCCGGGTATTCCTGCCTGTTCATCGCGAGGAGCTATGGACGTGGCGTCATGCCACTCACGTTCGCGTCGCTGAAGAGCCAGAGGTATCGCTGGTGTTTCGGAGGCATGCAGATCCTCCGGCGCCACTGGCGCTCGCTCATGCCGTGGGACCGGTCTCCGGACAACCACCTCACGACCGCTCAGCGACTCGACTACCTGATCGGCGGGGTCCAGTGGCTGAACGATCTCGTGTACATGGGCTTCACGCTCGTGCTGCTCGTCGTCGCGAGCCTGCTCATCGCCGGCAAGCACGTTCCGGTCCGACCTTTCGTCGGCCCGACTGTCCTGCTCCCGGCAACTCTGCTGGCAACAGGGCTCCTCCGTGCGCTGTGGGCGCTGCGGCGGCGCAATCGCCTCAGCTACCGCCGTGCCGTGCTCGCCTTCTTGAACTGGCTGTCGCTTTCCTTCACGGTCGCACGTGCCTGCATGGAAGGCCTCCTACGGGATGAGGGCACGTTCCTCCGGACGCCGAAGTCCGGTCACGTCAGGCGGCTCGGCACTGCCTTGCTCGCCGCTCGCGCCGAGACCATCATCGCCCTCGTAATGGCCGGACTGGCGTGCGCACTGCTCGCGATCGGCACGGCCAGCCCACTTGTGATCGCGCTCGTGTTCTGGCAGGGCTCGGTCTATCTGACCTCGCCGGCGATGTCCTGGCTGAACCAGAGGGCGCACCTGACCCCGGAGCTCGAACGCCGCCGTGCAACCGAGGAGCGCCGGGAACGGCTCGCGCTCGTGGCTCGCCGAGTCGGAGTCGGCTCGCTTCTCGCGAGTGGCGCTGCCGGTCTCATCTTCATGCTCGTGCTCGCCTTCGGCGCCGCCAACCCGGGCCGGCCGAGCAACCCGCTCGTCGTGCCCGAGGCGCATACGCAGTCACAACCGGGGCCTGGTCCGGCGCAGGGTCCGAACAACAGCCACAACCCTTCGACGACCTCGACACCGAGCTCCAGCACGACGAGCTCGACCAGCACGACGACGTCCAGCTCGACCAGCACGACGACGTCGACGAGCACGACCAGCACGACGACGTCGACGAGCACTTCGATCCCGACGTCGACGAGCACGACGACCACGCCTACCGGATGACGATCACGGCACAGACCATCGCAGCGCCTCTCGCACCATCTTCCATGAACGCCGCCGTCTCAGGCCGGTGACCTCGTCAAATCCCGATCCTCGAGCTCCCAGGCGTGGTCGAGCATGTGCCAGGCGCAGCGTCGGATGAGGAACGGGAGCGCCCAGGAGCGTGCGGGCTCGCCGCGGGCGTGGTGCCGGCGGATCCCGTCGACGACAGCGTCCCGGTAGGCACGAAGCGCGTCGGGGTCGTCCCTCGTGTCGAGCGGCACCGTGACCCCGACCTTGGGTGCGAACTCGTCGATCTCGGCTCCGTTCACGTGGGAGATGATCCGCTCTTTCTCCCAGCCGCCGCCGCGAGGACCCCTGCGCAGCTCGCTCGAGACGCTGGCAGCCATGACGTCGAAGGTGCGCCAGCATGCCTGGAGCAGGGCGATCTTCCGCTCGCACTCGGTGTCGGACATCGGCTCGTGCTCAGCTGCGGCCGCACGACCTGACACGCCGTAATAGTCGGTCATCCCGATCCCCTCGACCTCCTCGACCACCTCGAGGTCACCCGTCACACCGAACTCAGCACCGAGACCGGCCATCTCGGCGACCCTCGCATAGCGGGGCCGATAGGCATCGAGGAGAGTGAGCACGTCGTGGCCGAACCTGACGCTGCGGTCCCATCCCGGCCAGTCGAAGGCACAGGCCACCACCCGCTTCTTCTTGCCGGTCTCGAGCATCACACGAACCGGGTCTGCCATGCTGCCAACGTAGGCGAGTCTGCCGAGCGGCGGGCTGTGGGTTGGATCACGGCTTTGGAAATGCGTCCCTCGAGATCTTCCAGTTGTTCTTGCTGTCGGCCGGGTTCGTGGCGATGCAGGTCGAAGGCGTCGCTGTTCCCTCTTGGCCGAGGAAGTAGTACGTCCCCGCCTGCGAAATAGCGAAGGCAGACGCGTAGCTCCCCGACGGCGTCGCCTTGAAGTCGATGATCCCCCAGCAATCGTGCGAGCCGGGCGAGTAGGCGAAGAGCCCGATCGCTTCACCGGCGCCGTTCGTAGTCTGGGACACCCTGAGAGAGATCACGTTCGGCCCGGTCGAGGGCTTGGTCCCGGCGACGTAGTGGAGTCCGGCGTCGATCTGCGTGATCGTCGAGGCGGATCCCGACCCTCCGCCATCGATCCCGACATATGTCTGCTTCGCCTCGGTGTAATAGATGTCAGCTGCAGTGAACGCCGTCTGCAGGTTGGCCTGCGCCGCGGTTGTGTCGGCGGTGTCGGTCACCGACAAGTACGTCGGAATCGCGATCGCCAGCAAGATCCCGATGATCAGCAGCACCACCAGGAGCTCGATGAGCGTGAAGCCCTCGTCTGAACAGTTCGCAGCCCCGCCGCCGACGTCCGTTCGAAGGACTCGGACGCGGCGCGTCGTCGAGCAAATTCTCATAGCGTGCCCTCGCAATCACGCAGATGAATATGGACATGTGAATGTGCGGAGGCTGGGTCACGACACCAGTCCCCGGATACGACAGTACTACTGGAGACTGTATCGGCATCAAAGCTCTCGACTTGAGAGAACGGTGTAGCGCAGCGCGCCGAGAACGTCGAGGTGTCGCCCCGCTCGGATCTAGTCCTCGCCGGCCCGGCGTGCCGGTCACCCCGCCGGGAGCCGGCACAGAACAGAGAACGGCCCCGGTGCACAGAGCACACCGGGGCCGTTGACGACAGGTGCGGCACGAGCCGCCGCCTGCTCTCTCAGTTCGCCGATGCCGCTCCCGTCACGACGGTGGCGAGCCGGCTCGGTGC
>JAKCCH010000116.1 GCA_021838945.1 Actinomycetes bacterium
GCTGCTGTCGCTTCCGGGTCGCCTCACGACGAGCGGACGCCGGCGCACGCTGCACCTGCCGGCCCGCTGGCCGTGGGCAGCGTCATGGCTCGCCTGCTTCGAACGCCTGCGGTCACTCCCGCTCGTCACCTGAGCATCGTCGTTCGGAGCGGCCCGCCTCGGCCCAGCCGCCCCCAGCTCGAGCCGACCGGTCGTGGGACCGACGCCTGGTCGAACGCGTCCCGACGCAGCTGGCCCCACGTCCAGCACCGCAGCACCACGCGCCAAGTGGTGTCGACCGACGGTCAGCTGCTCACCGGTACTTCGGCGGTGGATCCAGGCTGAAAGCGGAATTGGCATCTCGAGCAACACTCATCCATCAGCGGGAACAGGAAGCCCATCTGTGGGACTCCCCTGCAACGCTCCTGGAGGCCGCGCTCGAGTTGCCCGACCGCCCGAAGGTCAGGGTTGCCACGGATCGACAACGTCGACACCGGTGTGCTCGAAGTCCCTGGCGTTGCGCGTCGCAAGCCCCGCATTGTGGGTTCGACAGATGGAAGCGATCTGTGCGTCGAAACCACCGATCGGAAGGCCGAGACGATCCCGGGTGTCGACGACCGACGAGTAGTGCACGGCGGCTCTTCGGTCGAAGGGGAGCACCTGGTCGCCGAACGCGTCGAACACGTCTTGTGCCGTGGTGCGCAGAAGTTCCTTGCGTCTCCCGCTCGGAAGCCTTTCGATGCCGTAGAGGATCTCGGCGAGCGTGATCGACGTGGTGAACAGCTCGCGACCGGGTCGGGCCAGCACCCAGTCCTTCACCGCGGCAGACGGCGACGGCTTCATCAACTCGGAGACAACGTTGGTGTCGACGACGATCATGCCGACAGATCGGCCGATCGCACCGGCGTGGTGCGCGCCGGCAGGTCGAGCTCGACACCGCCGACGCTACCGAAGCGGTCCAGGAGGGTGATGAACAGGCCGTTCGACTCGTCCGGCTCGCTGACTGCCTCCACGAGGATCTCGCGGATCTCTGCCTCCATCGATCGACCGTGGGCGGCAGCCCGAATGCGCAACCGCTCCCTGACGCCATCGTCCAAGTTCCTGATACTCACCGCGGCCACAACGTCCACCTCCCCTCTGCTAGCAATGCTATCAGAGGGAGGTCTGCTTGTCCGAGACGGCTTCGGCTCGTGGCCGACCTCCTGGTCTGACCGATGAGCACCGACGAGGCGGTGGCCGGCGGCAAGGCACTGGCGGCGAGTGCCGAAGACGCTCGCGACACCGACCTCGGTCACGACGACAGCGCCTCGGTCGGGGACCATTCGTCGGTGTGGTGTCAGTTGCGGTGAGCGAACGGTGGAGGCGAAGCGTGGCCGGCTCGGGATCGACGTCGATCTCCTCGAGCCGGCGTTGCAGCAGCCGGAACGTCGAGGCGACGGCCTCGGGCCGTCGCCTCCGCCCGTGGAGGGACAGGAGACGTCGGTAGGGCTCCTCGGCGTAGCGATCGAGCTCGACCGCTCGTTCGAGGACCGCTTCGGCGGCATCAGGTGCACCCAGCCGCTCCTCGAGGCTCTCGCCGGTGTCGCCGCTCCACTGCAAGGCGTTGGTGGCTTGCAGCATCGCGTAGCCGTGCAGGCAGCAGCGGACGGGCCGGACCGCGTGGACGTCTCGGGTTCGAAGATCCCGTAGCCGGCGAGGACGGCGGTGATCGTCTCGACCACCCAGGTGGACGCGGCGAGTTGCGGGTAGTCGGCCTCGGCGAAGCGGGCGCCGAGCGTCGCGGTGTAGCGGCCGGGGTTGGGCGGCGGCGTAGTCGCGGAACGTGCGGGTGAGCGCGGCGAGGGCGTCGCGGCCCGAGACCCCATCGGCGTGTCTCCCGGCCGCTTGCCCAGCTCGGCGATCGCCAGGGTTGCCACCCGGTGCCGGGGGTCGGCGAGGCTCTCGACGTGCCAAGAGTGCATCAACCGGTGGACCGGACGAACGCGCCGCGGTGCACTCCGAGGGTGCCGCCGGCAAGCGCTCCGGCGAAGTTGAGTATGCGGGTGGGCCCGTCCTCGATGAGCATCGCCAGGTTCGGTCCGGGGCGTAGGCGGTCGGTGAAGATGGTGTCGAACCATGAGATGGCCCAGGCCGTCTCGTCGACCCATTCGACGAGCTCGAAGCCCGCGCTGATGATGGCGTCGGGCAGGGCGTCAGGGGTGGCCAGGTGGCTGTCGCTTCCGTCCATCGACCATGGCATCGGCCAGGACAGCTCTGCGCCGGAGGTGCGGCAGACCTCCCACACGGCGAAGCGGGCTCCAGGGGCGAGCCGCCGTGCGATCTCGGCGAACCACTCCCGCTTCGCCTCGATGTTCATCTGGACGTGCATGGTGAACCCGGCGTCGAACGGCCGGTCGGGTATAAGGTCGGCGATGTCACTGTGGAGGAACCGGACGCGGTCCGACAGCCCGCAACGATCGGTGAGCTCGGTGGCGGCCTCGACATAGGCCTCGGTGATGTCCACACCTGTCACCTGGCAACCGGAGGTAGCGGCGACTTGGCGGGCGGGGCCGCCGAGACCCGACCCGACGTCGAGGACGGCGTCCGGCGGCGACAGGGCCAAGGTGTCGAGCAGCCGCTCTACGGCCTGGGGGCCGCCGGCGTGGTACTGGTCGAGAGGCTGCAACGTTTCGGGTGTGATCCGTTCGTTCGAGCCTCCCAACACGAGGCGGTCGATGGTGGTCATCAGGTTCTTCTCGGCGTAGGTCATGTAGCTCCCGGGTGATCAGGGTGTCCGGATGGTCGCCTGACGTGGCGGTCGTTCGTGCTTCGTCGGGGCGGGTCAGACGACCCGGGCCAACTCGGCGACGCCAAGCTCGGCGGAGCCGGTGGCCATGCCGTCGAACACGGCTGTCGGTGGCTGCGATGGCAGGAAGACCACGGCGAGTAGGACGCCGACCGCGGCCACGCTTCCGGCCACGTAGCAGCCGGCGTTGAGCCCGTTGATGAACGCGTTGGTGGCCGCCTGGTGCACGGCCGCACCCAACGCCGGGTGCCCGAGCGCGCTGGCCCTGGTCGCGATCGCCAGGGCGGCTCCTACCGACTGGTGGGCGGTCGCCGCGTACCGGGTCGGCAGCAACGGCGGCAGGTTTCGGGCGAGCCGTGAGCCGTAGATCGATGCGTAGACGCTCCCGATGACCGCGACCCCGAGGGTGCCTCCGAGCAGCCGGGTCGAGTCGTTGACGGCGGAGCCGACCCCGGACTTGCCGAGCGACACTGCGCCCATGATGGAGTCCGTGGCCGGGGATTGCGCGAGTCCCATCCCCAGTCCGAGCACGACCATCTGCGCCGCGATGAGCCCGTAGGAGGTGGTGGGAGTGAGGGTGAGCGCGGTCCAGATGTAGAAGACGGTCATCGCCGCAAGGCCCGTGGCGACGATCACCTTGGTGCCGACCTTGACCGCTAGCGGCGTGCCGACCACGGAGCCGACCGCCACCGCCATGGCCACGGGGAGGATGTGAACCCCCGCGGAGAGCGGGCTCCAGCCTCGGATGACCTGCATGTACTGGATGATGAGGAAGATGAACCCGAACAGGGTGAACAACACGATGGTCACCGAACTGCTCGCCGCGCTGAATCGCAGGTTGGAGAAGATCCGCACGTCGAGCATCGGGTGCTCGGTGCGGGACTCGGTCAGCACGAAGCTGCCGAGGAGGACGAGACCGCCTGCGAGCCCGGCGATGGTGCGTCCGGCGCCCCAGCCGTAGGTCGGCGCCTCGATGATCGTGTACACGAGGAGTGCCATGAACCCCGTGGACAACAAGAAGCCTGGGACGTCGACCGTCTGGGCGTCGGGATCGCGTGAGGTCGGAACGCTGAGAGCGACCAGGCCGATGCCGATGGCGGCCACCGGGCCCATGGCGAAGAAGATGCTCCCCCATGAGTAGTGCTCGAGCAGGAAGCCGCCGGCGATGGGACCGACAGCGATCGCCACTCCGGTCGCTGCCCCCCACAGACCGATGGCCAGCGCCCGCTCGTCGCGGCCGGTGAACACGTTGGAGAGCAACGACAGCGTCGCCGGGAACGTCATGGCCGCGCCCAGGCCCATCACCATCCGGGCGGCGATGAGCGCCCCGGGGGCCGTCGCCAAGCCGCCCACGACACTGGCCGTCCCGAAGATGGCGAGGCCGGCGAGCAGCATGCCCTTGCGCCCGAACCGGTCGGACAGGCCCCCCGCGGTGAGCAGCAGGGCAGCGAAGACCAGGTTGTAGGCGTCGACCACCCACTGCAGCTGGCTGGTCGAGGTGTGGAGCTCCCGGACCAGCACCGGAAGCGCCACGTTGACCATGGTCGTCTCCAGGCTGACCAAGAAGGCGGCGACGAGCAAGGAGGCGAGGATCATTGGCTTGGATCGCATGGTTGCAATAGTGACGCGCTTCATTGAGAATGTCAAGTACTAGTCATTGATTATCAAGTGTAGCCGGCTATGCTGGGAGCATGAAGTCCTACGGACAGCTCTGCTCGGTGGCCAAGGCGCTCGACGTCCTGGGCGACCGCTGGACGCTGCTCATCCTCCGAGAGCTGCTCATCCAGGGACCGTGCCGCTACACCGACCTCGCCAACGGCCTGCCCGGGATCGCCTCCAACCTGCTGTCGGACCGGCTCCGGAGCCTTGAGGCGAGCGGGCTCGTCTGGCGCGAGGCGGCGGCGCCGCCGGTGGCCACCACGCTGTTCCACCTGACCGAGCGGGGTCGGGCCGCCGAACCCGTCGTGGTGGCGCTCGCCCGCTGGGGCACGCCGCTCATCGGCGACGCGACACCCGACGACGCGATCCGCGCCCGGTGGGTGTCCTTCTCCGCGTCGGTTTTCCTGCGCGACCACGACCCGGACGGCCTCCCGGCGACGGTCCAGCTGCACACGCCGCTGGGTCCCTCGGTCATCGAGGTCAGAGCAGACGGCGTCTCGACCCGGGCGGGCACCGTCGACAACCCCGACATCACGCTCGAAGGGATGCCGCAGGTGATCCTCCGGTTCCTCAGCGGCGAGCTCACCCTCACCGAATCCCAGGAGCAGGGCCTGGCGCTACGCGGTGACCCCGCAGTCCTCGACGGCTTCCACCTCGGCGCCGCATGACCGGCGTCGAAACCCTCGTCGCTGCCCGTTACCACGCCTCACCAGCCGTGCCCGCCGGGCAGACCTGGGCGGACCGGTTCCCAGCGGGCTCCGAAGCGTGCCGGCAAGGGATGGATCTGCACCTCGGCGGCGGCTGGACTCTGTGATCGGACGGTTGTCGCCCGGCGCCTCACGCTGGGCGCGATCATTGCCCGATGACTTGGCGTGTGCCCCAGCCGCCCGGCGATCCTCCTTCGCCGGATGTCGGTGACATCCGGCTGATCCTGCAGGGCTACCTCGACCATCACCGCCTGACCCCTGCCACGTCCTGACCCCTGCCACGTGTCTGCGCCGGGCTGACCGCCGAGCAACTGGCGCTTCGATCGACCCCGCCCTCCACCCTTTCCCTGTCGGGGCTGGTGCGGCACATGACGAAAGTGGAACGGACCTGGCTGCGAATCTGCGCCGCCGGCCAGGACACCGACGCGCTCTTCCCGGCCCCGACGAGGACTTCGACGACCTCGACCCGGCCACCGCGGAACAAGCCCTCACCGACCTGTCAACAGAGCGGGCCGCCTGCGACGGGGCGGTCGCGCCCCTACCGCTCGAGCACTGCGTCGACGTGCGCGGCCAGCCGGTTTCGCTCGCCTCCGTCTACATCCACCTGGTCGAGGAGTGGGCGCGCCACAAAGGGCACGCAGATCTCATCCGCCAAGCTATCGACGGGACCACCGGCCGATGACGACGACCGTTCGGCCTGCTGGAGGCGACGAGACGACACACGGTCGGCTTCATGAGTGCGCATCCCGCAAGCCGATCGTTCTGCGGACGAACCGGGGATGGCATCACCGCTCCGTTGCAGATGTCGGGGATATCACGACGTCCTTGAGGAAGGCGAGGTAGCGGAGCCTAGCCTCGCCGAGTTGGACGGGAAGAGCTTGCCCCTCCACGGCACGTTCGGTCCACCGAGCGCGTCGGACGGCTCGAAGCGGCCCTCGGGTCGTTGCGACCGGAGGCCGGGCCGGCCTTGAGCGAGCCGGCCCTGCCCAATCCGGCCCGAGCTGGCGCAGAGGCCCAACTACCTGAGCCAGCCCTGCCCGAGCTAGCCCGAGCCGAGCCGGCCCTCATCGCGGCCGAGCCCCGGCGCGACATGGCGCGGTTCCTTGAACGCGTCCGGGCCCGGCACACGATAGGCACCGGCCCGAGCACCCACCGAGAAGCCCCACCGCGGCCGCTCAACGGCTCCCAGGCCCCCGCCGACGCGACACGGGTGGCACAAGGCCCTTTCGGCTCCCGAAGCCCCAGGGCGGCGTTGGGCGGCCAGCCGAGCCATCCGCACCCCTCCCGAGAGAGGCTGGCCGGCCGGCAGGCGCTCAGACGGCAGCAAGGGGCGTGCCGGCGCTCTACGCCGAGGCCCTCGATGCTCTGGGAGCACTGGCAGATCCGCTTGAGCGCCTCTGGGCTGCCCTTGAGGCGTCGGAGCGGGGCGCAGAGGCTGCAAAGGGGTCCGTGCCGACGCCATCCAACGGCTCGCCGAGGCCAGCTCCCCTGCCTGAGAAAACATCCCTACTAGATGCTTAGTTCCAAGGGGTCGGCTCAGTGGTCGTAGGCGACAAGCGAGCGCCGAACTGGCTGGCCGGTGTTCTGGTTATGCCAGATGGCAGCCGTGAGGGCGAGCATACGTTGCCAGACTCGGGCGATCACGCCGGCGCGCGTGCGCCCACCATGGCGTTCGAGGTCGAGCTGAGCCTTGAGGGTCTGGTTCACCGACTAGTTCCATTCCCCGTGGAACTCTTGGGGCTCAAGGCGCGGCTTGATGGCGTCCACCTCCTTGTCGGACACCTTTGTCCTTTTGGGGTAGGTATGCTGGTCAAGCTCAGCCCTCACCTTCAGGCCTGTGCGGGTCGTGGTCGCGCCGATGAGGTTCACGACCACCTCGTGGCTCGTGAGGGGTTTGCCCCGCCAGTTCATGCTGATCGCGGCGAACAGCCTGTGCTCGACCTTTATCTACACTTATAGAGGGAAAACCGTTGTAGGAGAACGGTGTTGTCGTCGTATACATGTAACTGACGTGGCTCGGGCTCAGCGAGGGCCGCTTACCCGCTCCTCCCCGAGCCTTCGAGCGAGCGCCTCTCGCAGCCGATGGTTCTCCGCCCGCAGTTCGGCTTCGAGCGCGCGGAGTGCTTCGAGCTGCTGGCGCAGGGACTCTGAGGTCGCCTGCTCGGCTGTGGGCCTGGTCCGCTCGGCAGGCCGCTTAGGGGTCCGGCGTAGGCCGTCGATCGCGGGGCGCAGGTCAGCTTGGCGGTAGAGCCAGGCA
>JAKCCH010000117.1 GCA_021838945.1 Actinomycetes bacterium
GCCAGCGGTCGAACCCAAAAGTCGTGAAGCGCAAGTACGCGAAGTGGCACGTCAAGCGCGCCCGGCACCGGGCATGGCCACAGCCCACCGGTCCTCCACGGTTCACGATCCAGGCAGCCTTAGATCCATAACTGAACGGTATTGGGGCTAAGCCGGGCTAAGCCCTCGCTCGGGCCTTCGACCGCTGCGAGCGCGGCAGCCGGTTTCCCGGTGCGGAGTACATGTCCCGAGCCGGTTCCGGCTCCTCCTCCCACTCCTCGTCCTCGAGCTCGTCGTACTCGGCGTCGCTCGAGTGCGACTGGACGTAGCCCGTGTCGTTCCAGCCGGTGAGGACGAGCATGAACAGGGCGAACTGCAGGAGGTGGACGAAGGTGCAGTACAGGCAGAGGTGGTGGAGCTGGAGGAACTCGACGCTCACGAGGTACAGCACGAAACCCATCCCGACGACGTTCAGGGCCAGGCGTGCCTGAGCGAGCCGCATCGACGGTGAGCGCCAGGCGCGAGGAAGGGACATCACGGTCATGGCGACGAAGAAGAGGAGTCCCCACAGCGCGACGGGAACGCCGAGGACCATCGACTCCGGGCTCGTCGTGACAGCGCCGCAGTTGACGAAGCCGCCGGCGCCCTTGGACCCGAGCGGGCAGGTGTTGTTGATCGCGCCCTGGTCGAAGTAGTGCGCCCAGGTCAGGAACGCCGCCAGCCCGAGCCCGGCGAGCGAGACGAGCGTCGTCGCGATCGGACGCCAGCGTGTCATGTGCCCAGAGCCTAGAGCGCCTTCTCCGCCGACTTCACGAACGCCTGGCTGCAGATCGGGGGCTTGTTGTGGGTGGCCTCGCAGATCATCGCGATGTAGCGGTTCGCCGACGCGAGGACGGCCTGACCGATGCCCTGCTTCGGGACCTTGAACGAGTTCACGATCTGGGTCCAGCTCGCGTTCTGGAGGACGCTCGGGATGAAGAGGGCGCCCGACTCGAGGTACCTCCCGCCGAAGTCGATGAACGGGATGCCGGAGGCGTTGCCGCCGACGTAGGCCGCGCTGTCGTACTTGGTGACGAGAGCGCTGACAGCCTTCGAGGGGTTCTTCACGACGTAGTAGTTCCCGTTCTGGCAGACGTAGGCCGGGGGCGGGCTGGGGTTCGCGACCACGGAGCTCTGCACGCAGTGGTTGCTCAGCTGCTCGGTCGCGGAGAACACGATGTAGCGGCTCGAGTAGGTGGCCTTGGCGTACGTCAGCGTGTGGGTGCTGGCATAGGCGTCGAGGGGTGAGGACGCCGTCTGCTCGAGGCCGCTGAAGGTCCCGAACTTGCTGAGGGCGATGGTGAGCGGCCAGCGCGTGGCTGCGCAGTACGGGCAGTACTCCGAGCCGAAGTACGTGATGACGATCTTTCCCCCGCGGGTCTCAGGGCTGTTGACGAGGACGACCGTCGAGGTCGTCCCTTTCTTGCCGACCGGCGAGATGACGCCCGAGCCGCTCCCGGCAGCAGCGAGCTCGGAATTGGGGACGTTCGTGACGGCGCTGACGATGGCGGCCTTTGCGGGGAACGGAGCGATGTACGGGTCATGGCCCGTCACCCCGCTTCCGCTCAGCAACGAGAACACGATGATGATCACGGCCACCAGCACGACGAGCGTGCCGCCGAAGATGCCGGCCGTGCGTGTCGTCGAGCTGCCACCGCGCTGCGGGGTCCGGCGGCCTCCGCCACGGGCGGGAGGGCGACCACGGTTGCCGGACGAGCGAGTGCCCGAACCGCCGCCCTGCTGCTGGACGCGCTCACGGGCACGGTCGGCGGCCGTCTGGCCCCGCGTCGCGCTTTCACCACCGCCAGAACGCGCCGAGGACGGCTTCCGGTTGCCGCTCGCGCCCTTGTTGCCGCTGCCGGTGCGGTTTCCGCCCGAGCGGTTGCCGCTTCCGCTGCTCGCCATGTCCGATGACTCCTCTGGGTGGTGTCGGGCGCCACGCGCGGCGGCACCGAAGCAAAGCGTACCGGCCAAGGCTACTTGTCCCCGAGGGGGCTGTCCGTCGGCACGGGGTGCTGCCAGCGAACTCCCAGCACACTATGAGCACCGCTTCAGCGTGCGCCCCCATCGCGTCCGCGTCGAGCACGTCGTCGCGCCCGCCGTCGACGACGGACTGAAGTTAACTTGAAGTCGAAGTCCCCGCGGCCTAGGGTTGACGCCGTGACCGCCTCCACGCTGCTGCCGATCGGGGAGGTGGTGGAGCGCACGGGTGTGGCGGCCTCAGCTCTGCGTTTCTATGAGAGCGAGGGCCTGATCGAGTCCGAGCGGTCGTCAGGCGGTCAGCGGCGGTACCACCGGGACATGCTGAGGCGGGTGGCGTTCGTGAAGGTCGCGCAGCGCGTCGGCCTCAGCCTCGAGGACATCCGGGAGGCGTTCTCGATGCTGCCGCGGGGCCGGACGCCGAGCAAGGCCGACTGGGCCCGCCTGTCGCGTGCATGGCGCCCGCGGCTCGACGAGCAGATCGCCGTGCTCGAAGCGCTGAGGGACCAGCTGGACTCCTGCATCGGATGTGGGTGCCTGTCCCTCCGGCGGTGTGCCTTGTACAACCCGGACGACCGGGCTCGCCTGCTCGGCCATGGTCCTCGCTACCTGCTCGGGGACTCGCCCGAGGCGGGGGGCGTGGGCGTGCCGGGAGAGGTCTGAGCAAGCGCTACAACTGCGTGGGGCAGAGGGCTGACGCCGGTCGGCTCCGGCGCACGAGGAGGTGCGACACCGGTCATGAAGGCGAGCCAGAGCGACAGCGAAGTCGATGCGCTCGACACCGGGGGCGAACACGAGGAGGTCGCCGGCATCTGGCGAAGGGGTTCGGGGCTGCGCGCGATCGTCGCCATCCACTCGACGGCGCTCGGTCCCGCGCTCGGAGGCACCCGCTTCCGCCCTTACCCGACGGTGGCGGACGGCCTCGCCGATGTGCTGCGGCTCTCGCGGGCGATGAGCTACAAGGCGGCGATGGCCGGGCTCGAGCTGGGAGGCGGGAAGGCCGTCATCCTCGGCGATCCGTCCGTGCTGCGGTCGCCGGGGTTGTGGCGGGATTACGGGGCGTTTCTCAACGGTCTCGGCGGGAGGTACTACACGGCTGAGGACGTTGGAACGTCGATCGCGGACATGGACGAGCTCGGCCGGCACACCCGTTTCGTGACCGGTCGCTCGGTCGAGGCGGGCGGTTCCGGCGACCCGAGCCCGGTCACGGCGTTCGGCGTGTTCCGTGCGATGCAGGCGGCGGCCAAGTCCCTCTGGGGCTCGGACTCGCTCGCCGGGCGGCGCATCGCCGTCAACGGAGTCGGAAAGGTGGGCGGCGCTCTGGCGGGCCTGGCAGCAGGCGACGGGGCGAAGCTCGTAGTCGCCGACGTCGATCAGTCCGCCGTGCGCCGGGTCGTGGACGCGACGGGAGCCACAGCGTCCGACCCGGGCGAGATCCACGCGACGGCCTGTGACATCTATGCCCCGTGCGCCCTCGGCGGTGCGCTCGACGACGAGACCGTTCCCGCGCTCGCATGCGAGGCCGTCGTCGGTGCTGCCAACAACCAGCTGGCGCGGCCCGAGCTCGCCGCGGTGCTCCGCGAGCGTGGCATCGCCTACGTGCCGGACTACGTCGTCAACGCCGGCGGCGTCATCAACATCGCCTACGAGCGCGACGGTGAGTACGACCCCGGGGCCGCACACGAACACGTGGCACGCATCTACGACACGGTCGTGGCTCTGTTCGACGAGGCGTCGAGGACCGGCGACACGCTCGAAGCGATCGCCGACCGGACCGCGGAGCAGCGCATCGCGGTCGCGGACGCCGCCCGTGCGGGAGGTTCGTCAACTCTAGGTTGACAACACCCGTGCGTCAACCTAGAGTTGACACATGACTCCAGGACCTGGCCTTGCCGACCTCATCGCCGTCGTCCGCTCCGATGCCGGGAGCGACGAGCCGCTCGCCCAGCTCGAGCACGCTGCCAGGACCGCGAGCGAGATCGAGCAGACTGCCGACGAGCTGCTCGGGCACTTCGTCGAGCAGTGCCGCCAGAGCGGGCACTCGTGGACCGAGATCAGCAGCGTCCTCGGCGTGAGCCGCCAGGCGGCCCACAAGCGCTTCACCGGTCCCCTGAGCAGCCAACCGGCTGCGTTCGAGCGCTTCACGCCGCGTGCCCGCCGCGTGCTGGAGGACGCCGCCACGACTGCGAAGGGGCTCGGTCATCCGTTCGTCGGGACCGAGCACCTCCTGGTCGCCCTCTTCGCGGACCCGGCGTCGATCTCGGCACAGGTGCTGGCGGAGGAGGGCCTGGACCGCGGTCAGGTGCTCGAACAGGTCACGGGGAAGATCCCGAAGGGGGAACCGCTCGGGCCGGAGCTTGCGACGCCGCTCACGCCCCGGGCGATGCAGACGTTCCGCCAAGCGGTCGAGGAGGCGCTCCAGCTCGGGCACAACTACATCGGCACCGAGCATCTCTTGCTGGCCCTCTTCGGCAACGACCAGTCCGTCGCCTATGCCGTGCTGGCAGACAGGGGCCTCTCCTACGACCGGACTGCCGAGCGGGTGGCGGCGAAGCTCGCCGCCTACACGCACAAGGCCTGAGCGGGGGTCAGGCTCGTTCGGAGAGGCGTTCCCGTTTCGCCTGGGCGGCGCGCCGGGCACGGGTCGCCTGGTCGAGCGTCACCTTGCGCAGCCGGACCTGAGCCGGCGTCACCTCCACGCACTCGTCCTCGCGGATGAACTCGAGCGCCTGCTCGAGCGACAACTGCCGGGGTGGGATCAACCGCACGAGCTCGTCGGCGGTCGAGCTGCGCATGTTCGTGAGCTTCTTCTCCTTCGTCGGGTTGACGTCCATGTCCTCTGAGCGGGCGTTCTCACCGACGATCATGCCTTCGTAGACCTCGACGCCCGCGCCGACGAAGAGGCTCCCCCGCTCCTGCAGGTTGAGGAGCGTGTAGGTCGTCGTCATGCCGCTGCGATCGGCCACGAGCGAACCGGTGGGGCGGGTGCGGAGCTCGCCGAACCACGGCTCGAGACCGTCGAAGACATGGTGCAGCACGCCGGTGCCGCGCGTCTCGGTCATGAACTCGGTGCGAAAGCCGATGAGGCCGCGGCTCGGCACCCGGTAGTCCATGCGCACCCAGCCCGTGCCGTGGTTGACCATCTGCTGCATCCGCCCCTTGCGGAGCGCCAGCAGTTGGGTGACCACGCCCATGAAGTCCTCGGGGACGTCGATCGACACGTGCTCGACGGGTTCGTGCAGCCTGCCGCCGATCTCGCGGGTGACGACCTGCGGCTTGCCGACGGTCAGCTCGAAACCTTCCCGCCGGAACGTCTCCACGAGAACCGCCAGCTGGAGCTCCCCGCGCCCCTGTACCTCCCAGGTGTCGGGCCGGTCCGTCTCGTTGACGCGGAGGGACACGTTCCCGACGAGCTCGGTGTCGAGGCGGCCCTTGAGCAGGCGAGCCGTCAGCTTGGTCCCGTCCCGGCCCGAGAGCGGCGAGGTGTTGATGCCGATCGTCATGGCGAGGCTCGGCTCGTCGACCCGGATGACCGGGAGCGGCCGCGGGTCGTCACGGTCGGCCAGCGTCTCCCCGATCGTCACTTCGCCGATGCCGGCGATGGCGACGATCTCGCCCGGTCCCGCCTTTGCGGCGTCGACGCGCGCGAGCCCCTCGGACACGTACAGCTCGGACACCTTCGCAGGCTCGATCGTGCCGTCCGCCCGGCACCACGCGATCTGCTGGCCCTTTCGTACCGAGCCGTTCAGGACGCGGCAGATGGCGAGCCGGCCGACATAGGGCGAGGCATCGAGGTTCGTCACGAGCGCCTGGAGAGGATGACCCTCCTCGAAGGACGGCGGCGGGATGTGCTCGGCGATCGCCCGGAAGAGCGGCTCGAGATCCGTGCCCTCGTCGCCCGGGTCGAGCGAGGTGCTCCCGGTCTTGGCATTGGCGTAGAGGATGGGGAAGTCGATCTGGTCCTCGGTCGCGTCGAGGTCGAGGAACAGCTCGTAGACCTCGTCGACGACTTCCTTCGGGCGTGCGTCGGTGCGGTCGATCTTGTTCACGACGAGGACAACCGGGAGCTTGCGTTCGAGCGCCTTCCGCAAGACGAAGCGCGTCTGCGGCAACGGCCCCTCGCTCGCGTCCACGAGCAGGAGCACGCCGTCGACCATCGAGAGCGCCCGCTCCACCTCACCGCCGAAGTCGGCGTGCCCAGGCGTGTCGACGATGTTGAGCTTGATCCCCCCGTGGCGTACCGCCGTGTTCTTGGCGAGGATCGTGATGCCCTTCTCGCGCTCGAGGTCCATCGAGTCCATCACGCGCTCGTTCACGTCCTGGTTCGCGCGGAACACGCCGGACTGCCAGAGCATGGCGTCTACGAGCGTCGTCTTGCCGTGGTCGACATGGGCCACGATGGCGAGGTTGCGAAGGTCGGCGCGCGAGGTCATGGGAGAAAGGAGGTTCGGGAAGTCCGCCACAGCCCGGAGTCCTGCAATGTTACCGGGTGGGGGCGTGCCGACTGCTCAGCGTGAGCGCCGGAGCACGGTGAGGGCCTCGTAGTCCTTCCCCGGCCCCCGGACCCGCCAGCGCTCCTCGAGCTCGTCGGCGCTCACGGCGGTCACGGTGATCTCGTAGCGGTCGGTGCCGCACAGGTGCAGTGCATCGCAGCGCCCGTGCTCGAGCGCCAGCGCGAAGCCACGCCGCCCGTCCCCGAACAGCACCTCCACGCTCCCGTCGCCCTGGCCTACGTAGACGAGGCGCCGCTCTGCCGGCCCGGTGTGCTCGCCCCAGGTGATGACCCCCTGCTCGTGGCAGGCCGCCGTGGCCGCGCCAGGCGAGCTCCCGAGCGGCGCCACCTCGGCCGTCCCCTCGAAACACCCGCTGATCCCGCTGCGACGGTCGTGGATCACGCGCTCGAGCGTCCAGGGGCCGAGCAGGTAGGCGTAGGTGTCCTCGACAGCGGCTGTCGCACCGACCACGACCGAGATTGTGCCCTGCCGCGTGCCCTGCCGCCGGACCCTGTTGCCGGAGGCGTCCCGGCCGTCTCGGCGAAGGGGGGCTTCGACACGACCCGTTGCTATGGTGAGCGGTCGCCGTCGACGCCGACGCTCCTGCACGCCGGTCCACTGAGGAGGTTCCTGCCCCGATGCCCGATGCCGTCACGCTGCAGCATCCGAGGCCGAGGCCGCTGGTGCTCGCCGATCTGATCCCCGGCGCCCTCGTGCGCGACGTCATGCTCGTCGTCGGAGCAGCCGGCCTCGTCGGCGCGCTTGCTCAGATCACGATCCACCTCTCCTGGACGCCTGTGCCGATCACCGGGCAGACCCTCGGCGTCCTCGTCAGATCGGA
>JAKCCH010000118.1 GCA_021838945.1 Actinomycetes bacterium
GCGACGCGGTGCGGCGGACCGGGTGACACCGGGACGCTCCCGCGCAAGGACGCCCCGGCGCGAGCGGTAACGGTGGAACCAAGCACGGCCCGCTCGGCGATGGCGGAGCCAGGCCCGGAGGGACCAGCACTCCGCCATCGCCGAACCAGGGCCGAACTACGCTTCGCCCCATGTCGCTCGTGAAGCCCGCACCCTCCGTAGCGGGCTCAGAGCCGGCAGCGGGACGTTGACGGCCGCACCGCCGCCGTCGAACGGGCCGCCGCGGCTGCGCCGAGGCGTCCTCGCTGCTGCGGTGGCGGCGCTGTGCTTAGGTGCTGGGGCGCTCGGAGGGTTCGTGTCGAGGTCGACCGCGGTCACATCAACCGGAACCGGACCGTCGCGCTCCAGTGGCGGGGCGTGCCCGGTGACGGCGATCGCTGCGCGGGATCTTCGGTCGGTGGTAACGATCTCAGTGCGGTCGACAACCTCGGCAGCGACCGGCTCGGGTGAGGTGATCCGCGCTGACGGGTACATCGTGACGAACAACCACGTGGTGGCGGGCGCGACGACAGGCGGGTCGATCACGGTGGTCTTCGACAACGGCACGAGCGTCGCGGCGCGTCTCGTCGGGAGTGACCCACTCAGCGACATTGCGGTCGTGAAGGTCGACACCGGCCGGCCGCTCCCGCCGATCCCGCTCGGTGACTCGGCAAGGCTGCGCATCGGCGAGCCGGTGGTTGTCCTCGGCGCGCCACTCGGTCTTTCGAGCACGGTCACGGCGGGTATCGTGAGCGCGCTCGGCCGCACGATCACCGTACCGGGCGAGGGCTCGGCGAACGCAGTGCTGCTCGACGCCATCCAGACCGACGCCGCGATCAACCCGGGCAACAGCGGCGGGGCGCTCGTCGACTGCTCGGGGCGGCTCGTCGGCATCCCCTCGGCCGGAGCGACCGTGCCGAGCGCATCGGGTCAGCCCTCGCCGGGAGGCGACATCGGGCTCGGCTTCGCCATCCCGGTCGACGTGGCCGAATCGGTCGCGAACGAGCTCATCGCGACCGGCAAGGTGACCCACGCCTACCTCGGCCTCGACGCGGAGCCGCTCAGCTCCGGCATCGGCGAGCGGGCACCGACGCCTGGGCTCTACGTCACCGCAGTGAGTCCCGGCGGGCCGGCAGCGAGCGCCGGGATCCGCGCCGGGGACGTGGTGACGACGATCGACGGGAGGATGGCCGTCAGCCCCGGCCAGCTCGTAGAGCTCAGCCTTCGCGCCAAGCCGGGCGCCAAGGTGACCCTCGGCGTCAACCGTGCCGGCCGACAGGCCACGGCAACGGTCGTCCTCGGCGCCGAGCCGTAGCCGCTGACAGACGTCGCGTCGCTCGTGGCCGGACCGCGGCTGGCAGGGTCAGGGGCTGTCGTGCCCTTGGCCCAGGCGGACGAACGCCGTGAGTGAGACGACCACGAGCGCCTGGACGAAGTCCATCGCGACGATGAGCACGATCATCGACACGACGCGGACCTTCAAGCCGTTGAGGTCGCACATCTGCAGCCACCCCGGCAGCCGCTCACCGGCGGGGGCGCCGATGCGGGCGACGAACAGTTCGTAGACGCCGACGCTCGCGATGCGCAAGGTGGCCCCGATCAGGAACAGGTCGACGTCCGAAGGATCCGTCCGATCTCGCCACCCACGGGAAGCGGCACGGCGACAACAGAGCGGAACGCCAAGACGAACACGTCGGTGCCGTAGGCGAAGGCGCCGAACGCGCCCAGGACGAGGACCACGATGGGGAGGAGCACGAGTAGCCGGGAGGCGACGAGGGCGGCCTCGAAACGCGACCGGAGGCCACTGTTGTGGCCGTCTTCTTGCCGCCTGTGTGGTCCGCGACGACCGACGTGCCCTGGCCGCTACTCGTGGCTTCGATGCTCGCCACCCCGAGGAAGCGCCGAGCGGGCAGGGGCGGGCGCGTCTCGGGCGACAGTCGCCGGCCTTCCAGCGTCGGGGTGCTCCTCCGGCCCGCTGAGATGCACCGCGTCTCGGGGCCCGATCGGCGTGCCGCCGGCGGCTGGGGTACGCCCGGCGAGCGCGTAGATCTCTTCGCCGTCGACGGTCTCGCGTTCGAGCAGGAGCGCCACGAGCGCGGCGTGGACGTCCCGGTGCTCTTCGAGCACGGCGGTCGCCCGCTGTTCTGCCTCGCGTACCAGGCGTGCCACCTCGGCGTCGATCGCCGCTTGAGTCTGCTCGGCGAACGGCCTGCTCGACAGCGCCGCGCCGCCACCACCGAGGAAGACCGACCCGCCTGCGGGGTAACCGACCGGCCCGAGCGCCGCCGACAACCCAAATTCGCGGACCATCTTGGTTGCCAGCTCCGTCGCCCGGGCCAGGTCGTTCGCCGCACCGGTCGAGCCCTGGCCGAACACGACGAGCTCCCCGGCGCGCCCGCCGAGCATCACCGCCAGCATGTCGTAGAGATGGTCCTCGCCGTAGAGGTGGCGCTCGACGGCGGGGAGCTGTTCGGTCACCCCGAGCGCCTGACCGGCCGGCAGGATCGTCACCTTGGCGACAGGGTCCGCGGTTTTGGCGTAGACGGCGACGAGCGCGTGGCCGGCCTCGTGGACCGCCACAGCCTCCTTCTCCTCGGCCAGGAGCACGTTCGAGCCTTCGCGTCGGCCGAGGATGATCCGGTCCCGGGCGTCGTCGAAATCATCGGCACAGAGCACCTGGCGTCCGGCACGCACCGCGTTGATCGCCGCCTCGTTCACCAAGTTGGCGAGATCCGCCCCGGAGAACCCCGGCGTCGCACGGGCCACCACGTCGAGGTCCACTCCCTCGTCGAGGCTCTTGCCCCGGCAGTGCACGGCGAGGATAGCCCGCCGCTCGGCCAGGTTCGGCAGCGGGATCGTCACCTGCCGGTCGAAACGGCCCGGGCGCAGTAGGGCAGGATCGAGGACTTCGGGCCGGTTCGTCGCCGCCAGTACGACCACTCCCGTCGCCGGGTCGAAACCATCCATCTCGGCCAGCAGCTGGTTGAGGGTCTGCTCGCGCTCGTCGTTCGCCACGACCGCGCCCGAGCCCGCCCGCCGCTGGCCGATCGCGTCGATCTCGTCGACGAAGACGATCGCCGGTGCCCGCTTGCGTGCCTCGGCGAACAGGTCCCGGACCCGCGCAGCGCCCACACCGACGAACATCTCGACGAAACTCGAGCCCGTGACCGAGAAGAACGGCACCGCCGCCTCGCCGGCGACCGCCCTGGCGAGCAGCGTCTTACCGGTCCCCGGCGGCCCCACCATGAGCACGCCACGCGGCGCCTTCGCCCCCGCCTGGGCGTAACGGTCCGCTTCCCGCAAGAAGTCGACCACCTCGCGGATCTCGACCTTGGCCCCCTCGTAGCCCGCCACATCAGCAAAGGTCGTCGACGGCCGCTCGGCGTCGAATACCTTGGCGTTGGAGCGTCCCACACCCAACGCCCCCTGCAATCGGCCTGCCGCCCCCTTTGACATCCGCCACCACAGGTAGCCAAGGACGAGGAACGGCAACACCAGGATGAGCCACGACAGCACCTGGGAGCCGAACGACACCCCCGGAACCGTCGCAGTGATCTGCACCCCGTTGTCCTCGAGCTTGGTGAGCAGCTCCTGGCCGGCCTGGGTGGGGATGACCGTCGAGTAGCTGTGCCCGTTTGCAAGCTCCCCGCTCGCCTGGCCGTCCGAGGCGATCGAGACGGTCTTCACCTGCTTGGCGGCCACGCTGTGAAGGAAGCCGGAGTAGGTGAGCGACTCGTGGGACTGCGAGCCAGTCGCCGGCAAGAACAGGTAGAGCACGACGAACAGGCCGAGCGCGACCAACCACAGGTAGTGCCGCCAACGCGGCGGGGGCGGCGGCGCCACTGGCGCCCCCCGGTCCCTCGTCGGCGGGGGCTCAGCCCGCTTGGTCACCCCCGCCCCCCGACCCTCGCCCGGCCCGGCCGTCCGAGCCGTGCGAGAGATGCCGGCGTCGGCCACGGCTCGAAGTCCATCGCCTGAGCGTAGGCAATCGACGTCCCGAGCGCCGTGACGACCTCGTGGGCGTCCACCCGGCCCCTCCCCAGCGCCGTCGCGTCGGGCAACTCCGCCCTACGATCCGAGACCATGCCCGGCGTCGCACTGCCCGAGCCGACCGACGCACCCCAGCCGCTCGCCGGACGCCCGCTGGGTGTGATCGACCCGCGTCGCAATCGCCACGCTCGGTTGGCCGAGAGGTCGCCCCCGACTCCGAGCCATTCTCAGACGACGACCGGCTCGAGTCGATGAGCCCGCCGCTTTGGGTCTGGCTCGCCACGCTCGCAGGACTCGGCACCCTCCTCACCGGGGAGATCGTCTTTCACCAACGCCACGGCCTCTCCGGGCTGCGCCCAGCGCTCGCAGAGAGCGCCGGGTGGATCCTCATCTCGATCGCGTTCGGCCTCGGGCTCGCCTGGACCTCGGGGTGGGCGATCGGCGGGCAGTACTTCACCGGCTACCTCCTCGAGAAGTCGCTCAGCGTCGACAACGTGCTCGCCTTCGCCCTCGTGCTGCGCAGCTTCAGCGTCCCCCCTACCGACCAGCGACGGGTGCTCTCCTTCGGGGTGATCGGCGCCCTCGGCATGCGAGGTGCCTTCATCGCGGCGGGCGCAGCGTTCGTCGAGCACGTCAGCTGGGCGTTCTACCCCTTCGGGGCGATCGTGCTGCTCGCCGGGCTGCGTCTCGCCCGCGGCGGCAGCGAGCTCGACATCGAACACGGACGCCTCATCACCACGATCCGACGTCTCATCGCCGTCGATTCCACCGCCGACAACGGGCGCTTCGTCACCAACCACGATGGCCGCTGGGCGGCAACCCCGCTCCTGCTCGCGCTCATCGCCGTCGAAGCCACCGACCTCGTCTTCGCCGCCGACTCGATCCCCGCCATCTTCGGGGTCACGACCAATGTCTTCGTCGTCTTCACCTCCAACGCCTTCGCCGTGCTCGGCTTGCGCTCGCTGTACTTCGTGCTCGCCGACGCCATGGACCGCTTCTCCTACCTCACCAAGGGCCTCGCCGTCCTGCTCGTGCTCATCGGGCTCAAGATGCTGCTCAAACCCCTCGTCGAGGTCCCCACCGCCATCACCCTGGCCACTGTCGCAGCCGTCGTCGGCCTCAGCGCGGCGGCCAGCTGGCTCTCCACGCACCACCCAGACGACCCGCAGTCCGCGACAGAGCGATGAGTCACCTCAGCGCGCTGCAGCTCGACTCGCCCGTCTCCTACCTCCTCGCGCTCGTCCTGCCCGCTCTCGACGCCGTCGTCCCGCTCGTGCCGAGCGAGACCGTCCTCGTCGCCCTCGGCGTCGCCACCGCCGGCAGCGCCGACCCCCGCATCGCCGCCCTCGTCGCGCTCGCCGCCGCCGGCGCCTTCCTCGGCGACAACCTCTCCTACCTCCTCGGCCGGCGCTTCGGCCCGGCGGTCGAACGGCGCTTCTTCACCAGCGACAAAGGACGACACCGCCGCGAATGGGCCCAGCGCGCCCTCGAGCACTACGGGGTCCGGCTGATCCTCGTCTGCCGGTTCGTCCCCGGCGGGCGAACCGCCGTCACCCTCGTGTGCGGCCTCATCGCCTACCCGCGGCGCACCTTCCTCGCCGCCACCGCCGTCGCGGCCGTCCTCTGGGCCAGCTACGCCTTCTTCATCGGCCGCCTCGGCGGCAAAGCGTTCGAGCACCGACCCTGGGCCGGGTTCCTCGTCGCCTTCGGCGCCGCCCTCGCCATCAGCGGCCTCATCGAGATCACCCGCCGGCTCCGAGCGCGGCGGCGCGCACAAGACAAACGCCGAGGCACATGACCGCCTCGATCGTCGTCGCCCTCGCCGCCGCCACCAGCTTCGCCTGGGCCGCCGTCTACCAACAAGAAGCCGCCCAGCGCGCGCCAGCGGCCAACTCGCTCAAGCTCCGCCTGCTCTTCGACCTCGTGCGCCGCCCCCAATGGATTGCCGGGGTCGCCCTGCTCATCTGCGGCTACGCACTCCAAGGCGTCGCCCTCGCCTTCGGACCCGTCGCCCTCGTCCAGCCCGTCGTCATCACCGAGCTCGCCATCGCCGTCCCCATCGCCATGTGGCGCCGCCACCGCCGAGCCGCGGCGCGCGACTGGGCCGGCATCATCGCCGTCCTCGGTGGCGTCGCCGGCTTCCTCACCCTCGCCTCACCCGCTGAAGGCATCGGCAACCCGGCCCCGCTCACCTGGGTCGCCACCCTCACGCCCGTCGTCGCCGTCACTGTGCTCCTCGTCGTCGTCGCCACCCGGTTGCGCGGCCGCAACCGGGCCATGCTCCTCGGCGCCGCCGCGGGGGTCGCCTTCGGCCTCCTCGCCGTGCTCACCAAAGCCACCGTCTCCGAGCTCGCCCGCTCCATCTCCGGTGCGCTCACCAGCCCGCAGCCCTACCTGCTCATCCTCGCCGGCATCGCCGCGCTCGTCATCTCCCAAAGCGCCTACCAAGCGGGACCGCTCGCCTACTCGATGCCTTTCATCGCCGTGCTCGAACCCCTCCTCGCCGTCCTCATAGGCGACACCGCCCTCAACGAACAAGTCCGCCTCACCGGCACCTACCTCGCCGGAGAAGCCCTCACGGCCGCCTTCGCCGCCATCGGCATCGTCGTGCTCGCCACTTCACCCACCGTCCTCAGCATCTATGACGAGACCCGCTGACCTCGAGGTGCCCAAACCTGACGATCCTTTTGAGCAGAGGCCCTTACGCCAGGGGGCGCAGCACCTCGCCCGGGCGCCGCCGGGAGGTGGCGACGCCGTGGCCGAGCACGAACGTCACGTCCTCGATGCCGGCGGTGTCGTCGTCCGCTACGGCCAGCTCTACGGCCCGGGGACCTCCTCCCGCGACGACCTCCCCGCGCCGCCGCGGACCCACGTCGAGGATGCCACCCGACGCACCACGGCGCTCCTCGACGCGCCGAGCGGGATCGGCGTGCTCTGCGACGAGGACGACGGAGTGAGCAACCACGCACCGTGAATCCAGTGGACCTCCGGGTCAGCCACGCCACACGAGTGGCCCTCACGAGCCCGAGAAAGCGCCGGGAGTGGGCGGCTTTTCGCCCATCTCGCTGAGGAGGGCACTGCCCTACGCTGCGGTAGGGCTGCATAGGGCAGGGTGATCAACCGTCGATCATCGCGTCGATATACCCTCTGAGCTACCCCGTCGGAGAGCACCGAAACGGCACGAAAGCCCAGGACAATCTGGGCTTTCAACGCGGAGATTCAATACTTGCGGTGGAGGTGACATCGCCAGGTTGCGCGCAT
>JAKCCH010000017.1 GCA_021838945.1 Actinomycetes bacterium
GGGTTCGGAGCGGGCATGACCTGGGCGAGCGCGGTCGTCCGCTGGGGTCGATGAGCGACGGCCGCATTGCCTTCGTCACAGGGGGATCCAAAGGCATCGGCTTGGCCTGCGCCCGCCGACTGCAGGTTGAGGGCTACCAGGTGGCCGTCACGTGGCGAACCTCGCCGCTCGAAGACCTCGACGGTCCGGATGGCACCGTACCGATCCTCCCGATCGAGTGCGACGTGGCTTTGCCGGGCGACGTCGACCGTGCCTTCGCCGAGGTGGAGGCGAACCTCGGCAACGTCGAAGTGCTCGTCTGCTCAGCTGGCATCACCGATGACACGCTGCTTCTCCGAATGTCGGAGGAGAAGTGGCAGCGCGTCCTCGAGACGAACCTGACCGCGGCGTTCCGCGCGACGAAACGTGCCTCGGCCCGCATGCTCCGTGCCCGCCACGGGCGCATCATCCTGATCTCGTCGGTGGTCGCCTATCTCGGGTCGGCTGGCCAGACGAACTATGCCGCCTCGAAGGCCGGCCTCATCGGGTTCGCGCGGTCGCTCGCCCGCGAGCTTGCGGAGCGCAACATCACCGTGAACGTGGTCGCACCGGGAGTCGTGGCGACCGACATGACCTCCGCCCTCGGTGAGGAGCGGATCGCGGCGCTGACGGCGATGGTGCCGATGCGCCGCGCAGCCGCACCGGAGGAGGTCGCGAGCGCCGTAGCCTGGCTGGCGGCCGACGAGGCAGCGTACGTGACCGGGGCGGTGATTCCCGTTGACGGCGGTCTCGGGATGGGACACTGACAACATCCGACACGAAAGGTGATCGACGTGGACAACGAAGCTGCCTTCGACAAGTTCAAGAGCTGTGCGGTCGAAGTGCTCCAGGTACCGGAGGAGAAGATCACGCCGGGCGCACGTTTCTCAGACGATCTCGAGGCGGACAGCCTGGAGGTGGTCGAGCTCGTGATGGCGCTCGAGGAGGCGTTCGACATCACGGTGGAAGAGAGCGAGCTCGAAGGCGTCGAGACGATCGGCCAGGCCTTCGACCTCGTCACCTCCAAGCTCTGAGGAGAGGCTGATGCAGTTCGAGCGCCGGGGTCGGCGCCGGGTCGTCGTCACGGGCCTCGGCATCGTGTCGTGTGCCGGGATCGGGCTCGACGCATTCTTCGAAGGGTTGAACGGGCCGGCACCTGACGGTGAGCGCCGGGTGCACGACTTCGACCCGAGCCCATGGTTCGACGTCAAGCAGGCACGCCGGGCAGACCGCTTCCAACAGTTCTCCGTCGCGGCTGCTCAGATGGCGCTCGACGACGCCGGCGAGCTCGACGCCGATCCGGCTCGGGCCGGCGTCGTGTTCGGGACCGGAGTCGGCGGCCTCCAGACACTCGAGGACCAGATCCAGGTCCTGCTCGAGAAGGGCCCGCGCCGGGTGTCGCCCTTCCTCGTGCCGATGTTGATGGCGAACGCCGGTGCGGCGGCGATCTCGATGCGCTTCGGTTGGCGGGGACCCTGCGAGACGATCGTCACGGCGTGCGCAGCCGGCACCCAGTCCATCGGTGCCGCTTATCGGATCGTGGCGTCCGGTCGCTGCGACGTCGTGATGAGCGGGGGCGCCGAGGCGGCGATCACACCGGTCGCGCTGGCCGCGTTTCGGAACATGACGGCGCTGTCGAGCTCCGGAGAGTCCCGTCCCTTCGACCGACGTCGTGACGGGTTCGTCATGGGCGAGGGCGGCGGCGCGCTCGTCTTGGAGGATCTCGAGCACGCGACGCGCCGCGGCGCACGGATCTACGCGGAGGTGCTCGGCGCCGCCTCGACGGCAGACGCCCACCACATCACGGCGCCGTCACCCGGTGGCGCGGGCGCCCTCGCCTGCATGGAGCTCGCCCTCGAAGACGCCGGCATCGTGGCCAAGGACGTCCGGCACATCAACGCACACGGAACCTCCACACCGCTCAACGACCTGGCCGAAGCCGAGGCTGTCGAGAAGCTCTTCGGCTCCCCGACCCCGCCGGTCACGAGCCTCAAAGGTGTCACCGGGCACTCGCTCGGCGCGGCGGGCGCGATCGAAGGCGTTGCCGCCGCCCTCACCATCGACCGCGGCCAGATCCCCCCGACCGCCGGGTTGGAGGACCTGGACCCCGAGATCCACCTCGACGTCGTCACCGGCGCGCCGGCTGCCTTCGAGGGCGGCGTCGTGCTTTCGAACAGCTTCGGCTTCGGCGGGCACAACGGGACGATCGTGCTGTCGAGCATCTGAGCGCCCGAGCCCGTGCAGTCCCCGGATCTCGAGCTCTTCTCCTTCAGCGACGAAGGCCCATGGGTGGTCGACCCTCATGACCTGGCGTGGCGGCACAACGTCGATTCGTTGCGAGACCGCGTCCACCGTGAGCTGCCCGGGCTGATCCGGCGCCGACGCGTGCCGCCCTTGCCCCGCATCTGGCGTGTGACCCGCACCCTCGGCACGGCGTTCGGCTTCTGGTACCTCTTCGACCGGCGCAAAGGGCGTGAGCTCTCCCGGAGCATGCTGTCGACACGCCTGCGCCTGAGCTTCCAGCGCCTCGGCCCCACCTACATCAAGTTGGGCCAGATCCTGTCCTCCGGCGAGGGGATCTTCCCCGAGGAGGTGGTGTCGCAGTTCCGCCTCTTGCGCGACCGGGTGCCGGCCGAGCACTTCGACGTCGTCAGGGCCACTCTCGAGGCGGAGCTGGCCGGCCCGCTCGAGGAGACGTTCGCGTCGTTCGAGCGCGAGCCGATCGCCGCCGCTTCGATCGCGCAGGTCCACCGCGCCGTGCTGCGCACCGGTGAGGAGGTCGTGGTCAAGGTGCAACGGCGGGACGTCGCCTCGCTCGTGCGGCACGACCTCGCCGTGATGAGCTTCATCGCCCCCCTCCTCGTCGGACGGATCCCCGTGTCGGCTCTCGCCAACCCGCCGGCGCTGATCGAGCTGTTCGCGCAGACGATCGTCGAGGAGCTCGACTTCCGCCTCGAGGCCGACAGCATGCTCGCCATCGGTCGCGTGCTCGCGATGACGAACCAGCGCTCGATCGTCGTGCCGCGGCCACACCGGACGCTCGTGACCCGGCGCATGCTCGTCATGGAATGCCTCTCGGGTTACTCATGGGGCGACGTCGAGGCCATGCGCGAGGCCGGCATCGCCACGCAGGAGGTGCTGCGCGGGCTCACGATCGCGCTGCTCGAAGGCGCACTGCTGTACGGCGTGTTCCACGGCGATCTGCACGGCGGGAACCTCTTCGTGCAGTCCGGAGGGCGCGTGGCCCTGCTCGATCACGGGATCACCGGACGGCTCGACGAGCCTCAGCGGCGCGCCTTCCTCCGGCTCCTCGTGGGGGGCACGACGAACGACCTGCCTAGTCAGATCGAGGCTCTCCGTGGGCTCGGCGCCCTACCGCCGGACGCCGACACGGAGCAGGTCATCCGGGACCTCGGGCTCGACCGCCCGGCACAGGACATCACACTTTTGTCCGCAGAGGAGTTGACTGCGCAGATACGGGACCTCACGCGTCAGCTGCTCTCCTACGGGGTCAAGATGCCGAAAGAGCTCATGCTGTTCGTGAAGGACCTCCTCTTCCTCGACGGTGCGGTGGCGACCATGGCACCGGAGATCGACCTCCTCGCCGAGGTCGCCGTCATCGCCGCCTACTTCGCCCAGCACCACGCCGCCCAGATCGCGGAAGAGGTCGGTGTCGACGTCCAGTCGACACCTGTGGACCTCGACGGGCTGCGCGCCTCGCTCGGCCTGTCGCTCGACACGCGTTCGATCACCTATCGCGAGATCCAGCAGCGGAGGGAGACCGTCCGGGAGAAGTTCGAGGAGGCCGGCCACGGCGAGTGAGGGACCGCGATGGGGTGACCCGGGCCGCGATCCGACGTCACGTGTGCTTGCCGGTCTAAACTGACCGGCGTACTAGTAAGCCGAGGGGCGGTACAGCGAGGGGATAGCAGCCGCACCATGCCGAAGACGACCACCCCTGGCAAGTCCAAGACAGCACGCCCGAATGCGCCCGCCCAGACGGCCGTCACGAGCGGTTACCTTCTCACCTGCGGAGACGGCAAGGTGTTCACCTTCGGCAGCTGTGCCTTCGCAGGGGATGCCTCGGACAGCCTGCTCGGGCAGCCGATCGTGGCCGCCGCCGTCATCCCTGGTGGTTACTTCCTCTGTGGGGGCGACGGCTCCGTCCTGACGTTCGGCTCTGCGCGGTTCTTCGGGGCCGCGACAGGCGCTTCGTTGGACCACCCGGTGGTGGCGATGGCCGCCGCGCCCGACGGCAAGGGTTACTGGCTCGCCGGAGGCGACGGCGCGCTCTACTGCTTCGGTTCGGCGGAGGACTTCGGGTCCGCCCGCAGCTATCCGCTCGAACATCCCGTCGTCGGCTTCTCGATCACGCCGACCGGCGAGGGTTACTTCTTCGTCACGGCAGACGGCACCGTCTACGACTTCGGGGATGCGCGCTACGACGGCTGTCTCCGAGACGAGCCCCTCCCCGCCCCGGTGGTCGCGATCGCGACGGCAGGGTCGCCGGACGGTTATTGGCTCGCCTGTGCCGACGGCACAGTTCGCCCGTTCGGGACTGCTCAGGACATCGGCAGTGCGACCGACGCCTCGGCGAGGATCATCGGCATCGCAGCCACCTCGAGCGGGAAGGGCTACGTCCTGGCGGGTGCGGACGGCTCCGTCCGAGGTCTCGGGGATGCGACGATCTCCGGCGACGCCACGTCGGGCGTTCGAGTGACACCCGTGGTCGCCGTCGCCTGCCTCGGCTGACCCGCTGACCTCCGCCTTCGCCTACGGAGCCTGTCCGACTCCCACGATCCTCGCCGTGCCGCTCGAGTTCTCGGTGGCAACGTAGAAATAGACAGAGATCCCCTCGCAGCGGGCGAGCAAGACCTGCTCGTCGGCATATCCGGACGGAAGGCTCGGGGCACTCGTCCCCGCCGCTGGGCTCGGGCCGCTCACGCTGCAGGCGAGGAAGTGATGGCGGTCCGGGCGGCGCAGCTCCCGACAGGTCGTGCTCGGGAGTCCGCCCGCCGGTATGTAGAGCTTCGGCATCATGGCGCTGCAGTCCCCGGCGTTGTACGACGAGATGAACGATTGCACGAGGGCTGTCGGGTCACCGCCTCGCGATGTCGAGCCCGCCCAGGCGAACAGTCCCATCAGACCGAGGATCGGGACGGCGAGGCCGGCAAGAGCGAGCCGGCGGCGCGGCTCCGCGGGAAACACGGAAGGCACCGGCGCAGCCTATCCAAGCCGGCCCCTCGACCTTGGCCCGGCTGCCGGGCATGGGGCCGGGAGGGTCGCCCCGAGGTTTCGCGCACTTCCGGCTGGCGTAGTATCTCATCTGGTTTCATGTCATCTCGGCATCAACGCCCTTTGACTGTTCCCCCGACGCGGAGGCATCCCGGCCATGACGCCGATCTCAACGAACGTCCTACGAGCGCACCTCGGAGCGGATTTCGAGTGCACGTTTCTCGACCTCGTCCGGATCTATGGCGAGGACCTCACCGATGAGATCCTCTTCGACGAGCTCGCCGACTACCTGAGCGACGCCGTCATGAGCCCCTTCGCCGAGGACAAGGTCATCGAACGCTGCTGCCAGGCGCTCGACGAGCTCTGCACCACTCCGGGCATCGACCCGGTGCGGATGGTCTACGGACGAGTTCTGGGCGACCTCTCGCCGGTGGTGCTGCAGCGGCTTCGCTCTTACCTCGGGCCTCGGCTCGAGGCGCTGCTCGATGAGGTCGAACAGCTCGACGAGCTCGGAGAGCTCGGAGAGCCCGATGACATCGACGAGCTCCTGTTGTACGAGATCGCCCGGCTCGAAGCTCCAGCGGGCCGAGCAGGCCGCGGGGACGACCGTGGCCGACCGGCTGTCTAAGGGTGTCTAACGGAGGGTCGCCGGGAGCGCCGCTTGCACCGAGTCGACGCAACGCCGGCGGACCTCCGCCACCTCGGCATCCGTCAAGGTCCGGTCGAGAGCCACCAGCCTGAGTCGGAACGCCAGCGACCGCCGCCCTTCCGGCACGCCGGCGCCGCGGTACACGTCGAACAGCTCGAGCCGCTCGCAGAGGTCGCCCGCTGCGGTCCGGATCACCGCCTCGACCTGACGCGCCGGCACCGACTCGTCGACGCTGAACGCAAGGTCGATGTCGCTCGAGGGGTAACGGCTGACCGGTCGCGCGAGCTCGGCTCGACGGGGCGCCCCGACAAGACGGTCGAGGTGGAGCTCCAGCCAGCCGACTCGGTCGTGCGGCACGCCGAACGCGGCGAGCACGTCGGGGTCGACCTCGCCGACAGCTCCGAGGACGGTGCCGGGAGCCAGTTCGCCGGGCTCGTGGGGCACCCCGGCGAGAGTGTCGGGACTAGCGACCACGAGGAGGCCGGAGCGCGCGCGGTGCAGTCCGCCGAGGTTCTCTGTGCCGTCGGAGTCCTGGGTCACCTCGATGCCCTCCAGGCCGACGGCATCGGCAACCACCCGCCATGCGTTCACGGCCGCGCCCGCGTCGTCGTTCTGTCGCGCCAGCACCAGTGCGACACGCTCCCCTTCCTCCGGCGCGGTCACGAGCTCAAAGCCGCCGGCGAGGCCGAAGACGTCGCCCACCTCGAAGAGGCGAATCCAAGGGTTCCGGTGGCCGGCGTTGTGACGAAGGGCCGTAAGCAGGCCGGCGAGGAGGCCGCCGCGCATCACCGACTCCTCGGCCACCATCGGGTTGGAGAGCGGGATCAGCGACCGTGTGACGCCGGCAAGCTGCTGCTCCGCGGGATCGACGATGGAGCTCGTCCACGCCTCGTGTGCGCCGAGGCCCGCCAGCACCCGGCGGACCCGGCGGCGAAGCCGCTGGAGCTCGTCGAGCTTCCCGACGTAGGGCGATCGCCGGTCGCTCTTCGGGATGCGCCGGTAGCCGTAGGTGCGGGCGACGTCCTCGATCACATCCACCTCGCGGGTCACGTCCGGCCGGAAGGAGGGGACGATGACCGGCACCTGCTCGACCCCGGCGCCATCTGCGGGCCTGGTGCCGCCGTCGGCACCCTCGCGGGTGTCCGTGATCTCGTAACCGATCGGCCGGAGCAGGTCCATCATCTGCTCGGCGGAGAGTGACAGCCCGAGCAACGCGTTCACGCGAGGCGGTCGGAGGGTGAGGTTCGTCCGCTCAAACGGGCGTGGGTTGGCCTCCACGAGACCACGCGCGACAACCGGGGGCTCGACGCCCGCGGCGACCGCGGCGTCGACGACGAGCTCGCAGAACCGGTCGGCCGCTCGCTCCATCCCTTCGGGATCGACTCCCCGCTCGAAACGGATGGATGCCTCCGTTCGAAGCCCGACGTGCCGCGAGGTGCGGCCGACGGCCAGCGCCGAGAAGCGCGCCACCTCGAGCAGCACCTGACCAGTGCCCTCGCTGATCTCACTCGAGTGGCCTCCCATGACGCCGGCGATGCCGACGGGCACATCGTTGGCGCTGCAGATCAGGCCGTCGAGGCCAGCAAGCAGGTCGTCGTCGCGGCGTTCCCGGCCACCGAGGATGCGGGTCGCGCCGTCGAGCGTCACGATCGTCTCCCCGGGGTGCGCCGCCCGCACCCGCAGGCCACCGCCCCCGAGGAGAGCGAGGTCGTATGGGTGGTTCGGCTGCCCGAGCTCGAGCATCACATAGTTCGAAGCGTCGACGACGTGGTTGATCGGGCGCATGCCGGCAAGGATGAGCCGTCGCTGGACCACGAGCGGCGACGGTGCGGGGCGGATGCCGGTGAGCACCCGGCCGAGGAGGCGCTGGCACAGCTCGGGCGCGTCGATCTCGATCGTCGCCAGATCGACCGCGGGGCGCTCGCCCTCTGTCACCCGCGGCTCGGGCGTGTGCAACGGCAGGCCGTAGTGCGCCGCGAGGTCCCGGGCGATGCCGAGCATCGACAGGCAGTCCGGTCGGTTCGGCTCGATCGCGAGGTCGAACACCACGTCGAGGCTCATGCCGAGGTGGTCGCTCAGAGGTGTCCCGAGCGTGAAGCCCGGGACGTGAGGCGCCTCGGAGCCCGGGCGTGCCAAGACGAGGATCCCCTCGTGGTCCTCGCTCAGGCGCAGCTCACGCCCCGAGCAGAGCATCCCGTTCGAGACGACGCCCTTCATCTTGCGGCGCTCCATGCGGAAGTCGCCGGGAAGGACGCTTCCGACCGGAGCCAGCACGACCACGTCTCCCGCCTCGAAGTTCCACGCTCCGCAGACGACCTCAGTGGTCTCACCGCCGCCCCGGTCGACGACGACCCGTCGGATCCGGTCGGCGCCTTTGATGGGCGCGACCTCGAGCACCCGGGCGAGGACGACGTCGCTCAGCCCTTCCCCGACCCACTCGGTTCGCTCGACCACGAGGCCGAGCGAATCGAGCTCGGATGCGAGCTCCACGACCGAGGAGCGATCGCCTGCTTCTGCTGACAACGGCGTCAGCGCCCGCAACCATGACAAGGGTGCCCTCATGGCGCCGCCCTGTCGGATCCCCCGCTGCTGCTCGGCAGCGTCCTGAGTTGGCCTTTCATGCGAACTGCCGCAAGAAGCGTACGTCGTTCTCGACGAACGCCCGCATGTCCGAGATCCCGTGTCGCATGATGGCGAGCCGGTCCACGCCGAAGCCGAACGCGAAGCCAGTCCACTCCTCCGGATCGACACCGGTCGCCTCGAGCACGGCCGGATGCACCATGCCGCAGCCACCGAGCTCGATCCATCCGGTCATTGAGCATGTGCGGCAGCCGCTGCCGCCACAGATCTGGCACGTCATCTCGAACTCGGCGGACGGCTCCGTGAAGGGGAAGTACGCCGGGCGGAGGCGTGTCGAGACCTGCTCCCCGAAGATCGCGTGCACGAACGTGTCGATCGTGCCGGCGAGATCGCCGAATGTGATGCCGTGATCGATCACGAGCCCCTCCAGCTGGTGGAAGACGGGCAGGTGCGTGGCATCAGGCGTGTCTCTGCGGTAGACCCGCCCGGGCACGACGGCGTAGATGGGGAGCTCGCCTCGCTCGAGGAGGTGGATCTGCACCGGAGAGGTGTGAGTACGGAGCAGGTACCGCGCGTCCTCGCTTCCGGCCAGCTCGAGGAAGAAGGTGTCGACCGAGCTCCGAGCCGGATGGTCGAGCGGGATGTTGAGAGCTTGGAAGTTGTACCAGTCCGTCTCCACCTCGGGGCCCTCGGCGATCTCGTAGCCCATGCCGACGAACACGTCCTCGAGCTGCTCACGCACCTCCGTCACGAGGTGCAGGTGCCCAGCCAGCTCGCCCGGGAGGACCTCGGACAGATCGAGGTGGTCGGCCGCCATGCGCTCGGCACGCTCGACCGCTTCGAGCTCGGCTCGGCGGCTGTCGGCCATGTCCTCGAGGCGGCGGCGCAACTCGTGAAGCACCTGTCCGGCCGACTTGCGCCCGTCAGGCGAGATCCGGCCGAGCTCGCGGTACAGCCCGGAGAAGCGCGACCGCTTCCCGAGAGCGTCCCTCTCAGCGGCGTCGAGTGCCGGCAGGCTCGATGCTGCCTCGATCGCGGCGCGCGCCTCGGCTTCGATCTCACCGAGCTCGGCGCTCGTGAAGGGTTGATCCTCGCCGGCCATCCGGTCGGTCATGCTAGGCGGCGGCGCCGTGCGATCTCGAAACACAGGACTGTGCCCGTCATCGCCACGTTGAGCGACTCGGTGCCAGCCGTCATCGGAATGGTCACGCGCTCGTCGACGAGCCCGAGGAGCGACTCCGGAAGACCGGACGCCTCGTTCCCGAGCACGAGGCAGACGTCTCCCGTCAGGTTGGCGACGGCGTAGTCGGTGCCCTCGTGCGCGGTTGTGGCGACCAGGCGGAAGCCCCCACTCCGAGCAGCCCGCAGGATCTCTTCGGGCGCGCCTGCAACTGCGACTGGGATCGCGAAGATCGCGCCCGCGCTCGAGCGGACCGTCTTCGGGCCGAACGGGTCGGCCGTGCCTTCGCAGCAGACGACTCCGTCCGCCCCGGCGCCCGAAGCCGAGCGGACCAGCGAGCCGAGGTTGCCGGGATCGCGCACGTCGACGCAGACGAGCAGCAGGCGGCCGTCGGCACGGTCGGCATCGTCCTCATCGGGCCTTCGCCCGACCAGGCGCTCCAGCGGGCTGGCGATGTCGCCGATGACGGCGCAGACCGCCTGCGGCGTGACCGTGTCGGCGACCCGGGACATGACCCCCGGCCCGAGGTCGAAGACCCGTGCGCCGGCTGCCAGCGCGCGTTCAGCTATGTCGACGATGGCGGGTACGTCACGGCCTTCGGCCGCCACATACACGCTCTCCACGGGGACCCCGGCCTCGAGCGCGGCTGAGACGACCTTCACGCCTTCGGCCACGAAGGCGCCCTCGGCCGATCGCACGCTGGCTCGGTGGATCAGGCGCCGGAGCCGTTGCACACGCTGATGGCGCGCGCCGAGGTCCTGTCGATTCAGGAGCTCGCCTCCGGAGAGGCCGAGCTCGCCTTGGAACCCGCCTCGCTGTCGCCGACGGCGGCCTTCACGAGGATGGAGAAGGCCTGCGGATCGCGGACGGCTAGGTCGGCCAGGATCTTGCGGTCGACCTCGATCCCCTCACGGTGCAGACCGGCGATGAATCGGCTGTACGACGTGCCGTTCAGGCGAGCGGCGGCATTGATGCGCTGGATCCAGAGCTGGCGGAAGTCGCCCTTGCGTGCTCGGCGGTCGCGGTAGGCGTACTGCAGTGAGTGCATGACCTGCTCGTTCGCGGAACGGAACGAGCGAGAGCGGTTGCCGTAGAACCCCTGGGCGCGCTCGAGAACGGCTCGGCGATGCTTCTTCCCGTGAACCGCGCGCTTGACCCTTGCCATGGGGGTTCTCCTTTCTTCGTCGTGAGTGAGCGAGTGGGTGCGTTCGGACGGTTCAGATGCCGAGCATCCGGCGGACCTTCTTGCGGTCCGCCGAGGAGACCTCGACCTCGCCCGCGAGCCTGCGCTTGCGAACGTTGTTCTTGTGCTCGAGCAGGTGCCCGCGGTTCTGCTGGCGGCGGCGCAGTCGGCCCGTACCCGTCACCTTGAACCGGGCGGCGGCGCCCCGGTCCGTCTTCGTCTTCGGCATCGCTATTCCCCTGTCTCCGTGCGGGTCTCGGTCGGTGTGGCCTCGGTCGGTGCAGCCTCGGCCTGTTCGCCTGTCGGTGTCGCGGTCGGCGTGGCCAGCGGCGCAACGGAGTCCTGGCTCCCACGGTCGGCTGCGGACTGCCTCGCCCGCTTGTCCGGCGCGATCACCATGACCATGTTGCGGCCGTCGAGGCGGGCCTCGGACTCGACACGTCCGATGCCCTCGATCTGCTCGGAGATCCGATCGAGGATCCGCCTGCCGAGGTCCGAGTGGTACACCTCCCGGCCCCGGAACATCACCGTCACCTTGACCTTGTGGCCTTCCTGCAAGAAGCGCAGCACCTGGCGCGTCTTCGTGTCGAAGTCGCCCTGGCCGATCTTCGGCCGGTACTTCATCTCCTTGATGCCGACGTTGTTCGCCTTGCGGCGGGACTCCTTCGCCTTCTGCGCGGCGTCGAACTTGAACTTCCCGTAGTCCATGATCCGGCAGACCGGTGGACTCGCGAGCGGAGCGACCTCGACGAGGTCCAAGTCCTGCGATTGGGCGATCTGGAGCGCCTCGGGCAGCGGCTTGATGCCCAGCTGGCGCCCCTCGGAGTCCACGAGACGGACATCTCGAGCCCGGATGCGGTCGTTGATCCGTGGCTCGTTGCTGGAGGGTGCGTTGGTGATCGGCGGTCGTTCCTCTCGCTCGGCCCCGAGCAGCACTCGTGGCTCATGCCGGAGAGGCGGGCCGAAGCCTCGCGATCAGTAACGACCTGGCGCACACTCCGATCGACTGATCGCCAGCTCGGGTGGCCAGGTGGGAGAGCGCTTTACGCGCCGCCCCGCTTCTCCTCGATTGTCGCCCTCTACGCTAGCAGCCGTGAGCAGCCTCTGGACACCTGAGGGCGAGCACCGCGTCGAGCGGCCCGGAGCCGACCCACCCGCGAGACAGAACCCGTCTTCGAGCTCGATCTCATCGCCGGGTCCGACCACCGGAGAAGCGCCGCCGTACGACGAGCTGTCTCCCGAGGAGGCTGCGCAGCTCCGGGAGGTGACCCAGGAGATCGTGTCGACGCCGGTCGAGGACGTCGTCGCCAACCACTGCTACGGCCTGTTCGAGCTGGCGGCGCTCCACCTCTCCCAGCAGCCTCCGAACCTGAACGCCGCCCGGACCGCGATCGACTCGATGGGCTATCTGGTCGACGGGCTGGGCGAGCGGCTCGGACATCATGCCTCGACCCTCTCGGAGGGTTTGAGCCAGCTCCGCCTCGCCTTCGTAGCCATCGCCAACGCACCCGCCGAGCCCGACGCCGAAGGATCCCCTACGGATAGATGAGCAGCTCGAGCTCGAGCTCGTCCTCGACGGTGATCCCGTGGTGGCCGGTCTCGGCGATCGACGGCTTCACCTGCCGGCTCCAGCTGGCGGCGTTCTGGTGTACCGAGACCAACCGCATGCCGCGCCGGAGGTAAAAGGCAACGGCGTCGAGGTTGTCGTTCGTGGTGATGAGCCACACCCTCCACACACCCTCCATCCGCGCCAGCTCGATCACGCCGCCGAGCAGCGCCGAGCCGATCCCGCGACCGCGCTCGAACGCGTCGATCGTCACGATCTCGAGGCTGTTGGAGTCGACACGGTACGTGAGCAGCCCGACCCTCTCGTCGCCGTCCTCCGCCACGGCGACGAGAGCGGGAAGCGGGCGTGCATCGATTCGCTCGCCGCGCGCCATGACGACGTGATCGCCCCACCTGTCGCGCACCACCTCCGCCATCCATGGCCGCTCGTGATCGAGCAGCGATCGAACCCTCATCCCGGTCAGCTGGGAGGGACTGGCTCGAGCTTCGTGACGGCGTGAGCCTCGAAGCGCCCGCCATGGCCGGGCCCGAGAACGAACGCAACTCGGGTGGCGGGCTCGATCCGCCGGGAGCCGTCGACGATGGCGGTGCAGTGGAATGGCGCCTCGTCCCCGTCGGCCGTGACGGTGCCGAGGCCGGTCTCGGCGTCGAATGCCCGGACCACTCCGAGCCTGATCTCATCCACGAGGGACTCTCAGTGCACGATCTTCGAGAGGTCGAGCTCGAGTATGTCCGTCGCCCCGCGGTCCTTGAGCGCCGGGATCAGCACGTTGATCTCCGACTTCGGGACGACGGTCTCGACCGCGTAGGCATCCTCGTGGAACAGCTTCGAGATCGTCGGCGCCTTCATGGACGGGAGCACGGAGATCACCGATTCGAGGTCGGTCTCGCTCACGTTCAGCTTCACGAGCACCTTGCCCCTTGCTTCGAGAGCTCCCTGGAGCAGCACCAGGAGCTGGCTCATGGCATGGGACTTCGCAGCGTCGGCAGCGGCCTTCCGGCTGCATATCACCTCCGTGCGCGACACGAGGAGCGTGTCGACGATCCGCAAGCCGGCTGCGCCGAGGGCTCGGCCGGTCTCGGTGATCTCGACGACGGCGTCCGCGATGTCCGGCACCTTCGCCTCCGTCGCCCCATGGGAGTAACGCACCTCTCCCTCTACGCCGTGCTCTGCCAGGTACCGCTCCGTGAGCCGCGGGTACTCGGTCGCAACCCGACAGCCATCCGGGAGGTCGTCGGTCTTATAGATGGGGGACTCGGCAGCGACGGCGAGAACGATCCGGATCGGGAGGTCCGTTGTTTTCGAATAGGACAGCTCACCAAGGGAGACCACGTCGGCGCCCGTCTCCTCGATCCAGTCGCGGCCGGTGATCCCGAGGTCGAACAAGCCGTCCTCGACGTACGTCGGGATCTCCTGGGGCCGGAGGATGCGCACCTCGGCGACCCGCGGGTCGTCGATCCGCGCCGAGTAGTCCACGTTCGAGGAGCGGTGGACGGCAAGATCTGCCGAGGCGAACAGCTCCAACGTCGCCTTCTCGAGCGAACCCTTCGGCAGCACCAGCCGCAGCATCAGCCCCGCACTTCGGCGAGCAGGTTGGCCATCTCGACCGCCGTGACGACCGCTTCGTCTCCCTTGTTGCCGAGCCTCCCGCCGGAGCGCTCGACAGCTTGCTCGACGTTGTCCGTCGTGAGCACACCGAACACCACGGGCAGACCGCTGTCGAGCTGGACGTCCTGGATGCCCCTCGCGCACTCTCCCGCGACGAAGTCGTAGTGAGACGTCTCCCCGCGGATCACCGCGCCGAGGCACACAACGGCGTCCCACTTGCCCGACCGGGCGAAAGCTCTCGCGACGAGGGGGAGCTCGAACGCGCCCGGCACCCATGCCACGGCACGGCGGTCGCCGCTCACGTTGAGGCGGTAGAGCGCCTCGTACGCGCCGTCGAGCAGACGGAGCGTGATCTCGTCGTTGAACCGGGCACAGACGACGGCGATCCGGAGCGCCGATCCGTCGTGCGAGCCCAAGAGCTCTCCCGGGCGGCTCGCACGATGTTGCTCGGAGGGAAGGCGGTGCGTCGCGTCGCGCATCAGTCCGCCGGGACGGCGCCAGGGGTCAGGTCGAGGAGGTGACCCATCCGTTCCCGTTTCGTCCTGAGGTAGTCGACGTTCTCTGGGTTGCTCGCGGTCTGGAGCGGAACACGCTCCACGATCTTCAGTCCATAACCGGCGAGGCCGCCCTTCTTGGCCGGGTTGTTCGTGAGGAGCCGCATCGTCGTGATGCCGAGGTCGACGAGGATCTGCGCGCCGATGCCGTACTCGCGGCTGTCCACGGGAAGGCCGAGCTCGACGTTGGCCTCGACGGTGTCCCGGCCCTGCTCCTGGAGCGTGTACGCCGCCAGCTTGTGGGCGAGGCCGATGCCACGTCCCTCGTGGCCGCGGAGGTACACGACGACGCCGGTGCCCTCCTCGGCGATCTGCTCCATGGCCGCCTCGAGCTGCAGCCCGCAGTCGCAGCGCAGTGAGCCGAACACGTCGCCCGTGAGGCATTCGGAGTGCACGCGCACGAGGACGTCCTGCGCGCCATCCACGTCTCCGTGCACGAGCGCGAAATGGTGCTCACCGTCGAGGAGCGACTGGTAGGCATGCCCGGTGAACTCGCCGAACCTCGTCGGGATCCGTGCCGACGAGATCCGCTGCACGAGCTTCTCGCTGCGGCGGCGGTAACGCACGATGTCCGCGATCGACACGATGGCGAGGCCGTGACGCTCGGCGAAGCGATCGAGCTCGGGCAGCCGGGCCATCGACTGCTTGTCCTCGGTCACGATCTCGCAGAGGACGCCCGCCGGGAAGCAGCCGGCCATGCGGGCGAGGTCGAGGGTGGCCTCGGTGTGACCGGCGCGCTTGAGGACGCCGCCTGTGCGGTAGCGCAGCGGGAAGATGTGGCCCGGTCGCGCAAGGTCGCCGGGCTTCGTGCCCGGGTCGATGAGCGCCTTGATCGTGGCGCTGCGGTCGTGCGCCGAGATGCCCGTCGTCGTCCCGGGCCGGTAGTCGACCGTCACGGTGAACGCCGTGCGCTGGGACTCGGTGTTGTTCGCCACCATGAGGGGCAACTCGAGCTCGTCGATGCGCTCGGGCATGAGCGGCACGCAGATGACGCCGGACGTGTGGGCGAGGAAGAACGCGATGGCCTCGGACGTGGCGTATTGGGCCGCCATGACGAGGTCACCCTCGTTCTCGCGATCCTCGTCGTCAACGACGACCACCATCTCCCCCCGGCCGATGGCCGCGACCGCTTCTTCTACCGTCGACAGGGCCACCTTGACGAAGCGCCTCCCTTCTGGAGGTGAAGCCTACTGTGCGCCTGTCGAGACGAAGGGCCCCGCTTGCGGCACGACATCGACCCGCACGTCGTCACCGAGACGCTCGACCGACACGAGGCGCCCGCGCCAGATCTCGCTCATCGTCGCTGCACCGGGACCACGGAACATCGGGATGCCGTCGTCTCCCCCGAGAAGGGCAGGCGCCAGGTAGACGACGTAGCGATCGACCAGGCCGTGACGGTGGAAGTCACCGGCGACGCCGGCACCGCCTTCGACGAGCAACTGCAGGACTCCGAGCCTGCCGAGCTCGTCGAGGATCCCCCGGAGATCTCCTGTCAACTCCAGCGCCGGTTGCACTCTGGCGCCGGCCGGCGCCAGGCCGAGGACGACCCTGAGAGGCTGGCGCACCGGTCGCCGGGTGTCGTCGTCCCTGTCCTCTCCGAGCCGGACCGTCAGCTCCGGATCGTCGGCGCGGACTGTCGAAGCACCGACGAGGACAGCGTCCGAGTCCGCCCTCAGCTCGTGCGCGTCGCGGCGAGCCGGACTGCCGGTGATCCAGCGGCTCGAACCATCAGGGGCCGCGATGTGCCCGTCAAGAGTGGCAGCCAGCTTGAGCACGACGTACGGCCGACCGGTCCTCCGGTGAATGACATACGGCAGGAGGTACTCGGTCGCGGCCTGTTCGAGAACACCGACAGCCGTCTCCACACCTGCGTGCTGAAGGGCGTCCACGCCTGTGCCGGAGACCCTCGGGTCGGGGTCCGAGATGGCCAGGACGACCCGGCCCACGCCAGCTCGAACCAGCCGGTCGACGCACGGCGGCGTCAGGCCGTGGTGGTTGCAGGGCTCGAGCGTGACGTAGACCGAGGCGCCGCGGGCCCTCTCACCGGCCTCGTCGAGCGCCACGATCTCGGCATGGCGGCCGCCCGGGGGTTCGGTCGCTCCCCGGCCGACGATCTGTCCCGATGTGTCGACGACCACGCAGCCGACCCATGGGTTCGGCGAGGCGTGTCGGCGCGCCTGTCGCGAGACCTCGAGCGCCTCGGCCATATAGGCCTCTTCCGTAGGTGGTGGTGAGGTCAGTGCGGCTGCTCCCCACGCAGGAGCTCGAGAGCGTGCGGGACGACGTCGAGGACGGCGTCGAGGCACTCGACGGCACCCTTCGACGAGCCCGGCACGTTGCAGATCAGAGCCTGCCCTCGCGCACCGGCGACTGCGCGCGACAGCCGCCCGAGCGGGCTCACGAGGCGCATCGCCTCGGCGAGTCCCGGTGCGTCGCGCTCGATCACCAGGCGAGATCCCTCGGGCGTCTCGTCCCGCGGGCCGAAGCCCGTGCCGCCAGTCGTCACCACGAGCCCCGCGTACCCGAACGTCATGACCTCGAGCGCGGCTGCCACCTCGTGGGCGCCATCGGGGATCACGCGCCGCTCGACTATCTGGTAGCCGCGCTCGGCAAGCATCGCTTCGAGGGCGGCGCCGCTGCGATCTTCACGCGTCCCCGCCGCCACTCCGTCCGAGACCGTCAGCACTTTCGCCAAGAGGTCAGCCACGTGCGGCTCCGTCTGCCTGATCCTCCGACACCGCCTCGTCATCGCGCACCTCGGCGGCTGCCTCCGCCAGCGCGTCCCTCGCGGCGACGTCGATCTCGGTGGCGGCGACGAGCGGATCCTCCGCGTGGAACACCGAAGTCCCCGCGACGAGGCAACGGGCTCCGGCGCGGGTCACCGCTCGGCCAGTCTTCTCGTCGACACCCCCGTCGACCTGCACCGTGATGTCCAGACCATGGCCGTCGATCCGGCGGCGCGCCGCCTCGACCTTGGCGACGGCGTCCCAGATGAATTGCTGCCCCCCGAAGCCGGGGTGCACGGACATGACGACGAGATAGTCGATGAGCTCGAGGTACGGCCACGCGTTCTCGATAGGGGTCTCGGGATTGACCACGAGGCCGACGCCGAGGCCGAGCCGGCGCATCACGGCACAACACTCCAGGGTGGAGCCGACCTCGAGGTGGACCGAGCAGCCGTCGGCCCCGGCTTCTGCGAAGGCCTCGAGATACTCGAGCGGGTCCGAGATCATGAGATGGCAGTCGAGCCAGAGCGACGAGTGGCGCCGGATCGAAGCCACGACGGGGACCCCGAGGGAGATGTTCGGCACGAAGTGGCCGTCCATGACGTCGATGTGCAGCCAATCCGTGGCGGGAGCGATTCGTGCGATCTCCGCCGCGAGGTCGCCGAAGTCGGCGGCAAGGATCGACGGAGCGACGCGAACCTCGCCAGGGGCTAGGCGCGGCAGGGCCGGCGGATGCGGCACCAGCTGATCTGCGCTCGCCATCATGACAACGTACCGCCCTCCGGCACTCGAGCTCCTCGGATCCACTCCTCGAAGGCCTGGCGCCGGCGGCCCTCCTCCTGCACTTCGATCGGGACCAACCACCCCTCCCCTGTCGCCACGCGACCATGCGCGACCGTCCCCGGGAGCCGGCCGTCACTCGACGCGCCATCCACCTCGGCGGCATGCACGATGAGGCGACGCCCACCCCGGAGAGTCGTCCACGCCCGGCCGACACGGACGACCCGTTGCAATGCCGAAGCGGGGCGAGTCAAGTCGAGGCGCAACTCGTCGATCGTGATCTTGTCGGCGTAGGTGACCTCACCCTCCTGCGGCACCGCCTCACCGAGCGTCGCAAGACCTCCGGCCAACCGGTCGAGCAGCAGCGCCGTGCCGGCCTCCGCGAGGCGGTTCCGGAGCTGAGCGGCCGTTTCGCCCGGTCGGACAGCCGTCTCGGCGCTCGCGTAGATGCCGCCCGTGTCGAGACCTTCCTCGACCTTCATGAGACAGACGCCGGTCCGCTCGTCACCGGCCAAGATGGCACGCTCGACCGGGGCGGCGCCGCGCCAGCGCGGCAACAGCGAGAAGTGCAGGTTGACGAGCGGCAGAGCCGAGAGGACGTCCGGTTTGATGATGCGGCCATAGGCCACGACAACGCCGAGCTCCGCCCCGGCACCGCGGAGGTCTGCCGGACGCTCCGTCACCGGGAGGGCGAGCTCGAGCGCGGCGGCCTTCACGGCCGTCGGGAGGAGCATTCCTCCGCGGCCGCGCCGCTTGTCAGGTGCGGTGACGACCATCACGATCTCGTGCCCCGCGCCGTGAAGTGCTCGCAACGTCGCGGCCGCGACCGCGGGACTGCCGAGGTAGGCGAGGCGCGCCACCTGGGCTGCTCAGAGAGCGGGGCCGTCCGGATGCGCAGGCTGTGCGCCGGCGAACGAGCGGGCGCGGAGCGTACGCATCGCCTGCTTGCGCGTGTCCTTGTCGAGCCGCTCGAGCAGGAGGATCCCGTCCAGGTGGTCCAGCTCGTGCTCGAGGACTCGGGCCTCGTACTCGTCGGCCTCGATGGAGACCTCGTTGCCGTCGAGGTCGTAGCCGGTGAGATGGATCTCCTTCGGCCGAACGATCGTCCAGTGCAGACCGGGGACCGAGAGGCAACCCTCCTCGAACTCCCACTCCCCGCGGGACTCGGTGATCACCGGGTTCACGATGGCCTTCGCGCCTGCGCCGTCGCCGATGTCGTACACGAACAGCCGGCGCTCGACACCGACTTGCGGGGCGGCGAGGCCGACTCCCGGCGCGTCGTACATCGTCTCGATCATGTCCTCCACGAGACGGACGAGAGGACCGTCCACGCTCTCCACCTCGGCCGCGCGCTGGCGCAGCACGGGGTCGCCGAACTGCCGTATCGGGTACGTGGACACGGCCGCAGTCTAGGGGCGGCTGCTACTCTTTGGCGTCCCGTGCAGGCGTGAACAACACGCGGACAGGGCTGCCGGGTGACCACAACTCGGCCAGTCCGACGACCGCCATGTCACCGCCACGAGGCGGGACCATGACGTGCACCTGCTGCAGCGGCACGCCTGCGGCGCCAACGAGCCCTGCTTTCGCCTCGTAGCCGCCCGGTGGCGGGAGAATGATCGTCGGTGGGATGTCGACGCTCACCCCTGCACTCCCCTCCCCAGCCCCCGAGTGGCCGGAAGCCTCTGCCACGACGAGGCCGCGCACCTCGTGCGGGCGGCCGAGCAGACGGGCAGCTTCAGCCATGTCACCCGCCGAGATGAGCGCACGGATGCGCGTCGACGACACGACCTCCTGATCGTGGTCGTCCGCCACGAGGTCGCACGGCTGCACACGGAAGCCTCGCTCTGCGCCCATCCGCTCGAGCAGAGCCACGTTCCCGCCTCTCCCCCGCCCGAAGTGGAAGTCTCGCCCGACGAGGACCACACGAGCGCGGAGCTGTCCGACGAGGACCTCGTCGACGAAGTCCTCGGCTGACTCCGCTGCGCGCTCTTCTGTGAACTCGAGCACGAAGACGTCGTCGACGCCGGTGCTCGTCAGGAGCTCAAGGCGCTGTGGCAGGTCAGTGAGCTGCAGCGGCGCGGACTCCGGTCGCACGACGGACGCCGGGTGGCGATCGAATGTGACGACGACGCTCTCCAGTCCTTCCTCACGGGCGAGGCGGCAGAGCTCGTCGATGACCCGCCGATGCCCGATGTGGAGTCCGTCGTAGACGCCGATCGTGACGGCGCTGCCAGGGGTCGCGGGCACCGGACCGAGAAACTAGTGGGCCGCGGCCAACACGACCGCCGGCTGCACCCGGTCGTGCCCCCGTGCCTCACCCACGGCGACGAGCTGGCCGGCCGAGTCGAACAGTGCCCACGGGCCCTCTCCGGACACGCCTGTCGCGACACGGTCGAGCAGCTTGCCGTGCGACACCGCCTCGACCCCGTCGGCGTCGAGCTCCACCGAAGGAAGGTCTCGAACGAGACCTCCCGGTGGTCCGAGAGCCTCCGCTGTGACAGCGTCGAGAGCGATCGCCTCGGTGTCGCGGAACGATCCGACGGCAACCCGCCGCAACGAGCGGAGATGGGCGACGCCGCCGAGCCGCTCCCCGAGGTCGGCCGCCAGGACGCGCACGTACGTCCCTGAGGAGCAGTCGACGAAGATGCGCACCACACCGTCCTCACCGGTCTCGAACACGTCGAAGCGGGTGACCTCGACCTGCCGAGGTGCCCGCTCGACCTCGACGCCCTCGCGGGCGAGCTCGTGCAACCGGCGCCCTTCGTGCTTCACGGCCGAGACCATGGGCGGGACCTGTTCGATCCGTCCCGTGAGCGACAGTGCCGCCCCCCGCACGGCGTCGAGCCCGACACCGGACATGTCGGCACGTGCAGTCACCTCACCGGCTGCGTCGAGGGTCGACGTGGCGACGCCGAGCACCACCTCGCCCACGTATGACTTGGTGAGCAGCGTTGCGAAACGCAGCAACCTCGTCGCCCGACCCACGCCCACCACGAGAACTCCCGTGGCGTCGGGATCGAGCGTCCCGGCGTGACCGATGCGACGGGTGCCGATCAGCCGCCGGCAGCGGGCGACGACGTCGTGCGACGTCCAGCCCGCCGGCTTGTCGATGACGAGATAGCCGTCAAGGTTCATCGCGCTCGGTGCGATCCTCGCGGCGGATCCGCAGCAGGGCCTCTTCGACGCGAGAGCCGGCCGCGACGGCGGGATCCAGCTCGAAGCTCAGCGTCGGGGTCCGCTTCATCCTGCCCCCACGAGCGATCTCCGCCTGCAGGCGGACCCGGTGCTCCTCGAGCGCAGCGGCGGCCACGGCGTCGAGGGAGGCGAACAGGACGGTCGCGTGGCGGAGGTCCGGCTCGGTGAGCACGGCCGTCACGGTGAGGAGGGCGAGGCGCTCGTCTTCGTCGGACAGCCGCTCGATGGCCGAGCCGAGGACCTCGACGAGGAGCGCGTTGACCCGGGCCGTGCGCGGATAGGGGTGGACCTGGCGCGCCAGGCCGTGGCCGGACCGCCGGTCATTGCGACCGACCATCAGGTCCTCGGGATCTCGCGCTCCTCGTAGGTCTCGATGACGTCGCCTTCCTTCAGGTCCTGGAAGTCGGTGAGGCCGATGCCACACTCGTAGCCGGCCTGCACCTCGCGGACGTCGTCCTTGAACCTCTTGAGGGAGGAGATCGCGCCCTTCCAGATCACCGTGCCCTCCCGCAAAAAGCGCACCTTTGAGCCTCTCGTGATGACGCCGTTCAGGACGTAGCACCCCGCGATCGACCCGATACGGGGGACGCGGAACACCTGGCGAACCTCTGCATCGCCCGTGACGACCTCTTCGAACTCGGGGGCGAGCATCCCCACCATCGCCGCCTGGATGTCCTCGATCAGCTTGTAGATGATCTCGTACGTCCGGATCTCGACGCCGCGGCTCTCCGCCAGCTCCCGGCCCCGCCGATCCGGCCGGACGTTGAAGCCGATGATCGTGGCGCCGGAGGCGGCAGCGAGGTCGACGTCGCTCTCGGTGATGCCACCGACCGCGCGGTGGACGAAGGAGATCTTCACCTCGTCGCGCTCGAGCTTGCGCAGGCTCTCGGTCACGGCCTCGAGCGAGCCCTGCACGTCCGTCTTGAGCACAAGGTTGAGCGTGGCCGTCTCACCCCGGCTGATCTGCTCGAACAGGTCCTCGAGGCGTGCGCCCGGGGCAGCCGACGCCGAGGCCGACGCCTGCGCGAAGGAGGCGAAGCGCAGCCTCTGCTCCCTCGCCTCGCCGACGTTGCGCGCGATGGACAGGTCGTCGGTCACCCGAAGCTCATCGCCTGCGATCGGGGGCTCGGACAGACCGAGCACCTGGACCGGCATCGACGGCGGAGCCTCCTTGATCTGGTCCCCATGGTCGTTGATGAGCGCCTTGACGCGGCCCCACGCCGGGCCGGCGACGATCGGGTCCCCGACGCGCAGCGTCCCGCGCTCGACGATGACAGTCGCGACAGGACCGCGGCCGACGTCGAGGTTCGCCTCGAGCACGGCTCCGCGGGCATCGCCCTCCGGGTTGGCACGCAGCTCCATGACCTCTGCCAGGACGACGAGCTGCTCGAGCAGGTCGTCGACGCCGAGCGACTGGAGAGCCGATATCTGCACTGTGATGGTGTCGCCGCCCCATTCCTCCGGCACGAGGCCGTGCTCGGACAGCTGCTGCATGACGTGGTTCGGATCGGCGTCCTCACGGTCGACCTTGTTGATGGCCACCACGATCGGCACCTCGGCCGCCTTCGCGTGGTTGATGGCCTCGACCGTCTGGGGCATGACGCCGTCGTCGGCTGCCACCACGAGGATCACGATGTCGGTGACGCTCGCTCCGCGGGCGCGCATCGCCGTGAACGCCTCGTGGCCCGGCGTGTCGATGAACGTCAGCAGGTGCCCGTTCCACTCGGTCTGGTAAGCGCCGATGTGCTGGGTGATGCCGCCGACCTCGCCGGCAACGACGTTCGCCGACCGGATGCGGTCGAGCAGCATCGTCTTCCCGTGATCGACATGCCCCATCACGGTGATGACCGGGGGACGCGGCCGTAGATCCGCCTCGTCGTCCTCCTGCTCGTCCTCCTCGCCGAAGTAACGGGCGCGAAGGGCTGCCTCCTGCTCCTCGCCCGGGTCGACGAGTCGAACGCGGGCACCGACCTCTGCGGCGAAGAGCTCGATCATGTCGTCGCTCAGGGCCTGCGTGGCCGTCACCATCTCTCCCTGCAGCAGCAGGAAGCGAACCACGTCTCCAGCGGAGCGGTTGAGCTTGGGCCCTAGCTGCTGCGGCGTCGACCCGCGCTCGACGATGACCTCGTTCTCTGGCACCGGCAGGTTCGAGGGCACGTAAGCCGTCACCTGGATCGGTTCGAGCTCCTCCATGTTGCGCCGGCGACGAGACCTGCGCCGCTGCGGTGGCCGCCCGCGGCTACCCGGGCCGCCGCGCAAGCCGGCACCGGCGCCTCCGGGGCCCCCACGGCTCGCACCGCCGAAGCCGCCTGTGCCGCCAGGTCCCCCGCGACCGACTCCTCCGTAGCCACCCCCACTCGGCCCGCCGCGTCCAGTGCCGCCGTACCCGGTGCCCGTTCCAGTCGGGCGGCCTGCGCCGCCGGGCGCGCCGCGCCCTCCTCCGAAGCCGGGACGCGGTGCGGCCCCCGACCTACCGGCCCCGCCCGGCCCTGGTGCCCCTCCTCGCTGTCCCGGCGCGCCAGGGCGCCCGGCGGCCCCGGGAGCACCGGCGCCGGTGCGGCGCAGGCCCGGGGGCGGCGGGATGGGCCGACCGGAGGGAGAGAGGGGTCGTGGCGGCGGTGGGATCGGCTTGCCGGTTCCCGACACCGGCCGTGGTGGTCCACCAGCGGGTCGAGGGGGCGCCTGCCCGCCCGAGCCGGCAGCAGGGGCGAGCGGAGTGCCGGGAGCGGGCGCACCACCGGCTGTGCCGGTTCGCCCAGTTTGAGGCTGTTCGGGTCGTGCCTGTTCGGGGCGAGCCTGTTCGGGCCGGGCTGCGCCCACCCGGCCACCACCCTGACCCGGTGCAGGCGGACGGGCGCCGGGACGCGGCTCGGTCAGCTCGCTCGCCGGCCGGCTGACGAAGAGACGGTGGCCAGGTGCAGGTTCGTGGGTCCCGATCGGTCCTTGTGCATCCGGTCCTTGTGCATCCGGTCCTTGCGCCTCGCCCTCGCCCGCCTCCGGCGTTGTTGGAGCGGAGGCGGCGGGGCTCAGATCGCGGTCGTGGCTCGGTGCGCTCGGAGAGGTCGGAGAGGTCGGAACCGTGCTCGGCTCGGGAGGTGCCTGAGCGGGAGCGGTCGTTGCCTCGGGCATCTCGGCCGGCGTCGCGGGAGCAACCGGAGGGCTCGGCGCCTTCGGCGCAGCAGGCGCAGGCGCCTTCGTGGCCTTGGGCGCGGGCGGCTCCTCGGGCTGCTTCTCGCGCTTGAGCCCCTCTCGCTCAGCCTTGCGCCGGACGCGGTCCGCCTGGGCGTCCTCGATCGAGGACGAGTGGCTCTTGACGCCGATCCCGAGCGCGATGCAGAGATCGAGGGCTTCCTTGTTCGTGAGCCCCAGCTCACGGGCAAGCTCGTAGACGCGGATCTTCTTGGGCAATTCGGTGGTTCGGTCCTCTCCGGAATCGAGGGCGCGCGCCGTGAGCACCAGGTGCGACGGTGCGAGTACCTATCCTCGCACATCGGCGGAGCCCCCGCCGACAGCAGATCCAGGGACAGGCGATGTGTCCCCACTGTTCTACCGGCTACCTGCCTTCTCCTCGGCCAGCAGCTCTGCCACGAGACGCTCCCCGGCCGCGCGATCGACCGGAGCCTTCAAAGCGACCGACCAGCGCTTGCGACGCTGAGCTACACGAGCGCAGTCGGCGGCCCGATCCGAGCACAGCCAGGCACCGCGGCCCGGAAGTCCTCCGCCGATCCGGAGACCCTCGCCCGGGACGACGGCGACGCGTACGAGCGTTGCGATGCTCCGGCTCCTGCCACACCCGACACATGTCCTGATCGGCGTCGCCATCGGCTCCGTCCGGAGGTCGTCGCCAGGGACGAGTGCTGACACCGAGTCCGGCGCGGCCGCTCGGGGTTCAGCCCGGGGTGCCCGGCCCGGGCTCGCCTTCAGCAGACTCGAAGCTGCCCGCCACGCTCGGGGGCGTGGCGGTGTCGAAGGTGTCGTCCTCCGCGACGGCCTCCAACTCGTCGGCCACTGCCGCGAGCTCCCGATCCTCCTCGTCTATGGCAGCCGACGCTTCGGCCAGGTTCTGCTCGGCCACCTCACCGGGGCCGACGTCGTCTGCGTCGACGCTCGCCTCCACCGGCTCCTCGGACCCTTCGGTCGGGGTGCCTGCATCGCCTGCGGCCCACTGCTCTGCCGAGAGCGTCTCGCCGCCACCGGCCGGCTTCCAGACCATCTCACCGTCCTCGTTCTCGACCCACTCGCCCTCGGCCCACTCGCCTTCCTCGTCGGCTGCGACCTCGGACTCCGAGCGGATGTCGATGTGCCAGCCCGTGAGACGGGCGGCGAGACGGGCGTTCTGGCCCTCCTTGCCGATGGCGAGGGACAGCTGGTAGTCGTGCACGATCACGGTGGCGCGACCCTTCTCCTCGTCGAGCAGCACCTCCTTCACCCTTGCCGGCTGGAGGGCACGGGCGACGAATTCGGCGGGATCGTCCGAGAACGGCACGATGTCGACCTTCTCGCCGCGGAGCTCGGTCGTCACCATCCGGACGCGAGCACCTCGCGCTCCTACGCAGGCACCGACGGGGTCGACGTTCGCATCGTTCGACCACACGGCGATCTTGGTGCGGTGGCCCGGCTCGCGCGCACAGGCCTTGATCTCGACGATCCCGTTCGAGATCTCCGGCACCTCGAGCTCGAACAGCCGCTTGATGAGCCCGGGGTGGCTCCGCGACACGACGATCTGGGGCCCTTTCGACGTCTTCCGTACCTCTACGATGTAGGCCTTCAGGCGCGCGCCATGGTCGTAGCGCTCGTAGGGCACCTGCTCGGCCTGGGGGAGCAACGCCTCCACCTTGCCGAGGTCGAGCAGCGTGAAGCGGCTGTCCGTCTGCTGGATGATCCCGGTGACGATGTCGCCTTCCCGGCCGGCGTACTCCTCGTACTTGCGGTCGCGCTCGGCTTCGCGCACCCGCTGGGTCAGCACCTGCTTGGCTGCCTGCGCCGCGATGCGCCCGAAGTCGTGCGGCGTGTCGTCCCACTCGCGGATGACGTTGCCTTCCTCGTCAAGCTCCTGGCCGTAGACGCGGAACTCGCCCCGGTCCGGATCGATGGTCACAACGGCCTCTTCGGCAGCGTTGGGCAGCCGCTTGTACGCGGCGACGAGGGCGTTCGCGAGCGCGTCGAACAACGTGTCCACCGAGATGCCCCTGTCCCGGGCCATCAGCTGCATCGCTTCGAGCATCTCGAAGTTGGACGTGGTCATGGGGTCTCCGTCTCGTCAGTGTCGTGTGTCTCGACGTCGTTCGCAATGGCTCTCCCGGACGAGCGTCGCTGCCGGTCCGCCTTGTGCTGGCGCCTCGCGCTCGGCGCGCTGGTACCGGCGAGCGCCGCGCGCCAGTCGAAGACCGTGTGCGCCCGCTCGACCTCGTCATACGCGAGCTCCCGGCTGCCACCGGGTACGAGGTCTCCCTCGATCACGAAACGATCGGTGCCGGCAGCCCTGAGCCTGCCCTCGAGACGACGTTCGCCATCGACCCCGGGCTTGGTCTTCACCGCGATGGTGGTGCCGACGTGGCGCTGGAAGTGATCGGGTCGGCGGAGGCGCTGCTCGACGCCGGGGCTGCTCACCTCGAGCTCGTATCGGCCCCCGGGCACGGCGTCGGCGTCGTCGAGGACACGGGAGATGGCAGTCGTGGCGGTGCCGAGGCTGTCGAGGTCGACCCCTCCGGAACGGTCCACGGTCACTCGGACGGTGCCGGGACGAACCTCGACGTCAACGAGCTCGAGGCCCGAGGACGCGACCACGGGCGCGACGACGCGCTCGACTCTGTCGATCGTGTTCATCTGCGCCTCCTCTCATGGTCACGGCCACTCTGCTCCGGGGCAATCAAAAAACGTGGGCCACCGCCCACGTTTCCAGTCCTGCTACTCGATCGAACGGCGCAGGACAGTATAGCAGTCAGGGAAGACCGCTGGTAGCCCCTGAGCAGGGACTTCATCGCTCCCGCCTCTCGCCCGGGCGACTCCGAGAGTGCGTCGAGCGAGCGCCTGGCACCTGCGGGCGGTGCCGATGGCGGTGCCGACCGAGGCCGACGCCCCCGGCCGGGGTCACCGGACTGCTCGTGGCCTCCCGGCCGGCCGGAGTCTGATGCCGCTCACCTGTGGACAACTTGTTCAGGCCCAGGCCAGGTGCAGTGCCTCCGGTCGCGACGCCGCGCGCGACCGAGGTCGCCTCGAGCCGTGCCGCCCTACGTCGTCGGTGGGGGCCGACGACGGCACTCGATGCGGGTTGATCCTGGTCAGGGTGCGCAGGAGCATCGAGGAGGCGGTGCAGGGCGGGTCCGCCACCACTCGCGCAGAGCGCTGAGCGACATCCGCCTCGCACGCGAGATCCACAGGCGACCCGTCGAAAACGGTAGGTACTCCGGTAACCCGCCCCGCGACCATCCTCCAATGAGCACTGAACCTGCAAAGGGCCGGCAACCCAAGCTCGTCGTCCTCGGGGTGGCACTCGTCGTCGGTTGCGCCGCCATCGGAGCCGAGCTCGCCCGGCGCGGCTCCCACGTCGAGCAATACCTCGAGCTCGCCGAGTCCGTGCCGGCCGGCAGCCCGATCTCGGCGGGCCAGCTCACGACCGCATCGATGTCCGCGCCGAGCAATCTGACGCCGATCCCCGCCGGCGACCTGCCTGCGATCGCCGGGACCCGGGCGACCGAGCCGCTCGTGAAAGGGACCCTGCTCGTGGCGGCGGACCTCACGCGGGCCGGTCAGCCGGGCGCCGGCACCGCCCTCGTCGGCACGAGCCTCCAGCCCGATCAAGTCCCGGGCAGCCTCTCGATCGGCGACTCGGTGCTCCTGATCTACGCGGGGAGCAACACCGGGCAGAGCTCGAGCGCGCCGGCGTCCGCCGTCCCGACAGTGGCCGGCGCCCGTGGACAGGCGACGAAGAGCGACGTCCTTGGGCGCGGAACCGTCTTCAGCTTCTCGTCGGGATCCACGGGCGGCACGGTGAACGTGACGGTCGCCGTGCCGGCTGCTCTCGCCTCCGCCGTGGCGACCGCGAGCGCCAACGGCAACGTCAGCCTTGTCCAGGTAGCTGCGACGCCGGCGCGGACACCACGATGAGCCTCATCGCGGTCGGTTCGGTGACCGGCGCTCCCGGCGCGACGACGCTGGCACTCGCGCTCGCGCTCCAGCTCGCGGTCGAGCCGGACGGGGCACCGGGACCGATCCTGCTCGACGCCGACGTCGACGGCGGGGACCTCGCGCTGCGCCTCGGGCTCGATCCGATCCCAGGCCTCGGGACTCTGGCACTTGCCGGCCGCCATGGGCTCGACGAGGACACCCTGGTCGCCCACTCGCAGCGCGCGCGTGGCCTTCCCGGTGTCGACGTCGTCCCGGGCATAGCCGGACGGGCTCAGGCGCCGACGCTCGAGTGGGTCGCGTCGCCGCTCGCCGCGCTCGCGCCGCGGTGCCGTCGGCCTTTGCTCGTCGACGTCGGCCGCGTTGGCGCGGCAACTTCATCGCGACCGATCCTCACGGCCGCGGACCGGGTCCTCGTCGTCTGCCGTTCCGATACGGCCTCGGTCGTCCACGCCCGGTCCGGCATGGCGGCACTCGCGGCCGCCGGGCTCACTTCGAGCGCAGTCGTCGTCGCAGGAGAGCACCATCTGAGTGGCGAGCTCGCAGCCGCACTGGGCCGGCCCATCGCGGCTGCCATCTCTCCCGAGCGCTTGCAGCTTGCAACTCGCCGACCCGCCCCACCCGGCCAGGGCCCACTCGCCGGACTCGTCGACCAGGTGCTCCGCGGGGCGCCACCGCAGCTGACGCCAGAGCTACCCGCCGCCGAGCTCGCGCCCGACGCCGTCGTGGCAGCTGCGGGCAGCCTTCCGGGTCGGCTCGGGGGGCAGGCATGAGCCTGCACACGGGAGCACGACACTTCGCGGACCCGCCGCCCTCCGCCCTCTCCGGTGACCTCGTCCACCTCGCAGCGGAGGTGCGCGGCGAGGTCGCTCGCCGGCTCGCGAGCAGCGAGGCGCCGGTGGCCAGCCCATCCGCAGCGAGGTCCGGGGCGGTCCGTGCGAGGGCCGCTGCCTTCGCTCAGCGAGCTCTCGACGAGAAGGCGGCGAGTCGGGTGGCAGCCGGCGACAGGCCGCTCGATCAAAAGGACGAGCAGCTCGTCGTGGGCATGGCGCTCGACATGCTGTTCGGTCTCGGGCTGCTTCAACGGTTCGTCGACGATTCGGCTGTCGAGAACATCGACGTCAATGGTTGCGAGTGCGCTTTCGTGACCTATGCAGGTGGCCGCAAGGAGATGGTCGGACCGATCGCTTCATCGGATGAGGAGCTGATCACGATGGTCCGGAACGCGGGCGCTCGCTTTGGTCTGAGCGAGCGGCGCTTCGACGCCGCACAGCCAGAGCTCGACCTCCGGCTCCCCGACGGGAGCCGGCTGTCGGCTGTCATGTCGGTCACCGAACGCCCTGTCGTCGACATACGCCGGCACCGTCTCGGGGATCAGGACCTTCGGTCGCTCGTCGGGCTCGGGACGGTGAGCGAGGAGATGGTGTCCTTTCTCTCGGCAGCCGTTCGCGCGAAGCGCAACATCCTCGTGTCCGGTGCGATGAACGCCGGGAAGACGACGCTGCTTCGGGCGCTCGCGGCGGAGATCGAGCCGGCCGAGCGGGTGGTGACGATCGAGCAGTCGCTCGAGCTCGGGCTCGACCGTCAGGTCGAGCGCCATCCCGACTGTGTCGCCATGGAGGCCCGCCTCGCCAACACCGAGGGCGAGGGAGCGATCGGCATGGCCCGGCTCGTCCGTCGCTCCCTGCGCATGAACGCCTCGCGCGTCATCGTCGGCGAGGTGCTCGGCGACGAGATCATCCCGATGCTGAACGCGATGAGCCAGGGCCGGTCCGGGTCCATGGGCACGATCCACGCCGACTCGTCCGCCGGCGTGTTCCGGCGCATCGCGGCCTACGCGGTTCAGTCCCCCGAGCGGTTGCCACTCGAGGCGACGAACCTGCTCATCGCCGGAGCGATCCACTTCGTGGTCCACATGGACGTCCTCCGGCGACCAGGTCAGGCACCTCTGCGCCACGTGAGCTCCATCCGAGAGGTCGTCGACGCCGATGGTCCCCTCGTGATCTCGAACGAGATCTGGCGGCCAGGTCCCGCAGGCCAGGCGCTCGCGGGTTCGCCGCTCACCGACTCGTCGCGCGGGGCGCTCGGAGAAGCGGGCTACACGCCCGGCCGTCAGGCCGGAGCCTCCCGATGGTGACAGCTGCTCTCTTCAGCGTGCTCGGCGCCGCCGTGGGCTTCGGCGTGCTGCTCGTCGCCCGCGGCGTTCGACTGGACCATCGCCTCCTCCCGGTCCGCTCCCTCGGAACTGCCTGGACCACACCGCGCGAGCTAGGAATCGCCGCCGCCGTCGGTCTCGTCGCTTTCGTCGTGACACGCTGGCCGATGTCGTTCTTGCTCGGTGCCGCGGCCTTCCTCGGCCTCCAAGCCCTCGGGCCGGCACGGGCGCGCCACACGGTCGCGCGACTCGAGGCCATCGCGGCGTGGACCGAGATGCTCCGCGACACCCTGGCAGGAGCATCCGGCCTGACTCAGGCGCTCCTCGCGACGGGACCAACCGCTCCCACGCCGATCGCTGCGTCCGTGCAGGCCCTGTCGAGCAAGCTTGCCGCAGGGGTCCCGCTCGAGACCTCACTTCGCGAGCTCGCCGCCGACATCGGAGACCCCGCTGCCGACATGGTCGTGGCCGCCCTCGTCATGGCGAGTCGCGAGCGGGCTCAGCGTCTCGGCGACCTCCTCGGAGCGCTCGCGAGCTCCATCCGCGACGAAGTGGCGATGCGCCTCGGGATCGAAGCCGAACGCGCCTCCGCCCGGAGTGCCGTGCGGATGATCACGGGCTTCTCGCTCGCGTTCTTCGGCTTCATGTCGGTGTTCGCTCGCAGCTATCTCGCGCCCTACGCCAGCGCGACCGGTCAGCTCGCGCTCGCCGCGGTGGGAGTGCTCTTCGGGCTCGGGCTCTGGATCATGGCGATCATGATCCGACCGAAGCCGATGCCGCGCCTCGTGCTGGCTGAGTCCGCCGTCGACCCGATCGGCGAGGCGGCGGCGTGACCACCTCGCTTCCTGCCGTCCTCGGTGCCCTCGTGGGCTGCGGCCTGCTGCTCGTCACCGTCGGCTTCTCCGGACGGCGGCGAAGCCTCACCGAGCTCGTATCTCGCTACGACGTGACACAGCCGACGGTCCCTGAGCCGGAGGGTCCGGCCGCGCGACGACCCGTCCTCCAGCGGGCCGGACGATCCCTCGATCTTCTCGCACGACGCGTCGGTCGACCGCTCGTGCGGGACGAGGACCTCGCCATCCTCGAGCGCGACGCATCCATCCAGTTCGCCGGCCTCGGGCTCGCAGCCGTCGGACTCGGCGCAGGCGCCGCCCTCACCGCTTCGGCCGCGCGCGCTCTCGGGATCCATCTGCCGCTCGAGGCCGCCCCCGCCGGCATCGTTCTCGGCGGCCTGCTCGGGGCCCTCCTCGTGTCGACCGACCTCCGGCGGGCTGCAGCGCGAGAGCGAGACGCTCTAGTACAGGCCCTCGGATGCTGGCTCGAGCTCGTCGCTCTCGCTCAAGCGGGAGGAATGGGGATGGAGAGTGCACTCCAGGTGAGCTCGCTCGTGTCGGACGACCCTTGCTTCGTGCGGTTACGCACGGTTCTCGGACATGCACAGGTCGCAGCCACGACGCCCTGGGAAGGGCTCGGGCGCCTCGGCGCGACCCTCGGCGTGCGCCAGCTCGAGGAGCTCGCGGCCACGCTCGAGCTGGCCGGCACCGAAGGAGCCCGCGTGCGGACCACCCTCACGGCCAAGGCGGCATCACTGCGCCAGCACCAGATGGCAGCTGCCCAGGCCGAGGCTCGTGCGGTGACAGAGCGACTGTTCCTCCCGTCCATCGTGCTCATGCTCGCCTTCATGGTCTTCCTCATGTATCCGGCCGGCGTGCGGCTCGCCCACGTCTTCTGAGGGCCCGGCACGCGTCTTGCGCGCGAGCGCCATCCGTCACAGCGACACCGAAAGAGGCTTTCCGATGCTCGACTACCAGCTGATCGTCTTCCTCGTGACCACGTTCAACGCCCGGATCGCCGAGTCCCGCCTCGACCCCGAACGCGGCGACGTCGCCGAGAAGATCGTCATCGTGGGCATCTTCGTGGCCCTCGCCATCGCCGTCGGAGCCCTCATCACGACGGCCGTGACGGGTGATGCAACGAAGATCGCGAAGACGATCTCCAATGCGAACGGCTGAACTGCTCCCTCGGCTCCGACCGGCCCGCGACGGCGGGTCGGTCGCCGCCGAGACGGTGCTCGTGCTGCCGGCACTCATGCTCCTCATGGTCGTGGGGATGCAGTTCGCCGTCTTCGGCCTCGCCAGCCACGCCGCCGCTCTGGCGGCGCAGGAGGGCGGAGCCGTCGCGCGCGCGGCGGGAGGCGGGACGGCGATGGGCCGGCGCACCGCGCTGCACGACATCACCGAGATAGCCGCCGGTGTTCTCGTCCGGCCACGCGTCACGTTCGTCACCGGACCCGATGGCGAAGTGGAGCTGCAGCTCAGCGCCCGCGTCCCGACGCTCGTGCCGGGACTCCATCTCTCGGTCGAGGCTACGAGCACCGGCCCCGCACAGGCGTTCCGACCGGGATGACGCGGCGCGACGGCGGGTCGGCGTCCGCCGAGCTCGTGATCGTGACTCCTCTCTTCCTCGCGTGGCTGGCCGCCTTCCTCACCGGATCGGAGGTCTTGCTCGCGCGCCAGCAGATCGGCGAGGCAGCGCGGACCGGAGTCGAGGCGGCATCGAGCGCCCCCACGCCCCGAGCAGCGGTCGTGGACGCGCGAGCGACCGTCGACAGCGAGCTCGCGCACTCCGTCCCTTCCTGCGGCTCACCCGTGGTGACGGTCGGCGTCGGCGACTTCGTCCCCGGAGGGTTCGTGACGGTCCTCGTCTCCTGCACGATGAACGTGCCAGGCGTACCGCTCGTCACCACTTCGAGCGCCACGACCGTCTCCGCGCGAGCAGTCGCGCCGATCGAGCAGTACCGCGTGGTCGGGCCGTGAACGGCGCACTCGCGACGCAACGAGCACCGGCGACCCGAGCGCCCGACCGCGGCTCCGTCGCCGTGTTCGCACTCCTCGTCTGCCTCGCGCTCACGGCCCTGCTGGGTCTCGTCGCGGAAGGCGGCGCAGTCCTGAGCGCGCGCGAGCAGGCGATGGCTGCCGCCGAGCAGGCGGCGCGCACCGGCGCAGCACAGCTGTCGGCGGCGACCTTGCACGCCGGCGGCATCATCGATGCCGCGCCGGCCTGTGTGAAGACCGCCGAGGCTGCGCTGGCCGAGCTCGGCGTCCGCGGGACCGCCACGGCTGCCGGCGATGAAGTGACAGTCACGGTGACGCCGTTTCATGTGAGCACTCCCCTGCTCGCGCTCGTGGGTTTCCCGTCGATGACGGTGAGCGCCCGAGCTTCTGCCGTCGCCATCGGTGCTTGACGGGAGGTTCGGCAGCAGTGCTCACGTCCCGCCGCGTCGGCGCGATCCTGTACGCCGTCCTGCTCGTCGTCCTCTGGCGGGTGCTCCCGCCCCGGGCGTCGCTCGCCTCACTCATCGGCATCGCGCGGCGGCCGGGCCATCTCGCAAGCCAAGGTGCCGTTCTCGGCTGCCTTGGGTGCACGGCCTGGCTCAGTCTCGTGCTGGCGGGCTCGCACCTCGTCCGTTTCAGGTCGGTTGCAAGGCGATCCGCGAGTGGCTCCCACGCGCTCGCTCGTGTCAGAATGACGCGCGCGACTCTCGGCGGGGCGGAATCAGATTGTGGCGGTGCATCTCGTCGGTGGTCCGACCGGTTTACTGCGACGCATCTCGACCACCCACAGAGAGACCACATGCCTGAGCCATCGGACAGTGCGAGAGACGAGCCACCCGCTGATCCGCCCGCGCCGAGCCTCCTCGCGACCGCAGCGCTGCTGGCAGCGAGACGCCGCTGGAGCCAGTCGCGCGATGCCGACCCAGCGGCTTCAGCCGGCAATACGGGCAGCAGTGCCGGCGGTCTCGACCGGCGACTGGCACTGATCGCGCCGCGCCGGCAGTCGCGCCCGGCGATGCCGGCCGTGCACCTCGAGGATCCCGAGTGGTCCCGTGCGGTGCTCGGTCTCCTGTCGGTCGCGGCACCTACCCGCCACAAGGCCGTCGCACTGCTCCTTCATGCCGACCGGGTCGACATCGAGTTCGCCGGCGCAGTGCGCGTAGCTGCACCTCCACTCGAAGCGCGTTCGAGGACCGGGTGGTCGCTCCCGCGCCAGAGCGGGGCACTGGCGGACCTGCCGAGCACCCCCACGATCGTGACAGCGAGCCGGAGAGCCGCGCTCGTGACCGCCTACAGCGATCCGAGCTGCCGTTGCCTGGTCGACCTCGTCGGCTGCGGGACGGTCGCTCTCGACGGCCCCCCGGTGGCGGTCGGCGCAACGCTGTCGGATGTCGTCATCGAGCTCGCGACCCGGAGGTGGTGCGATCTCGACGAGCTCGTCGTGGTCGGGTTCGGCTCCGAGATCGCGGGCCTGGAACGGGCACTGTGCATCCCCGACATCGATACCGCAACCCGGTGGCTCCTCGCCTGCGCCGACGACCCCGCGCTCGCCGCGAGGGCGCGCTGCTTGGTCGTGGCCCCGCCCATCGGCCGGAAGTCGGCCGAGAACCTGCATCCTCTGCGGTCGCTCGTGGAGCTCGTGCACGTGCTCCCGGCGACGGGTCTCATCTGCTGCGATCCCACGCTGTCCTCCGTCCGGACCCTGTGGCGCCTTTCGGCACATCGCGAGACGCTCGACATCTCGTGGCGCCGCCGCCAGGGCACCGTGTTGCGACTGCGCCCTGAGGACGCGCGGGCCGAGGACGGCACCCGCGCCGAGGCGTCGGGTGAGGAGCCCGTCGTCGACGGAGAGGCCCTCGAAGTGGACTGGGGCTTCGACGGCGAGGAGGACGAGCTCACCGAGAGCGCCGCCACCCCCGTCGATCCGGAAGAGGGATCTCGCATTGAGCCGGCGGTGATCGTCCGAGTGCTCGGCCCGGTCGACGTCGTGAACGCGGCCATGTCGCTCGACCGCAAGCCACGGGTGACCGAGCTCGTCGTGTACCTGGCACTGCATCGCGACGGCTGTTCGGGTGAGGCGATCGCCAATGCGGTCTGGGCGGAACGCCGCGTCCCGCCACAGACGCTCGCGAACCGGCTCTCCGAAGCGCGGCAAGCCTTCGGTGAGACGGACCTCGGGCTCCCGCGACTGCGGCGCGTGTCCGGGCGTCATGTCCTCACGCCCGACGTGACGACCGACTGGGCAGAGTTCGAGCGCCTGACTCGTCCCGGCAGCGGCGCGGCGGAGTGGACCGCCGCCCTCGAGCTCGTGCGGGGACGCCCGTTCGAGGGGCTGACCGAGAGCGGTTGGGCGCTGCTCGAGGGCTTCCTTCCGGCGATGGAGGGCCGCATCGTCGACACCGCCTGCAGGCTTGCAGCCCACAGCCTGGAGGAGGGGAACGCCTCCCACGCAGAGTGGGCCATCCGTCGTGGTCTCGCGGCAGCTCCGTGGGATGAACGCCTGTATCGCCGCCTCATGGTGATCAGCCACGCCACCGGCAACCGGGGAGGGATCGACTCAGCTCTCCGCTCCTTTGCTCACGTCCTCGACTGGGCCGGCAACCCTCTCGAAGTCGTGCATCCCGAGACGGTCCAGCTCTACCGGCAACTCATCGTGGACCGGGCGCTCGATCGGTAACCTCCCCCGCCATGGGACTACTCGACGGCAAGCGGCTGCTCGTTACCGGTGTGCTCACCGATGACTCGCTGGCCTTCGGCGTCGCGAGGCTGGCACAGGAAGAAGGCGCCGAGATCCTCCTCACCAGCGCGGGCCGGGCGCTGGGGCTGACGAAGCGGACCGCTCGCCGTCTTCCTGCCGAACCCGAGGTGCTCGAGCTCGACGTCACCGCGCACGAGCACGCCTCACAGGTGGCCGCGCACATCGAGTCGACATGGGGCCACCTGGACGGTCTCGTCCACTCGATCGGGTTCGCTCCGGACGCCTGCCTCGGCAAGGGGATCCTGCAAGCCGGCTGGCCCGACGTATCGACTGCGCTCGAGATCTCGGCGTATTCGTTGAAGCTGCTCGCGGATGCCTTCGCGCCACTGCTCGAGCGGGCCGAGGCCGGCGGGTCCGTCGTCGGGCTGGACTTCGACGCCACCGTCGCCTGGCCCGGCTACGACTGGATGGGCGTGGCGAAGGCGGCGCTCGAGTCCCTCGCCCGCTATCTCGCCCGCGACCTCGGTCCTCGCGGGATCCGGGTCAACCTCGTGGCGGCCGGTCCGGTGCGGACGATGGCGGCGAGGTCGATCCCGGGTTTCTCGAAGTTCGAGGACGTCTGGGACGATCGCGCGCCGCTCGGCTGGGACGTGAACGACTCCTCGTCTGTCGCGCGCGCCGTCGTGGCGCTGCTCTCGGACTGGTTCCCGAAGACGACGGGAGAGATCGTGCACGTGGACGGCGGGTTCCACGCCACCGGCGCCTGAATCGGGCATCGCGGGCGTCCCGGGCGCCTCGGGCGCGCCACGGGTCGGAGTAGGGTGAAGCGCGCCGGCGGCGTGGCCGAGTGGTTTAGGCAAGGGCCTGCAAAGCCCTGTACAGCGGTTCGATTCCGCTCGCCGCCTCGAGTTCAGACATTGCGAAGCGCGCTCACCCTGGCGTCGGCTCGGCGGACGTCGCTGCGGCCGAGGTCTCCCTCTCGCCCCGTACCGCGTACAGGACGCCGCCGCACACGAGGAGCGCGCCGACGATCTGCAACAAGCTCGGGCGCTGTGACAGGACCGCGGCTGCGAGCACGAGTGCGGCTGCCGGCTGGAACAGCAGCAGCAGGGACGCCACGGCCGCCGGGAGCCGAGCGAGAGACCAGGTGATGAACAGCCACCCCACCGTCTGGCTCACAAGGGCGAGGCACAGCAACCACCCGAAAGAGCCGAGGCTCAGTCCGAACGGCATCTCGCCCACGGCGAGGCCGAGCAAAAGCGAAGCTGCAGCGGCCCCGAAGGTCGCCTCGGCGAGGGGCGCTGCCACATGTGTCGCATCGCTCGCGCTCCGGCGCAGCACGAGGATGAAGCCGGCATACGACACCGACGTCCCGAGCCCGTACAGGATCCCCGCGACCGGGTGGTATCCGGACCCGGAGTGGGAGACGAGGCCCGCGACGAGAACCACACCGACCATGACCACCGGCAGCGTCACGAGGAACCGTGCACCGGGACGCTCCCGGAACACGACCCAGGCGATCGCGGCGACGAACAGCACCTGGAGGTTCCCGAGCACCGTGGCAATGCCGGCGCCGACGTCGTAGATGGCGTGCGTCCACAGCACGAGATCGAGCCCGAGCAGAGCGCCGGCTGCGACGGCCCTCACCCGGTCCCCCACCGCGCGCGGGCCGGCGCGGCGCTGCTCGAGAACGGCCAGCAGGACGAGCACCGGCAACGCCAGCACGCAACGATAGAAGGCGGTCGTGCCGGCGGCCGTATGCGCGAGTCGGACGACGACGGCGGAGGAGGAGATGCAGGCGGCGCCGACGAGAGCAGGGACGACTGGGTCCACGCGGGACGCGGCGGGAGTCACGAGGCACCGCGACAGTTAGATACTCTAAGTATGTGACAGTCGAACCAGGACGGCCCCTGTCCCTCCCCCGCATCACCGCGTTGCTGGCTCGTCACGCGGAGCTCGCCTTGGCAGAGAACGAGCTGTCGCTCCCCCAGTACCGCGTGCTCAACCTGCTCGCCCAAGGCATCGCGCTCCCCTCTTCGATGGCCGACAGCCTCGACGTCCGCCGGCCGAGCATCACCGCAGTCGTCGACGGTCTCGTGGCTCGCGGTCTCGTCGTGCGGGAGCCGGACGAGAACGATCGCCGGAGGGTCACCCACTGCATCACCGAGGCCGGCTGCCAGGCGCTCGATACCGCCGAGAACCTCGTCGACCTGCGGCTGCGCGCCATCCTCGGCGCCCTCGACGACGAGGAGGCGGCGGCGACCGCAGCCGACGGTCTCGCACGCTGGGGCCCTGCACTCATCGCTTGGCGGGCGAAGAAGCACGCTGAGCGCTCTGCCCAGCAGAAGAACCCCGACGGCAGCGAGCACACCAAGCACGCCGAAGAGAGAGCCGCCGTCCACTCGTGAGCCTCCCACAGGACCCGTTCGTCCCGATCGCCGAAGAGCCGCGTTACGCGCGTCCACGCGCCACCATCGATCCGGACAGGGCGAAGTCGTGGCTGCGGCGCGCGTTCCCGATCGTGAAGGCACACAAATGGACGTTCGCCACCGCTCTCGGGCTCTCCTTCGTCGGCCTCGTCCTGCAGGTGCAGATCCCGAACCTACTGAACAAGGCCATCGACAACGGCCTTCACCCCCACGGGGTCCCGCTCAGCTTCTACGTCTGGTGGATCCTCGGGCTCGGCGTGGCGGGCGGCATCGCCGGCTACGTCTCGCGCCTCGCGATCTTTCGCGTCGCCTACGACATCGAGTTCGATCTGCGGAACATCATCTACGAGCACCTGACGCGGATGTCGTTCTCGTTCTACGACCGTGTCCAGTCGGGACAGCTCATCTCGCGGGCGAACTCGGACATCCGCTCGGTGCAGATGTACATGACGTTCGCGCCGCTCATCTTGCTCCAGTGCTCCATCGCCGTCATCGCGTTCGGCTTCATGCTGTCGATCGACGTGCCGCTCGCGTTCATCGCGATGGTGACGATGCCGTTCATCTACGTGGTCGGGGTCAAGATGCGGAAGTCCCTCTTCCCGGTGTCGTGGCTGATCCAGGCCCGCCTTGCCGAGGTGGCGACGATCGTCGACGAGAACGTGAACGGCGTCCGGGTCGTCAAGTCGTTCGCCGCCGAGGACCAGCAGCTGCAGGCGCTCGGGAAGGCCGCCACGAGGGTCCAATGGGGTTACGTGAAGGACGCCGACCTGCGCGCGCGATTCACACCGGCCGTTCAGAACCTGTCCCAGATCGGTCTGGTGCTCGTCCTGTTCTTCGGCGGCTGGATGGTCCTCCAGCACCGTCTCGGGCTCGGCGCCATCCTCGCCTTCAACGCCTACCTGCTCATGATGCAGGTCCCGTTCACGATGCTCGGGATGCTGATCATGATGGGCCAGCGAGCGGCCGCCTCGGCAGAGCGCATCTACGAGATAGAT
>JAKCCH010000018.1 GCA_021838945.1 Actinomycetes bacterium
CGTGGGCGGTGGCGTCGTCGTCGAGGGCAGGAAGGTCGTCGTCGTGGTCGTAGTGGCCGGTGCGTGCGGGTTCATGCCGAGAGCCGTCGAGAGGCGAGTGAGCGCGGAGACCTCCTGCTTCGCTGCGTTGTAAGAGGACTCGCTGATGCCATGGCGCAGCTCGACCACCGAGTTGGGGAGGAGGTCATGTGTCGTGAGCTGACTCGTCTCGATCAGCTGAGGCTTGAACCACAGGATGCCGTGCGGCCTCCCCGAGTAGATGCTGATCCGGTCGCCCGTGAGGCCGACGAAGTACGACGACCGCTGGAACCAGATGACCACGGCGATGCCCCCCGCGATGAGAGCGGCGAGGAGCACGAGGAAGATGAAGACCCGGAACGTGAACACGCGGTCGCCGTACTGCTTCGCGAGGCGCCTGGTCGGCACGAGCACTGTCGTGGAACGGCCGGTGTGCTCGTACGGCTGGTCCCGAACAGCCGAGGGAGGCGGCACTGCTCGAACGGTCATGCTGCGGCCGCTGCGCCGCTGACCGTTCGTGATCCGCGTCGTGTCCTCGACTGCGGCCGTAGCTGTCGTGTCAGCGTCCGCCGCGACCGCGGCTGCACCGGCCGCAGTGGCTGCCCCAGCTCCGGCCACGCCGGCCGCGCCGGCCGCTCCCGATCCTCCCGCCCGCGGTCTGGCCTCTTCCTCGGCGGTCGGCGCCGCCTCGGAGGCCTCCTCGGCTTCGACGTCGTAGAGGAAGCCCGACGGAATGGCCAAGGCCTGGGTCGCGTCGGGATTCACGTCGACGGCGGAGGCGGAACCGATAGCTGCTCCGGCGCCGGCAGCGGCAGCGGCTGCGGCGCCGGCTTCAGCTGCGGCTACTAGACCCGCCGCGGCAGCCGCGTCCTCGACCGACGGTCGCGCGGAACCCCGGCGGCGTCTCGACCGCGTCACGGGGAGGGCCTGCGTGATGTCCGGATTGAACCGGTCCTCGCCCTGATCCGGCATCGGTGGGCGCGGCGGCACCATCTCGAGCGGCTGAGCGACTTCGGACGGATCGGCCTCGACGACGTCGATCACGACCACGGTCACGTTGTCGATCCCGCCATGGCCGAGCGCGACACCGACGAGCTCCTTCGCCACCTCGCGGGGGTCCTCGGATGCGTCGAGGACGCGAGCCATCTCCTCCTCGGGAACCTCGTCCGAGAGGCCATCCGAACAGAGCAGGTACCGTGCGCCCGGGACCGGCTCGAGATCCCACACGTCGACGTCCACCTCGGAGTCGATGCCGAGTGCTCTCGTGAGCACGTGCCGGTGCGGGTGCACGGCCGCCTCTGCGGGCGTCAGGTCGCCCTGGCGGACCATCTCCTCCACGACCGAATGGTCCTCGGTCAGCCTCACGACCCTCGGGTGCTCTGCATCGCTGCGGTCGATGCGGTAGGCGCGCGAGTCGCCCACGTTCACGAGGGCGAGGTGCGGGGTCGAGCCGCCCCCGTCGGCGTCGAGCAGAGCAGCCGCCGTGAGCGTCGTGCCCATGCCGTGCAGCTTCCGGTCCACCCGGCTCTTCCGCCAGATCGCGCGGTTGGCCTTGCGCACCGCCGACACGAGTCCGGCTGCAGTGCGGTCACGCTGGAACGCCTCGACCAGCTCCTCGATGGCAGTGCGCGCCGCCACCTCCCCGCCGAGATGGCCACCCATGCCATCCGCGATGGCGGCCAGGTCGCTCGAGATGACGGCGAGGTCCTCGTTGTTGGTGCGGACGTAGCCCGTGTGGCTCTCGGCAGCCGACCTGATCGCGATCACCGCGTGACCTCGAGGGTTGTGCTTCCGACCTTCAAGCGGTCACCCCGCTGCAGCCGCATCGGCCCGTCGCTCAGCCTCTCGTCGTTGAGCCAGGTGCCGTTCGTGCTCCCGAGGTCCTCGAGCCAGAACTCGCCACCCCGGTAGAAGACGCGGGCATGGACCGACGACGTGAAGGAATCGTCCTCGAGAGGCACGGCACAGCCTGGTGAACGGCCGAGGGTCACCTCCTCGCCGAGGTCGAACATGCGCCCGCGCCGTTGCGGCGGGTCGACGATACGCAGCTTCAGGGGGACCGGCTGGTCGCTGCCGACCGTCGGGACGATCGGTGTCGCCTGCCTCTCGGACCGGGACCGGCGGATCTCGACGTACACCATCCGGATGGCGTAGAGGAAGAACAGCCAGAGGAGGCCGAGCAGGAAGTAGCGCAAGACGTGCAGGAGCTCGTGGGGCATGGGGGTTCCGCCTCGTCAGGCGGGTTCGAACCTCATCGTCGTCGTGCCGACGGTGATCGTATCGCCCGGCGTCAACCGTCGCTCTCGCACCAGCACGCCGTTCACCTTGGTTCCATTCGTCGATCCGAGATCGACCAGCACCACGGAGTCCCCCTCTCGCCGAAACTGGGCGTGACGTCTGGACACATTCGGATCGTCCAGCACGACTGCACACTCTGGCAGCCTGCCGACCGTGACGACCTCGTCAGCTATCCCTACCCGCCTGCCGTCCGGAAGTACCAGCCAGTCTGTCGGCGTCCCGGCAGCCTCGCTGATTTCGGACTCGATCGCGAAAGTGCTCACCGTCAGGTCCGGGTCCTCGTGGATGACGATCTCGATGGGCCCGAGGAACAAGTAGCGCTCGTCACTGGCGTGCTCACGCACCGCCTCGACCAGCTCCCGGTTGAGGACGTCGGCAAAGCTCTCGAAACGCTCGTAGTCCGGCGTCGCCAGGTAGATGTCGAAGCGGTTGGGCGCGATGACGCCCCGTACGCCTACCGTACGGCGCAGGTCCATGTCCCTCGTCAAGCGCCTGCCGAGCTCAACCGGCTGCAGCTGACCGCGGAACGCCTTCGCGAAGGCGCCCTCGACCATCCGCTCCAGCCGGCGCTCGAACTGTTCGAGTCCCATCTTGGCGATGAGACTATCGGCCGGGTGTCGAGTCACGATGGCACGAGCCCTGGTGAAGCGGTCAGTGACACCTGCTCCCAGGCGGTGGCACCACCCGCCAGGGGCCCGGGCGGGGGGCCGGCAGGGGTGGCTCCGAGGCGGAGTATCGTCATTGGGCCACGGGCGAGTGGCGGAATTGGCAGACGCGCAGGATTCAGGTTCCTGTGTCCGCAAGGACGTGGGGGTTCAAGTCCCCCCTCGCCCACCGACCGACCGATCCGACATCGATCGACCGACCGGAGCCGGGCGGGTTACCGTGCCGGGACATGGACTCCACACCTGTTCCCGGCGCCGCCCTCCCCGAGGGAGGTGGCAGCAGCACCGACCGGCAGCCGCCGGCTCCGGTGGACGACCTCGTCTCCTCCCACCACGAGCTGGAGACGATCCGTGGCCTGGTCGCCTACACGGCTACGGCGGGGCGCGTCGTGCTCCGTGAGGAAGTCGTCGAGGACGGCGTCTTCCGCGGATCGCGCCCGAAGGCGGAGATGTTCGTCGTCTCCTACGTGGCAGACGCTCGTGCAGGCGGTCCGGAGCGCCCGGTCACGTTCGCGTTCAACGGGGGCCCCGGGTCCTCGAGCGTGTGGTTGCATCTCGGGCTCCTCGGGCCGCGCCGCGTCCTCATGGGTGACGCCGGGGACCTCGCACCGCCTCCGTACGGCATCGCCGACAACGCCGAGACCCTGCTCGCCCACTCGGACCTCGTGTTCATCGACCCGGTGTCGACCGGCTACTCCCGGGTCATCGAAGGCGACAAGGCTGCCGACTTCCATGGCTACCAGCGCGACGTCGAGTCCGTCGGCGAGGTCATCCGGCTCTGGACGTCGCGGAACGGGCGATGGCTCTCACCGAAGTACCTCATCGGCGAGTCGTACGGGACCCTCCGGGCAGGAGCACTCGCCGACCATCTGCAGTCCCGCTACGGGCTGGCCCTGAACGGGGTCATGTTGATCTCGTCCGTCCTCGACTTCGCGACCGGTTCGGACGAAGGCGAGGGCAACGACCTGGCCTTCGTCCTCAGCCTGCCGACGTTCGCCTGCATGGCCCACTACCACCGCGAGGCGGGCGGCCGTTCGTTGGCCGAGGTGCGCGAGGACGCCGAGACGTTCGCTCTCGGCGACTATGCACGGGCGCTGCTGGCCGGGCACCGCCTCCCCGAGAGCGAGCGCAGGGAGGTCGTGGAGCACCTCGCCCGGCTCACCGGCCTCGGCACTGACTACCTCGAGCGGGTGGGGTTGAGAGTGGAGTCGCACCGTTTCTTCAGGGAGGTGTTGCGCGATCGTGGCCTCGTCATCGGGCGCCTCGACGGGCGGTTCACCGGCCACGAAGCCGACGACGCCGGCGAACGACCGACCGTCGACCCCAGCTACTCGGCCATCCACGGCCCCTACGCGGCCGGCTTCAACCACTACGTGCGAGGCGAGCTCGGCTATGAGAACGACCTCCCCTACGAGATCCTGACCGATCGAGTGCAGCCTTGGTCGTACAAGGAGTTCGAGGGCAGGTACGTGAACGTGGCCGATCGACTTGCGGCGGCGATGCGAGCGAACCCGCACCTGCGTGTTCACATCGCTGCGGGATACTACGACGGAGCGACGCCGTACTTTGCTGCGGAGCACACCGTGAACCACCTTCGGTTGCCCGCGGCGCTGCGGGACAACGTCGAGTTCCGGTATTACGAGGCCGGGCACATGATGTACGTCCACGAGCCGAGCCGCCTGCGCCAGAGCGAGCACCTCGGCAGCTTCGTGAGCTGAGCCACACCCGGCGGACGTACAGTCCCGATCATGATCATCGACGTCCTGCACTTCCGGCTGGCGAGCGGGGTCGACGAGGAGGAGTGGCTCGCACAGGACAGGCTGGCCCAGACGGACTTCGCCTACCAGCAGCCTGGCCTGCTCCGGCGCACCACTGCGCGGGGCGAGGGCGGGAGCTGGGCCGTGATCACGCAGTGGCGGTCGGCCGTCGACGCCGATGCAGCAATGGCCAAGGCAGGACAGGACCCCGGCATGTTGAGGATCATGTCGATGATCGAGCCGGGCTCGTCGTCGACCGAACGTTACGAGCCGCTCGGCTGAGGGACGCCGGGTCGGGCGGCGTCGCCATCACTGCTGGACGAGCATCACCGTCAGGTCCTCGGGATCCGCGATCGCAGCCACTGTGGGGCCGTCCGGGACATCGAAGGGCTCGAGCACGATGCGGGCGCCGAGGGCGACCGCCTGATCGAGCGATCCTCGCAGGTCACGCACCTGGACATAGAGCGAGACGCCGCTCGCGTCACCCTGCCTGATGTGTCCGGCCGGGCCTGGCTCTGGCCCACCGATGCCCGGTGCGACGGTCATGATCGGCCCATCGCCGATCTCCCAGTTGAAGAGGTCGCGGTAGAACGCGCGCTGTGCCTCGGGATCACGGGCGACGATCTCCCAGTGCACCATCGGTCGCGCCCAGTCAGGCGTCATCACAGCTCCTTGCAGCTCAGCGGGGTCGAGTCGCCGCTCCTCGTCTTCGGGCATCGCCGGCTCGACCATGGTCGAACCATAGGCCGGGGTGGGTCGTCCGTGGCGAGGGGCTGCCCCCGGACCTGATCGATGCCGGCGCTCTCGGGCCGGTACTGTCTCCGGGTCGTGGACACTTCCGAGGTTGTGGCGCGACCGGCGGCACACCGGCGTCGGCGCAGATGGCCTCGATGGCTCCCCTGGATCGTGATCGTGGCCGCATCGCTCTTGATCGCGATCGTGCTGCGGCTGTTCATCGTCCAGACCTTCTTCGTGCCGAGCGGTTCGATGATCCCGACGCTGCAGCCCGGGGATCGGATCCTCGTCCAGAAGATCGGCTACACGGTCGGCGAGGGCTCGGTCATCGTGTTCAAGACGCCGCCGGGTTACCGACCGTCCGAGTGCGGTGGCAGCGTGGAGAGCGACCTCGTGAAGCGCGTGATCGGTCTGCCCGGCGAGCGCATCCGCTCTGTCGGCAACACCATCTTCATCAACGGCAAGCCGCTCGCCGAGCCCTACCTGCCGAAGGGCACGCCCCTCGGTGCTCCGATCCCTCCGCAGACCGTCCCACCGGGCGAGTACTTCGTGATGGGTGACAACCGGGACATCTCGTGTGACAGCCGCGTCTGGGGTGATGTGCCGGCGTCGGACATCGTGGGGACTGTGTTTCTCATCATCTGGCGCGGCGGGCACCCTGCGTTCCACGTGATCTGACCGGCGCCTGTCTGCCCGGGGTGCGCCTAGGCGCGTGCTCCTGCCGCCGCGACCGGCGGAAGAGCAGAGATCGACTGCCACTTGCGGCCGAGCAGGACCGTCCTGGCCAGCAACCAGCACAGCATGGCGAACCAGATCCCGAGGATGCCGATCGAGTGGTACGCCAGCGTGAGAGCGGCGAGCGGCGCGAAGGCCGCAAGGGCGAGCAGCATGGCGCGCCGCATCGTGGCGTACTCGGAGGCGCCGAGGATCAGGCCGTCGAGCACGAAGGCGGCAGCAGCGGCCGGCTGCTGCAGGCCGCAGACGAGCAGCGCCAGCATCGCCTGGTGCTGGACGGCGGCGTCCGGCGAGAACACCCGCGGGAGCACGACAGCGGTAGCCGCGGTGACCACGCCGAGCACCACTCCGACGACGAGGCCCATCCGCATGACTCGACCGCCGACCCGCCTTGCCTCGACCGGGTCCGCCGCCCCGAGGGCTCCCGAGACGAAGACCTGGGCGGGAACGGCGAGGGAGTCGAGCGTGAGCGCCAACATCCCCCAGACCTGCATGGCGATCTGGTGCCCGCCGAGCGGTGCCGTCCCGAGGCGGGCGGCGATGGCAGTGGTCGCGAGGAGGGCTGCGCCGAGGGCCATCGTCCGGATCGTGAGCGGGACGGCGTCCCCTACGAGCTCGCGGATGTCGGCGCCGGCGGGGCTCCTCGGCGCCACCGGCGCCCGCCTGGAGAGGGCAGCGAAGAGGCCGGCGCCGACGAACTGGGCCACCACCGTGCCCCAGGCGGACCCGGCGATGCCGAGGTGGGCGCCGTAGACGAGCACGATCTCGAGGATCACATTGACGACGTTCGATACGAGCGCGACGAGGAGCGGCCGTCTCGTGTCGGCAAGACCGGTCAGGTGCCCGTTCCCGGCCAGAGTCACGAACAGCGCCGGCATGCCGACGGCTGCGATCCGCAGGTACTCGACGGCGTCGCTCACGACGCCACCATGGCCGTGACCACCGAGCAGAAGCGCCATGTAGGGAGCGATGAGCTCGATGAGGAGCGTCGTGCCGATGCCGACGAGGAGCGAGAGGACGTAGGCGGCCCCGATGGCGCGCCCTGCGCCCTCCTCGTCACCCGCCGACCGGCGGAAGGCGACGACCGAGACCGTCGCCATCTCGAGAAACGCCGCCGTCCACCCCAACACGTTCAGCCCCGCCGTCGCGACGGCGAGGCCTCCGAGCGGGATCTTCCCGAGATGACCGACGATTCCGGAGTCCGTCAGGTTGTAGAGGGGCTCGATGACGAGCGCGCCGAGCGCAGGGAGCGCCAGGGCGATGATCCGCCGGTCGAGAGGCTCGAGACGGCGACGCATGACCTGACGAGGATACGACGGCGTTGCCGGGTGCTCAGCTTCCAACCGGAGCATGGAGTCTGCCCGGGGCGCCTTCAGCTCTCTCGCTGATCTGTCACGGAAGGCTTCCCTGTCGTCGGACTCCGGTCGCCGTCGCCCGTGCCGCCGTCAGGCGCGCTGGCCGCGCATGTCGGCGTTCGCTGCGGCCCTGGCCACGAGGTCCGGCACGATGGCGTTCAGCTCCTCGGTGTCGAACAGCCCGTCACGCTCGATGCCCGGCCCTGCCACCCAGCCTTCGGCGACGGACAGGCGCCCGCCGCCGATGTTGAACACGCGGCCGGTGATCCCCGCCGACTGCGAGCTGGCGAGCCACGCGACGAGCGGCGCCACGTTCTCCGGAGAGCGCACCGGATCCGGCTCAGCCGGGGCAGCCGGGGCACTGGCACCGGACCGGGCGGCGCGGATGGCACCGAGGTTCTCCGTCATGCGGGTCAACGCCCCGGGCGCGATGGCGTTCACCGTCACGCCATAGCGACCCAGCTCCATCGCAGTGATGACCGTGAAGGCGGCGATGCCCGCCTTGGCGGCGCCGTAGTTCGCCTGACCTGGATTGCCGTAGATGCCTGACGCCGAGGACGTGTTGACGACGCGGGCGTCCACCGGGGTCCCCGCCCTCGCGAGCTCGCGCCAGTACGTCGCCGCCCACCGAGTCGGCGCGAACGTCCCGCGCAGGTGCACCCGGATCACCGCGTCCCACTCGTCGTCGGTCATGTTGACGAGCATCCGGTCGCGCAAGATCCCGGCGTTGTTGACGAGCACGTCGAGGCGACCGAAGGTCTCGATCGCCGTGTTCACGAGCCTCTGAGCACCTTCCCAGTCCGACACGTCGTCGCCGTTGGCGACGGCCTCGCCACCGAAGCGGCGGATCTCGTCCACGACCTCGCCGGCCGGACCGAGCGACGAGCCCGTGCCGTCGACCTCGGCGCCGAGGTCGTTCACCACGACGCGTGCTCCCTGGCGGGCGAGCTCGACCGCCTCCGCTCGCCCGATCCCGCGTCCAGCGCCCGTCACGATCGTCACGCGTCCTTCACAGATCCGTCCACTCACGACGCACTCTCCTCCTTGGTCCGGCGGAAGCGCTCGCGCAGCAACCGCTTGTAGATCTTCCCGTTGTCGTGGCGCGGCAGCTCGCCGACGAACTCGACGCGCCGCGGGCACTTGAAGTGGGCGAGGCGGCTCCGGCAGAGCTCCATCAACTCGACTGCCAGAGCGTCGTCCGGCGCCACGCCGGGAGCCGGCTCGACCACCGCCAGGACCATCTCGCCCCAGTCGTCGTCAGGCACCCCGATCGTGGCGGCATCACCCACCCGAGGGTCCTCGAGCAGCACCGCGTCCACCTCGGCCGGGTAGATGTTCACGCCTCCCGAGATGATGAGGTTGGCCGAGCGGTCAGTGAGGTAGAGGTACCCGTCGGCGTCCACGTAGCCCACGTCACCGACCGAGAAGTAGTCGCCCAGGTATGTCGACCGGGTCTTCTCCGGGTCCTTGAAGTACTCGAAGCGACCCGCCTCCGGCGCCTTGATGTACACGAGGCCGGGCTCGCCGGCGGGCAGGTCACCGCCGTCCGGCCCCACGATCCGCACGATGTCGGGAGGCACCAGCCGTCCCACCGTGCCGGGGCGGCTCAGCCATGCGGCGGAGTCGACCCAGGTTGCCGTCCCTTCGGTGGCGGCGTAGTACTCGTGCACGATGGGGCCGAGCCACTCGATGAGCCGGCGCTTGACGTGCACGGGACACGGGGCTGCCCCATGCAGGACGAAACGCAAGCTGCTCGCATCCCGACCCTCCCGCTCCCCCTCGGGCAGCGACAGCAGCCGGTGGAACATCGTCGGCACCATGTGGACGTGCGTCACGCCGTGGCGCTCGACCAACTCGAGCATGGACGAGGCGTCCCAGCCGTCCATGAGGACGACCGTGGCGCCGAGTGTGAGCGGGATGCCGAGCGAGAAGGCGAGCGGCGCGGCGTGGTACAGCGGCCCTGTGCACAGGTGCACATCGCCCGGCTCAGGTGCGAACAGCCCGAGCACGGCAAGCGAAGTCGGCGGCCGCCGGTCCCGGTAGACGCCTTTCGGTCGGCCTGTCGTCCCGGACGTGTACAGCATCGTGCCGCCGAGCACCGGCTCTTCGATGTCCGAAGCGTCCACGCCCGACACGAGCTCCTCGTAGCTCTCGAAGCCGTCGATCATGCCGCCGACGGCGACGCACAGCGTGGAATCGGGCAGCCCACCGACAGCATTGCGCGCCACGGTAGCGAAACGGGCGTCGGCGATCACCACCTTCGCCTCGCAGTCCTTGATGATGTAGGCGGCTTCACCGGCTGTGAGATGCCAGTTCACCGTCGTCATGCGAACGCCGGAACGCTGGCACGCGGCGTACACCTCGACGAACTCCAGGCGGTTGGAGCACATGAGAGCCAGGCCGTCCCCGGCGGTGACGCCGTTCGCCTGCAACACCCGCGCGAGCTGGTTCGCGCGGGCGTTGAGCTCACCATAGGACTCGACGCGCGCACCGGCTATCACCGCCGGCCTCTCTGCGTCGGCGGCAGCGTGCAGGGCGACCGTCATCCCGAGGGCAGCCGCAGAGGCGGGATCCGTCAGCGTGGCGGTCTCAGAGAGCGCCATGTCAACCTCTCCTCAACTCGAACAGCGGCAGCTGTCGCCCGTCCTCGAGCGGCTCCCAGGTCACCTGGACCGGTGCGCCGACGTGCACCTCGCCGGGCTCACAGCCGACGAGGTTCGCCATGAGCCGGGCGCCCTCGTCGAGGTCGACGAGCACGACGGCGTAGTGCTCGGTCTCGCCCATCCTCTCGGGCCGGTGCTCGACGGTGGCGGCGTGCACGACACCCTGGCCCGACGCCTCACGCCAATCGAGGCACGATCCGTGGCAGCGCGGGCAGAACGAGCGCGGGTACTGGACCGGCTGGTCGCAATCCGTGCACCACTGGAGCACGAGGCGGCGATCCCTCGTCGCCTCCCAGAAGGGCGCGCTCGCCGGGGACGGGTCCGGGACCGCTCGGTCGCTCACAGCGTGGCCTCGGACCCGAGCACCAGCGTCGACATGCACGACAGGACCATCCCGGATCCGTGCGCCACGGCGATGTCGGCTCCTTCGACCTGGCGAGCCCCGCACTCGCCCCTCAGCTGCCGAACGGCCTCGACGATGAGGAACATCCCGTACATGCCAGGGTGCGTGTAGGAGAGCCCCCCACCGTTCGTGTTCATCGGCAGCTGCCCACCCGGCGCCGTGCGGCCCTCCTCGGCGAACGCTCCACCCTCGCCCTTCCCGCAGAAGCCGAGGTCTTCGAGGTGCAGCAGCGCCGTGATCGTGAAGGAGTCATAGCCCAGGAGGACCGAGACGTCGTCCGGCTTCACGCCGGCCATCTCGAAAGCCGCCGGGCCGGAGACGGCGCCCGGCGTCGTCGTCAGGTCCGGCATCTGGCTGATCATCATGTGGTCGTGGCACGTCGCCGCTCCGAGCACGTACGAGGGCTGCTTGCGAAGCGACCGGGCTCGCTCGGCGCTCGTCATGACGAAGGCGCCGGCGCCGTCGGTGACGAGGCAGCAGTCGAGGAGATGGAGCGGGGAGCACTGCATCGGGGATGCCAGCACGTCCTCCACCGTGATCGGGTCGCGAAAGCGCGCCCGAGGGTTGAGCTCGGCCCAGCGGCGGGTCGAGACGGCGATCTCGGCGAGCTGCTCGGACGTCGTCCCGTACTCGTACATGTGGCGGCTCGCTGCCAAGGCATAGGGGCCAATCGGCATCCTCAACCGGTAGGGCCACTCCCACTCCGCCGCCGGGTTGGGACCGGGCGGGGGCACCCGGCCGAAGCTGCGCCCTTGCTTGCGGTCGCTCCTCGGCGTGGCCGCATAGACGCTGACGACGACGTCGGCGACCCCCGCCGCGATGGCGGCAGCGGCATGCTCGGCGTGGACCTCGAAGCTCGACCCGCCGGTGTTCGTCGAGTCCGTGAAGCGCGGGTGAACGCCGAGGTACTCGGCGAAGCTCATCGCCGACTGCGCGTGGCAGATCCCGTCGACGTCCGCCAGGCCGAGACCGGCGTCCTCGAGCGCCTCGAGCACCATGCGGGTCTCGAGGTCACGGCCGAAGTGCTCGAGCTCGCCCGTCGGCGAGCAGGCGTCGGCGACGCCGACGATGGCAGCGGCGCCACGAAGTGAGCGACTCATCCTGTCGTGGCAGCGGCAGCTCGATCCGCGGCGACGGCGTCGTAGCGCGCGTAGTCCTCGCTCGTGTCGGCGTCGGCGAACTCGAACTCGAGGAGACCGGCCTCGCCCCAGCGCTCGCGCAGGTAGCCGTTGTTGGCGTCGAGCAGCCCGAGCTTGCGCACGTTTGGGACCAACTTCGCGAAGAAGCCGTTCTGGAACTGCATGAACGGTGTCTTCTTCATCTTGCCCGCCGCCTCCATGATGAACGGGACGACGTCCGCCGCCCGAACGCCCATCCGCTGCCAGACCTCCGGCGTGGTGGAGCGAGCGCGTGCGTTGATGGTGTGCTCGAGAAGGAAGTCCTGGCGTTCCTTGAGGTCGGCGGCAGAGAGGTGCTGGTAGTACTCGCCGAGAGAGAGGATGCCGAAGGCGACGTGCCGGGCCTCGTCGGCCATGATGTAGCGCAGGAGCTTCTTCAAGAGCGGCTCGGTGGTGCGCCGCAGCATGTCGCCGAAGGCTGCGAGCGCGAGCGACTCGATCACGATCTGCATCCCGAGGTAGGCGATGTCCCACCGGCTGTCCTCGAGGAGCCCGGTGATCTGCGCCTCGAGGTTCGGGTTCATCGGGTACGCCGTGCCGACCTTCTCGTCGATGTACCGGGCGAAGACCTCGGTGTGCCGCGCCTCGTCCATGGTCTGGGTGGCTGCGTAGTACTTGGCGTCGATCCAGGGCACCGTCTCGACGATCTTCGCCGCGGTCATCATGGCGCCCTGCTCGCCGTGCATGAACTGGCTGAGCATCGCCGTGAACATCTCGAGCCCGAGCTTTGTGAGCTCCCTCTCGCCCCACGACGCGATCGGCGACCCCGGCATCTGCGTGACCTCGCGCATCAGCTGGAGGTTCGGCGCGTCCTTGTCGACGAGCGACTCCGGGTCGACGTCGGTCGACCAGTCGAGATCGGTGACGCTCGCCCATTGCGACTGCGCGGCCTTGTTGTAGAGCGTGACGAGCTGAGGCCGGGAGCGCTCGTAGTCCCACGTGTAGATACGGTCGCAGTGGTCCTCGATGACCTTGAACGTCCCGTCCATCTCGGACTGCGCGGGCAGGTCGGCGGAGGTCGTCACGGGAGCATCCGCTCCCAGCTGCCCGCGCGACGCCGCCAGGTCGCCACGGGCGGCGAGTCCTCCCCTCTCGGCCACCGGCGAAGAATAAGTGCTAATCGCGCCGGCATCAACGGCACCGGCCGAGCCCGGTCCCGGGGCTCGGCACCACCACGAGGCGCCGCACGCCACAGAGCTCGTCGATTGCCGTAGTTTGACGGTCCATGGCGACCATTGAGACTGCACGCGGGCCGATCGACGCCGCCGACCTCGGCCGCACGCTCATGCACGAGCACGTCTTCGTGCTCACGCCCGATTCGGAGCGGCAGTGGGGTGACGACTGGGACGAGGAGGAGCGCGTCGCCGACGCCGTCACCCGGCTGAACGCCCTCGCGGCGGCCGGCATCTCGACGATCGCCGACCCGACCGTCGACGGGCTCGGCCGTGACATCGCGAGGATCGAGCGGATCCAGCGCGAGGTCGCCCTCAACATCATCGTGGCGACCGGGGTCTACACCTACCACGAGGTGCCGAACTTCTTCCGGTACCGCGGGCCGGACCTCATGCCGAGCTTGCCGGATCCGATGGTGGACTTCTTCGTGCGGGACATCCGTGAGGGGGTGAAGGGCACGGGGGTACGGGCTGCGTTTCTCAAGTGTGCCATCGACCACTTCGGGATGGCGCCCGGGGTCGAGCGGGTGTTGCGAGCAGTCGCCAAGGCGCACCTCGAGACCGGGGCGCCGATCATGGTGCACACGCACCCGACGACACGGACCGGGCTCGAGGTGCAGCGCGTCCTCGTGGAGGAAGGCGTGGAGCCGCCGGGCGTCCTCCTCGCTCACTCGGGCGACACGCCAGACGTCGATCACCTGAGCGCACTGGCGGAAGCCGGCTTCCTGCTCGGGATGGACCGGTTCGGGATCGACACGACGCTCGGCTTCGACGAGCGGGTCGGCACGGTGGCCGAGATGTGCCGCCGCGGCTTCGCCGGGAGCATGGTCCTCAGCCAGGACGCCTCCTGCTACATCGACTGGATCGACCCGATGGCGATGGGCCTTGCGAACCAGCGGTGGCACTATCTGCACGTTCTCGAGGACGTCGTGCCAGCGCTCGTCGAACGAGAGGTCAGCGAGGAGCAGATCGACCAGATGCTCGTCGGGAACCCGAGGCGCTACTTCGGCGGCTGACGCCGGACTTCCCCGGGTCAGCGAGCGAGCTGAGCGATGTTCTCGCCGAGCAGGACCGCGACGAGGATCATGACGGCCACGTAGATACCGGTGATCGCCCAGCGGTACTTGTGGTCCGCCAGCCAGAAGCGCCGGACGCCCCGAGCGTCGAAGTACAGCGCCACCAGCGCGATCGGGATGCCGATGGCCGGCCCGACACCTCCGGCGGCTCCGATCGCCGGTGCGGCGATCGGGAAGATCACGTAGCTGAGCAGGCACCGGAGCGCCGAGAGCAGCATCGAACCGGAGAAGAGGCGGTGGACGTCCTGCTCGCGGACCTCGGGGTCGCGCCCGTCCGGCACCCGGAGCAGGCGCCGCATGGTGACGTCGGCGGTGGAACGATCGGAGGTACGGGCGACGGTCGCGGCGGGTGTGGACATCGCCCGCAAGGCTACCGGGCCGTGCCGGTAGCCCTCCAGGCGGGCTGGCCCGGCGCGACCACCGCACGCGTGCCACGATGCCGGCATGGGCGACCGAGACATCCGCGAGAACGAGCCTGGCACCATCGTGAGCGAGCGGGTCGACGAGCTGCTCGCCAAGTTCGACCCGGCATCGACCGAACGGGTCGAGTTCCGCCGCAGGCAGTACGACCTCGGCCTCGCCTGGGTCCACTTCCCCGAGGGTTACGGCGGGCTCGGGCTGGCACCGGGGCTTCAGCGGGAGATCGACCGGCGCCTGCTCGCGGCGGGAGCGAGCCCCCCGGGCGCGCGCGAGTTCTTCGGTCTCGCGATGGCGGGTCCGACTGTTGTCACGCACGGGTCGGAGGAGGCGAGACAGCGGCTCCTGCCACGGATGTTCACCGGCGAAGACGCCTGGTGCCAGCTCTTCTCCGAGCCTGGCTCAGGCTCGGACCTGGCGAGCCTTTCCACAAGGGCCGTGAGGGACGGCGACGAGTGGGTCGTCACAGGCCAGAAGGTCTGGAACACGCTCGCCCACATCGCGGACCGGGGCATGCTCGTCGCCCGCACCGACCCCGAGCAGCCGAAGCACAAGGGCCTGACCTACTTCGCCCTCGACATGCACGCCCCGGGGGTCGAGGTGCGGCCGCTCCGGCAGATGACGGGAGAGGCGGAATTCAACGAGGTCTACATCACCGAGGTGCGGGTGCCCGACAGCGACCGCATCGGTGACGTGGGCGACGGCTGGCGCGTCTCCATGAGCACCCTCATGAACGAGCGCACGTCGATCGGCGGGGGCACGGCCAGCCCGCCACGTGGGTCGGGCGCCATCGCCGAAGCGGTCCGGATCTTCCGGGAGGAGTGCCCGTACCCCGACCCCGTCCTGAAGGACCGGCTCATGCGGCTCTGGGTCGAGGCGGAGGCGCTCCGGCTCACGAACCGTCGCGCCGGCGACAACCGCCGGGCGGGCAACCCGGGCCCTGAGGGATCCATCGCGAAGCTGATGTTCGCCGAGGTGAACATGCGCATCTACGACTTCTGCATCGACCTGCTCGGGACGGCAGGTGTCGTCGACTTCGACTACACGATGCGACGCAGCGAAGGCCTCGGGTTGACCGGCCCGGCGGGGACGTCGCGCAAGATGTTCCTCCGCTCGAGGGCGAACTCGATCGAAGGTGGCACCTCGGAGATCCAGAGGAACATCCTCGGCGAGCGGGTGCTCGGGCTGCCCGGGGACGTCCGGACGGACAAGGACCTGCCCTGGTCTCAGGTGCCCCGGAGCTGAGCGGTCGGCGGTCTGCGCCGCGACGGGTGCCTGCGGCTCTGTCGCCGGTCAAGGAGGGTGGGCTCGGCCACCCGGCGAGCGCGATCGCAACCAAACCGGTCGGGTGACGATCAGCTCATGCGAAGAGGTGGGCGCCTCGCCGATCGCTGCCCCGCCAGGCCCGAGCCATCGCCGGGCTCGTGAAGATGGCGACCATGTCGCCGCGGGCGTCGACGGCGATGCCCCCGCCCGTACCGCCGAGACGGCCGACCGCTTCCAAAGCTGCTCCGACGGCAGCCTCGAGGCCGGACCCGGCTTCGACGGCCCAGACCACACGATGGGCGAAGCCGGCGACCATGAAGGCTTCACCCGCGCCGGTTGCCGACACGGCAATTCCTGACGGCACGGCGAGGACGCCGGCTCCCGGGATGGGCGAGTCGCCCACCCGCCCCCGGCGTTGCCCTGCGCGGCCGCCGGTCGAGGTGGCCGCCGCGACGTGGCCGGCGGCGTCGACGGCGACTGCGCCGACCGTGCCCTCGGTCGAGAAGGGGGCGTCGGAGGAGGTCGCCCTGGAAAGGCGCCCACCACCGAGAGGTGGCGCATCGTCGGCAGCCGGGTGGCCGTTCAGCAGTTCGGGCCGCATCTCGTCGAGGCCCTGCTCCCGGCAGAAACGATCCGCCCCCTCCCCCGCCAGCAGCACCGGCCCGTCGGGCACCCCGCCGGCCCCGGCAACCGCGCGAGCGGCCCGGACAGGGTTCGCCGGATATGTCCCGGCACAGATCGCGCCGACGAGGCCGGAGGAGCCGTCCATCACGCTCGCGTCCATCTCGACGGTCCCGTCCGCCGTCGGCACCGCGCCCCGGCCGGCGTTGAAGCGACCGGAGTCCTCGAGGCCAGAGACAGCTCCGACGACGGCGTCGAGCGCGGCACCTCCGCCCTCCAGCACGCCCCAACCTGCGTCGACCGCCTGCTCGAGCGCCGCGATCAGCACACCGGCATCCTCGTCGCTCTCGACGGCCGAGAAGACGCCCGCGCCACCATGGACGACGATCGCCGGAAGCCCGAGTGCCACGACGTCCCCATGCGCTGCCATACCGTGCGGCATGGTAACGGCCAAGTGCACGTGTGCTCCGCCGGGTCGGCGAGGATGGTGGCATGAGCCGCAAGGGCTGGCTGCTGTTCGCCGCGATGGGCGTCATCTGGGGACTGCCCTACCTGCTCATCAAGATCTCGGTCCGCGAGATCTCCCCGCCCATGCTCGTAGAGATGCGCACCGGTGGTGCCTGCCTGATCCTCGTGCCGCTCGCCCTCGCGAAGGGCGCCCTCCTCCCGGTGCTTCGGCGGTGGAGGCCGCTCCTCATGTTCACCCTGGCCGAGATCGCCGTTCCCTGGTTCTTCCTCTTCAGCGCCGAGCGGCGGCTCTCGAGCTCGCTCTCAGGGCTGCTCGTGGCTGCCGTGCCGCTGATCGGCGGGCTGCTCGGCTGGATCACCGGAGCGGACCGCCTCGACCGGCGCCGCGTGGTCGGCGTCCTCGTCGGCCTCGGCGGCGTCGCAGCGCTCGTCGGGTTCGACGTCGGCACGTCGAGTGCGCTGGCGGCGCTCTCGATCGGGGTGGTGGCGCTCGGATACGCCACCGGGCCCCTGATCCTGTCGCGCTACCTGGCGGGCCTGCCAGGGATCGGCGTCATGGCAGCAGGCCTCCTCGTCTGCAGCGTGGCCTACGCGCCGCTGGCGGCCGTCAACGTGCCCACCCGGGTGCTGTCGGCATCTGTGATCACGTCGGTGGTGGGGCTGACGCTCGTGTGCACGGCGGTGGCGTTTCTTCTCTTCTTCGAGCTCATCGCCGAGGTGGGACCGGTTCGATCGACCGTCATCACCTACGCCAACCCGGCGGTGGCCGTCCTTCTCGGCGTGACGGTGCTGAACGAGAAGTTCGGCGTGGGGACGGCGTTGGGCTTCGCTCTCATCATCGCCGGCTGCATCCTCGCCACGGCGCACAACGCGCAGGAGCTTTCCGGGACGGGCCCCTCCCGAGCGCTCGTCGACGCCGAGCTGGGCTCGGACGAAGCGGGCCAGCACACCGAGTGACCGGCAGGCTCGACCGGTACCGTCAGCGTCGCATCGCACCTTTGCGAGCCACGGTGACCGAGCACGGTGCCGCCGGGCGGATCCGGGTTTTCCCCCCTGAGGCCTGCATGTACGATCCTGCGATGTGCCTGCTGCAGCTTCGCCGGCAACGCCGGGGGCGCTCGACTCTGCTGAGCCGCTGAACCGCGACGCGGTCCGGCAGGCGCTCGGGGCGCTCTCCACCCTCGTGTCGGTCGGGTTGTTCGCTGCGGACGCCGAGGGCTCGTGCTGGTACGTGAACCAGCCGCTGATCGACGCACTCGGCCTGGAGCTCCACTCGCGTGAGGAGCGGCCGTTCCGGCTCGCCCTTCCCGGGGGCACGATCCCGCGCGACGGACTGGCGTATCTCGAAGTCACCGCTGCCGGCTTCGAGTCTGCCGCAGGCTCGGGCAGCACCCGCCTCGGAGCCCGCGTGATGCCGCTCGTCGCAGGTTCAGGGGAGATCAGCGGGTACCTCGGCGTGGTCGTCGATGGCGACGGCGGCGAATCCGTCAAGACCTTGCACACGAGCGAACGGCTCGTCGACGCGCTCGTGGACCGGTCGCCCGAGGTGATCACGATCCTCAACGAGGACGGGACCTGGCGCTACTCGAACGCCGCCGCATGGCGGCTGCTCGGTTTCCGAGCCGACTTCGACCCCGCCGACGGCATCCTCTCCCTCATCCACCCCGACGACCTCCACCTGGCCGAGGGCGTCCTCGCGCGGCTGCGGGCGGGGGTCGTGCGCCCCGAGCCGCTCGAGCTGCGGGTCCGCGCGGCGGGTGGGACCTGGCGCTACCTCGAGAGCCTGCTCGAGAACCTGGTCGACGACCCGGTGGTTCATGGTTTCTTGATCCGGTCCCATGACGTGACCGAACGCCGGCAGTCACGCCTCGCTCTGCTCGAAGCGAACGAGCGCCTCTCCACCCTCATCTCGAGCATGCACTTCGCCGTCCTCATGGAGGACGAGGAGCGGCGCATCGTCTTCACGAACGAGGCTTTCGTCAGCCTTTTCGAGGTGCCCGTGAGCGCCGACCAGCTCATCGGGAAGAAGGTCACCGACCTCGGACCGGAGTTCCTGCAGCACTTCGGCGACCCGACCTGGACGGACGCGATGGACCGGTCTGCAGAGGTCGTCCAAGAGAGCCGGCCCATCGTCGGGGATCGCATCACCATGACGGACGACCGCGTGCTCGAGCGCGACTACCTGCCGATCGTGGCCGGCGGCGAATACCGGGGGCACGTGTGGCTCTTCCGGGACGTCTCGGTGCAGGCACGGGCCGAGGCTGCCTGGGAGCTCCTGATCGCACGACAGCGGCGCGAGAACGAACGCCTCGTCCAGCTCGACCGCGTCAAGGCCGGCTTCCTGGCGGAGATCAGCCATGAGCTGCGGACGCCGCTCACATCGATCCTCAGCTTCACCGAGCTGCTCTCGGACGGCATCGGCAACGACGACCCGGCCGAGCAGAGCGAGTTCCTCGAGATCATCCGGAGGAACGCCGATCGCCTCCTGCGTCTCGTCGACGACCTCCTCCTGCTCGACCGGCTCCAGTCGGGAGCGATGCCGCTCGAGTGGGGCGTGGTGGACCTGCCCTCGTTGCTGACGACCTGCGTCAGCGCGTTCGCTCCCTCGGCCGACCTGAAGGGGATCTCGTTGTCCTGCGAGATCGGCGAGGGACCGGCCATCGCCGGAGACCCGGACCGCCTGTCCCAGGTGATCGACGTGCTGCTCTCGAACGCGATCAAGTTCACTCCCGAGAAGGGGCGGGTGAAGGTCAACGCCGCCCCGCAGGACGGCCTCTGGCACATCGAGGTCGCCGACACCGGTATCGGCATTCCGAAGAACGAGCAGGAGTCGTTGTTCGAGCGTTTCTTCCGGGCGACCAACGCGCGCGCCTCGCGGATCCCGGGCTCGGGTCTCGGGCTGGCGGTGGCGCGTGTGATCGTCGCGCTGCACGGTGGCTCGGTCCTGCTGAAGAGTGCCGTCGGCTCCGGCACCACGGTCTCGATCACCCTCCCTCTGCCGACCGGGAAGGGTGGTGGGCAGACGAGCCCCGGCCTTGCGGGCGACGAAGCGGAGGGGGCGGATGTCTGACCGGCACGTGCCCGATCGGCGGCAGCCCTGCGTGCTCAACATCGAGGACGACGAGGACATCGCACGGGTCGTCCGGACGCTGCTCGAGCGAGCCGGCTACCGCGTCGTGTCAGTCGGTGACGGCCGCGAAGGCCTGCGGCTCTTCCATGATGAGCGCCCGGATCTCGTGATCCTCGACCTCGGCCTGCCGACTCTCGACGGTTGGACGCTCATCGAGCGCGTCCGGGACCTCAGCTCTGCTCCCATCCTCGTGCTGACCGCACGCGACTCAGAGAGCGACAAGGTGCGGGGTCTGCGCACCGGGGCCGACGACTACTTGACGAAACCCTTCGGAAACTCCGAGCTCGTCGCCCGTGTCGAGGCGCTCCTGCGCCGGCGCGTCACGAGACCCGCTGCCGCGTCGTCGGTAGGGTCGGCCCACGGAGCAGCAGCCCTCGGCACTCCCGGCTCGGCTGCCGCGGCCGAGGGCGTGAGCGCACGGGGAGCCGGTGCAAGCGGTGTGGCCGGTACCTCCGGCGCCTCCGGTGGGGCCGGTGCGATCGGTGCAGTCGGTGGAGCTGAACGGGCAGGGGGCGCGGCCGGCGCCCAGTTCGGGAGCGGCGCGGCGTCGAGATTGGTCAACGAACATGGGGTGGAAGTGGACTTCGACCTCCACGTCGTGCGCGCAGGAGGCAGGCCGGTCGACCTCACGCCGACGGAGTACCGGTTGCTCGAGACACTGATGACGCACCGCGGGCAGGTGCTCTCGCCCGAGCAGCTGCTGCGGCTGGCCTGGCGCGATCCGACCGCCACCGGCCCGGACCGTGTGAAGTTCACCGTCCTGCGCCTGCGCCGCAAGCTCGGCTGGGACAGCGGCCCGGAGAACCCGATCGAGACCCTGCGCGGATTCGGGTACCGGTATCGCCCCGAGCGGCGTACCTAAAGCAATTCCGGCGCCCGCGCCGCGGCCAATCTATTGCCAGTCAAGCTGCAACCAACCCGCAACCGCCCCCGAACCAAACGCTCACTTGGTTGGCGCATCATCGTGCTCGAGCAAGTGTCCTAGCGGGGGCCAGGCCACTTGACCGGATGGCACGCACGAGTGCGGGCCATCTCGGACGGAGGGTCCGCGCGGGGGCGGACCGCTCCGCAACGATGGTGACGAGGGGCCTGTGCGGGGGCCGGGTCCCTCGCACCGCCGGACATGTGAACAGCTGCGACGACAGATCCGGATGGTTCTGGGACACGAGATGGGAATGCAACCGATGGGGCAGACTCCCGATCACGGGAAGGTGCTCGTCGTCGAGGACGACGAATCGGCAGCCGTCTTCGTGACGCGCGTCCTCGCTCGGGCCGGATTCGATTCGTTCTGGGCCGCGGACGCCGACGAGGCGACGTCGATGCTCGCGAACGACCGCTACGACGTGCTGTTGGCCGACTTCCGTCTCGCCGGCCGCAGCGGGCTGGAGCTGGTCCGAAAGACGCGCGACGCACAGCCGGCCGTCCGGATCGCCGTGATGACCTCCTTCAACGAGACGGGACTCGAAAGCCGCGCACGCTCGCTCGGTGCCGACGACTTCTTCGAGAAACCGCTCGTCCCGTCGATCCTCGTGTCCCGCATCGGGCACCTCGCCGACCTTTCCCGGAGGGGAGCGCCTCACACCGCAGAGGTGCCGCGAGCGATCGGGACGACACGCCGCTCCACCATGGCGAGGGGACCACGTTCGGCCCCACTCGACACTCCCAAGATCCCGTCCGACCGTTCTTCCGGCTGCGAGGAAGCTGCGAAGGGGCACGGCAGCGGGCACGGCGACAACGCTGCGCCCGCTGCTCCGCCCCCCTTGCCAGGACTCGGAGCCGTACCGCTCTGGACGTCCGCCATGCCCGTCGTCTCCCACATCGCGTCGGAGTACCGGCCGGTCACCTTGCCGCAGACGAGCGCGGCCTGGAGCTTCGCGGACTGAACGCCCCGACGCCGGCGGCGCCGGCCGACGGGCCACGAGCGACGACGCCATCGACGAGGGTGACGGTGTTCGTCCGAAGTGACGGCACACGCGGCCCTGGCAGGATGACGCCGGTCAGGTTGAGCGGGTCAGCCGCCGAGATCGTGAGCGGCCTCCCTTCCCATCCGTCCTGGCCTTGCCGCCCGTCCGTCCCGGATCGCCGGAGTGACCGGAGCTGCTCGTAGGCCTCGGGTAGAGCGAACTGCTCGCCTGTGAACCCCCCGACGAAGCGCCCGCCCAGCACCACGCCTCGCGCTTCCAGGCGCCGGAGCGCCCAGAGGACCTCGCGCCAGCCGATGCCCATGAGCTCGCGCTGGACGAGATCGCGAAAGACGATGCCCCAGCGGGCGAGCAACTGGCCGGCGAGCGCCTCGGCCAGCTCGTCGAGGTCGTATTCCGAAGCGTCCCCCGCTCGCTGTGGCCCGAGCAGCGACCAACGCCCACCCGAGAGCGCCGGGCGCAACCGCGGTCGCGGGCCGCCACTTCGCCGCGGTCGAGGGACCGGCCTGCCGGCGCGGCTCCGCAGGCCCACACCGGAGCCCGAGACCTGCTCGCTCACGAGGTTGCCGAGGCGGTGACGGCCCCCGAGGAGCGACCGGACCGCCTGGAACCCGTCCGCTGTCACGAGACCACGGGCGATTCCGTCCCAGAGAGCATCCGCCACCTCGATCGGCATCCGGCCGGTCACGCCACAGAGATCGGTGAGGAAGAGCGCGCCCCTCGAGGAGAGCGCTTCGAGCACGTCGGCCGTCGCTCCGAAGGCGGCTTCGTCCGCTGTGGCATCGCCGCGCAGCGCCGCCAGCAGCCAGTCGGCGTCCTCACGCCGGAACAACGAGATCGGCGTCGCCGGTGAAGGGGTCATGCCCGGGCGCTTGGCCGGCTCGGACTGATCCGCTGCCGGCGACTGCCGCTGCGACGGTCCGGGGGCTACGCCGGCGACAGTGGTGCCTCTCAGCCCGAGCCGCCCGAAGCCGACCTCTCCCTGCGAGCACAGGTCGTCGAGGAGCCCGGGCTGGTACGAGGCCACCCGGGCCGGGAGGATCGACTCCTCCCAGGCGCCGACCGGCGCCTCGAAGCCCTGCAGCTGCTCGATCACCTCGGCGACGCCACCGGTCCCGATGAGCCTGTTGCCGGGGCCCGCGTGCTGCCACGTGATGAGGAAGCGCATGAACTGCTGGGCGCTCACCGCTTCGATCGAGCGTCGGGCTCCGTCGCGCATCCGGGCGTGGATCCGCATGAGGAGATGGCGGGCGGCATAGCGGTCGGCCGGATCGTCGGCCACATGGCACTGCAGCACCGAGCCCTCGCCCTCGAGGCGCGCGACGGCCGATCTCACCTCGAGCTCCCGCTCGATGCCGATCGCGATCCTAAGTGCCAGCTCGCCTGTCGTGAGCGGCTCGGAGACGAGCAGAGCCGCCCGCACAGCCTCCGCGACGACGTCCTCGGGCAGCGGCTCCGGCTGCGGCGTCAAGGACTCGGGCAGCGCCAGGTCGGGCTCGAAGCGCGCGCCCGGCAACATGATCTCGAGTGCCGTGCGGCGTTCTCTCGCCGCCCAACGGCGCTCCCCGGACGGCAGTGTCACGACGAACGCGCGGTTGGCCGCTGCCAGGGCGCCGAACCACACCTCCCACTCACGCTCGGGATCGACGAGCACCTGCGTGGCCAGCAGATCGTGCAGCTCCTCGGGATCGCGCGGCTCGGGACGCGCCTGTTGCCCGACGGAGGCGACGACGACCGGGTCGAGCCGGGACAGGTCCCGCGATTCGAGCGGGACACCGCCGCGGCGGGTCTGCACAGCTCGCGAGCGCCGTTCCTCGAGCGGCGCATCGTCGAGGTAGGTGTAGGGACGCCCGTTGAGGATCTCCTCCGACAGTATCGACGGCCCGACCGAGTCGACGAAGTGCGTCTCGAGGCGACCTTCCGACAGGCCGTCGAGGAGCTCCGTCAGCGCCGGGAGATCCATGGACTCGGTCATGCAGTCCGCCATCGTCTGGCGGACGACGGGGTGGTCCGGGATCACGATCGGACCGCTCACGTTCTCCTGGCATGCCGCCAGCATCGGGAAGATCGCCGCCATGAGGTCGTCAGCCTCCATGCGCTGGATGGCAGGCGGGAGGTGGCGGCTCCCCCGGTAGCGGGGGGAGACGAGTGACCTCGAGAGGTTCCAGCGCCAGCGGGAGCCGAAGATCGGCGTCGGCAGCACGGCCTGCTCGAGCGTCTCGGTCACAGCTCGCGGCGACAGGTAGCTCACGACATCCGGCAGCGGGAAGGAGTGCTGCGGCCCGAGGGACAGGACTACGGCGTCGTCACTCGCCGCCGCCTGCAGCTCGAAATCGAACGAGCGGCAGAAACGCTTCCTCAGCGCCAACCCGAGCCCCCTGTTCACCCTCGCCCCCCGGGGCGAGTGGAGCACGAGCTGCATCCCCCCGGTGTCGTCGAAGAAACGCTCGACGACGAAGCGGTCCACCGTCGGGAGCTTGCCGAGCTCCTGCTTGCCGGTCGCGAGGTAGGCGACCACCTGCTCGGCCGCACGTGGGTCGACGCCCGAGGCCTCCTGCACGTGACGGACCGCCGCCGCCACGGACTCGTCCAGTGCCCGCTCGACTCCGAGGCGAAGGTCCGACACGGCCCTCGACAGCTCTGCCGTGCGCGCCGGCGCCTCGCCGAGCCAGAACGGCACGGACGGCGGCGCGCCCTGCGCGTCGACCACCCTCACGGTTCCCGACTCGACACGGCGGATGCGCCATGTGTGACTACCGAGCAGGAACACGTCACCGGCCATGGACTCGATGGCCCAGTCCTCGTTCACGGTGCCGACGAAGGTGTCCTCCGGCTCGAGCACGACGCGGTAGTCGGCGAGCTCCGGGATCGCGCCACCGGAGGTCGTCGCAGTGAGACGAGCGCCGCGGCGGGGCCGGAGAACGGAGTTGACCCTGTCGCGGTGCACGTGGGCGCCGCGTCGCCCCCGGCCCGTCTGCACACCCTCGCAGACGAGCTCGAGCACGCTGTCGAAGTCGTCCTCACTGAGATCGGCGTAGGGGGCGGCACCCCGCACCACGCCGAGCAGGTCTGCCTCCGCGATGCCCTCCGGGCCGGCGGCGGCGACTTCAGCGACGATCTGCTGGGCGAGGATGTCGAGCGGTGCCACGGCCGGCACGATCGCGTCGAGGTCGCCGCGTCGCGTGGCGGCGAGCAGGGCGCAGCACTCGACGAGCTCGTCCCGGGTTTGCGGGTACAGCTTTCCCGTGGGCGTCCCACCGACGTGGTGCTGCGCACGACCGACTCGCTGCAGCCAGGTCGCGATCGCTCGTGTTGAGCCGATCTGGCACACGAGCTCGACCGGTCCCACGTCGATGCCGAGCTCGAGCGAAGCCGTCGCGACGACCGCCTTGAGATCGCCGGAACGCAGACGGCTCTCGACCCGGAGCCGACGGTCCATCGACAGGCTGCCATGGTGTGCCTGCACGAGCTCCTCCCCGACGAGCTCGCCGAGGCGGTGGGCGACGCGCTCTGCCAGCCGCCGCGTATTGACGAACACGAGCGTCGTCCGGTGAGCGCGGACGTGCGCGGCGATCCGCTCGAGCACCGCCGCGAACTGCTCGTGGGTGAAGACCGCTCCGAGCTCGTCGTCCGGCAGCTCGATGGCGACGTCGAGCGGCCGCCGGTGGCCGACGTCGACGACGGTGCAACGTGGGCCGCCGCCGGGCTCGCTCCTGTCGGGGCCTGCACCGACCAGCAGGCGGGCGATCGTCGCGGTCGGCCGCTGCGTCGCCGAGAGCCCGATCCGCACAGGCCACGGGTGGTCGGAGCCCGCGAACGAGCCGGCCGCCCCGTCGTGGCTCGTCCTCCACGTCGCGACGGCTCGGTCGAGGCGCTCGAGGGAGATCGTCAGGTGAGAGCCGCGCTTGTCGCGGGCGAGCGCATGGATCTCGTCCACGATGACAGTGCGAGCGGAGCCGAGCATCTCGCGCCCGCGCACCGACGTGAGGAGGAGGTAGAGCGACTCCGGCGTGGTGACCACGATCTCGGGCCGGTCCCGCAGCATCGCGGCACGCTGCGATTGCGTCGTGTCTCCGTTGCGCACCGCCACCCGGACGTCCGGCACGTGGTAGCCGAGCTCGCGCGCCACCTCCGCGATCTCGGCCAGCGGGCGCTCGAGGTTCTGCGCGACGTCGACGGTGAGCGCCCGGAGCGGCGAGACGTAGACGACATCCGTGCCGCGCCGTCCCTCGCCCCGCTCAGCCGCCCGGTAGCAGCGGTCGATCGTCACGAGGAACGCCGCGAGCGTCTTGCCAGAGCCGGTCGGAGCCGCGATCAGCGTGTCCTCGCCGGCGGCGACTGCGGCCCAACCGGCTGCCTGCGCCTCGGTGGGACCGCCCGGGAACGTGCGCCGGAACCACTCGGCGACCGCCGGGTGGAAGGAGTCGAGCGGATCGGGCGCACCCACGGCGCGAGTGTACCCGAACGGGTGTTCGTCAAGGTAGGGGTCACGTGCTATTGGAATGGCCGCAATAAGAGACCCGCCGGTAACCTCTCTCCATGACGGTCAAGAAGGTCGGGGTGGTCGGCTCCGGGATCATGGGCGGCGGCATCACAGAAGTCGCCGCCGCGGCCGGCCACGAGGTGACGCTCCGGTCCCGCGAGCTCGCCGCAGCCGAGGGGACGGTCTCCGGCATCGAGCGCTCGCTCAACAAGCGGGTCGAGAAGGGCGAGATCCCGGTCGAGCAGCGCGACGAGACGCTGTCGCGCATCCGTGTGACCGACAACCTGCACGACTTGGCGGACTGCGATCTCGTCATCGAGACGGTCGTGGAGGATCTCGCCACCAAGCGCCACCTCTTCTCCGAGCTCGACCGCGTCTGCCACGACAGCGCCATCCTCGCCACGAACACCTCGACACTTCCCGTCGTCGAGATGGCGATGGAGACCGGCCGCGCCGACCGGGTCTGCGGGATCCACTTCTTCAACCCCGCCCCGATGATGGCTCTCGTCGAGATCGTCCGACCGATCACGGTGTCGGGCGAGACGATCTCGGAGGCGGTCGAGTTCGCGGAGACCTGCGGCAAGACGCCGGTGGTCGTGGAGGACCGAGCCGGTTTCGTCGTGAACGCGCTGCTGTTCCCGTACCTCAACAACGCCGTGCGATTGCTCGAGAACGGCGTCGCGTCGATGGAGGACATCGACGAAGCGATGAAGGGCGCCTGCGGCTTCCCGATGGGGCCGTTCGCCCTGCTCGACCTCGTCGGCCTCGACACCTCGCTCGCGATCCTCGACGCCCTGTACGAGGAGTACCGCGACCCGAACTACGCGGCGGTCCCACGCCTTCGCAGGATGGTGGCGGCCGAGCAGCTGGGGCGGAAGACCGGGGCGGGTTTCTACGAGTACAAGCGGTCTTAGGCTGGCGCCATGACGGACAAGCCCTGGGTGATGCGCACCTACTCGGGGCACACCTCGGCGCGGAAGTCGAACGAGCTCTACCGGAAGAACCTGGCGAAGGGCCAGACCGGGCTCTCGATCGCCTTCGACCTGCCCACGCAGATCGGCTACGACCCCGACTCGCCCGAAGCCGCCGGCGAGGTGGGGAAGGTGGGCGTGCCGATCGCCCACCTCGGGCACATGGCCGAGTTGCTCGACGGCATCCCGCTCAGCGAGATGAACACCTCGATGACGATCAACGCGACAGCACCGTGGCTGCTCGCGTGCTACGTGGCGAACGCCGAGGATCACGGTGTCGATCCCGCCATCCTGCAGGGGACGACGCAGAACGACCTCGTGAAGGAGTACCTGTCCCGCGGCACCTACATCTTCCCGCCGGTCGCGAGCCTGCGCTGCACGGTCGACCTCGTCACCCACACCGTCCGCCACGTGCCGAAGTGGAACCCGATCAACGTGTGCAGCTACCACTTGCAAGAGGCCGGTGCCACGCCGGTGCAGGAGGTCGCCTACGCGCTCGCGACGGCGGTGGCGGTGCTCGATGCCGTGAGGTCCTCCGGGCAGGTGGACGAGGGCGAGATGCCGGCGGTGGTGGGACGGATCAGCTTCTTCGTGAACGCCGGGATCCGCTTCGTCGAGGAGACCTGCAAGATGCGGGCCTTCTCGAAGCTGTGGGAGCAGATCTGCACCGAGCGGTACGGCGTCACCGACGAGCGTCTGCGCCGTTTCCGCTACGGCGTGCAGGTGAACTCGCTCGGCCTCACCGAGCAGCAGCCGGAGAACAACGTGCAGCGGATCGTGCTCGAGGCGCTCGGCGTCACCCTCTCCCGCGATGCCCGCGCGCGGGCGATCCAGCTGCCTGCGTGGAACGAGGCGCTCGGTCTGCCGCGGCCGTGGGATCAGCAGTGGTCGCTGCGGGTCCAGCAGGTGCTCGCCTACGAAACGGACCTCCTCGACTACGACGACGTCTTCAACGGGTCGCACGTCGTCGAGGCGAAGACTGCAGAGATCGCAGAGGCCGCCCGGGCCGAGCTCGACGAGGTGCTCGAGCTCGGCGGTGCGTTCGAGGCGATCGAGGAGCTGAAGTCGCGCCTCGTGGCTTCCCAGGCCGAGCGGATGCGCCGCATCGAGTCGGGCGAGCAGAAGGTCGTCGGCGTCAACTCCTTCACCGAGAGCGAGGCCTCTCCGCTCTACGAGTCCTCGGACCCCGCGTCTGCGATCCTCACCGTCGATCCGGCGGAGGAGGCGGCACTCCGCGAGGACGTGGCGCGGTGGCGTGCCTCACGCGGCGCAGACGGCGTTCGGCGCGCCGTCGACGAGCTGCGGCGGGTTGCGGAGTCCGGGGAGAACCTCCTCCCGGCGACGATCGCCCTCGCACACGCCGGCGGCACCACCGGCGAATGGGCGGGGATCCTGCGCGAGGTGTTCGGGGAGTACCGGGCACCGACCGGCGTCGCCGGCGGGATCGGGCATCGTGGGGCGGAGTTGAGACCGGCAGTCGAGCGGGTGCGGTCGATCACCGGCGGTCCACCTCGGCTGCTCGTCGCCAAGCCCGGGCTCGACGGCCACTCGAACGGGGCGGAGCAGATCGCCGTGGCGGCGCGGGACGTCGGCTTCGAGGTGGTGTACGAAGGCATCCGCTCGACACCCGAGCAGATCGCGGCCGCCGCGCTCGACGAGGACGTCGACGTCGTCGGCCTCTCGATCCTCTCGGGCTCGCACCTCGAGCTCGTCCCCGAGACCGTGGACCGCCTCCGTGCGGCAGGCGTCGACGCCCCCGTCGTGGTCGGCGGCATCATCCCGGAGGCCGACCAGCCCAAGCTCGTCGGTGCGGGCGTGAGCGCCGTCTTCACGCCGAAGGACTACTCGGTGGCGGACATCCTCGTCCGTCTCGCCGACCTGGCGGCCGAGCACCGCTCGATCGGGGTTCGGCGCGGCTCACACCTCGACAGCGCCGGCACCGCAGGGCCCGACGTCACACCGCGATCAGGATGATCCCGCACGCCACGATGGCCGCGGAGGCCACCCTCCGCATGCCGAACCCCTCCTTGAAGAGCAGGGCGCCGATAACGGCAGCCGAGATGACACCGGTCTCCCTCAATGCGGACACCTCGGCGAGGGGCGCCCTCAGCTGCGCCCAGATCACGGCGCCGTAGGCGACCACCGAGAGCGATCCCGCCAGCAACCCCCGCCAGGCGATGCCGTTCGCGACCCACTCGGCCGGCCGCCGCCGCGCCAGCCCGACGAGCACGAAGATCGGTCCCTGGGCGAGGAACAAGAGCGCCGTGTACGAGTACGGGTCGTGCGTGTGCCTCACGCCGAGCCCGTCGACGAGGCTGTAGGCCGCGATCGCAAGCCCCGTCACGAGCGCTGTCCCGAGCGCCGGGAGCTCGGAGCGGTCCACGCGGCCGCCCGAGAGGGCCAGGCTCATCAGCCCCGCGCCGAGCACCACCACCCCGGCGAGGGCGATGCCGCTCGGGTGCTCATTTGCGAACAGCGCGGCCCCGATCGCCACGACGAGGGGGGAGGTCCCCCGTGCCACCGGGTACATCTGGTTGAAGGCCCCGAGCCGGTAGGCGTTCATGAGGGCGTAGTTGTAGACGACGTGGATCACCGTCGAACCGAGGACGAACCAGAGCGCCGTCGTCGGCGGTGTGCCCGTCACGACGAGCCCGGCGGCTCCGAGCACGCTCGACATGAGGCCGATCCAGGCGAGAACGACGAGCCGGTCCTCTACCCCCTTCGTGATCGCGTTCCAGACGGCATGGACGACGCCGGCACCGAGGACGACGAGAAGGACCGTGAGGGCGAGCTGGCGGTGCAACCCGCTATGCGCCTCCCGTGCCCACCTGGCCGTGCTCCCCGTGGCTGGCGGCCCACGGGCGGTCCCGGCGCAACGGCAAGGGCTTGGACCACCATCTCCCCGAGAAACGCCACACGTACTCCGGCGCCCCCCTCTCCCGCTCACGTGCGCCGCCGGTCGCGACGACCGCCCGCGGCCACACGACCTCGGCAGCAGCGGAGATGGCGGCGACGATCTCGGGCGGAGCCATGAGCGCGCCCTCGCCGACGGGCTGGAGCTCGCCGAGCTCGGAACCGCTTTCCGCGCCGGAGCCGGCAGTGCTCACTTGCAGCTCACAGCGGGATGTTCCCGTGCTTTCGGCGGGGAAGCTCCTCCCGCTTCGAGGCGAGCAGGTCGAGAGAGCGCACGATGACACGGCGGGTGTCGGCGGGGTCGATGACGTCGTCCACGTACCCGCGCTCGGCAGCGACATACGGATTGGCGTAACGCTCGGTGTACTCCTCGACGAGCTCGGCACGGCGGGCGACCGGCTCCGGTGAGTCGGCGAGCTCACGGCGATACAGGATCTCGACGGCACCCTGCGGTCCCATGACGGCGAACTCGGCCGACGGCCACGCGAAGGCGAAGTCCGTCCCGATCGACTTCGAGTCCATGACGACGTAAGCGCCACCGTAGGCCTTGCGCGTGACGACCTGGATGCGCGGCACGGTCGCCTCGCAGTAGGCGTAGAGGAGCTTGGCGCCGTGACGGATGATCCCGCCGTACTCCTGGTCCGTGCCCGGCATGAAGCCCGGGACGTCGACGAAGGTGACGAGAGGGATGTTGAAGGCGTCACACGTCCGGACGAAGCGGGCGCCCTTCTCGGACGAGTCGATGTCGAGCACGCCGGCGAGGATGGCGGGCTGGTTGCCGACGATGCCGACGACGCGGCCACCGACGCGTGCGAAGCCGCACGTGAGGCTCGCCGCCCAGTGGGGGAAGTACTCGAAGTACTCACCGTCGTCCACGACGGCGCCGATGATGTTGCGCATGTCGTAGGGCTGGTTGGAGCTCGGCGGGACGATCTCGCGGAGCTCCGGTCGCTCCGCCTCGGAATCGTCCGGCCGCTCGGTCATGGGCGGCATCTCGAGGTTGTTCGAGGGGAGGAACGACAGGAGGTACCGCACGTCGTCGAGGCAGGCCTTCTCGTCGGCCGCGACGAACGTGGCCACGCCGGATCTCGTGGCATGGCTCGTGGCCCCGCCGAGCTGCTCGAGGGTGACCTCCTCGCCTGTCACGGTCTTCACCACATCCGGCCCGGTGATGAACATGTGACTCGTCTCGTGCACCATGAAGATGAAGTCGGTCATCGCCGGCGAGTAGACGGCGCCGCCGGCGCACGGCCCGAGGATCACCGATATCTGCGGCACCACGCCCGACGCCAGCACGTTGCGGTAGAAGATGCCGCCGTAGCCGTGCAGGGAGACGACACCCTCCTGGATGCGTGCCCCGCCGCCGTCCCCGAGGCCGATGAGCGGCACGCCGACGTCGATGGCGAGCTCCTGCAGCTTCTGGATCTTCTCGCCGTGCGCCTCCCCGAGGGCTCCTCCGAAGACGGTGAAGTCCTGGCTGAACACGCACACGCGCCGTCCGTCGATCGTTCCGAAGCCGGTGATGACACCGTCGGTGAACGGTCGCGAGCGTTCGATGCCCATGCCGTGCGCCCGGTGTCGCACGAGGAGGTCGATCTCCTGGAAGGACCCCGCGTCGAGGAGGTACTCGATCCGCTCACGGGCGAGCATCTTGCCCTTCGCACGTTGCGACTGGACCGCTCGCTCCGTGCCGGGATTCCTCGCCTCGCCCTTGCGCTCGGCGAGCGTGTGCAGGCGTGTGGCCATGGAATGGTGGGAAGGCGCCGAAGTAGGGGCGCCCGACGGCCCGGGCTCCGACTCACGGGGGGAGCCGGTGGGGCCAGCCGTCGCCGTCTGATCTGACATGCCGGGAAGGCTACCTGGGCGTCCGGGTGGCTCACATCACCGCCGCGGCACGGTGGCGAGGCGGCCCGGCGGAGCCGACGGGCCACCGGTCGTTCGCCTTGCAAAGGTTCGAGTCTGCTTACTCCTGGACGAGCTCGATGAGCGTCCCGAACGCCGACTTCGGGTGCACGAAGGCAACCGTCGTCCCACGCGAGCCGGGCCGTGGCGCCTCGTCGATCGTCGTGGCGCCGGCCGCCTTCATGGACGCGAGCGCGGCGGCGCAGTCGGTCACGCGGTAGCCGACGTGGTGGATCCCCTCGCCCTTGCGGTCGAGGTACTTGGCCACAGGCGAGTCCTCGCGCGTGGGCGTCAGCAGCTGCACGTAGGAGTCGGCGACCTCGAGGAGGGCCTCCTCGACGCCGTCGGACTCGATCCGCTCGCGATGGGCCACCGTCGCGCCGAGCGTCCGCTCGTACCACGCCACGGCCGCGTCCAGGTCACGAACCGCGATCGCGACGTGGTCGATCTCGGTGAGCTCGAAGGCGTGGGCGGCGGCGTCCTTCGCCCCGCCGCTCATGCGCCGAGCCTCCGGAACGCAGTGATCCTCTCCTCCCCGACCTTCTCCCGGAGCTCGGGGTTGGCGATGCCGAGACCCTCCGAGGGCGCCAGGCAGAGAACACCGATCTTGCCCTCGTGCAGGTTGCCGTGCACCTGCTGCGCCGCCTCGCCGACCTCCTCGAGCGGGTAGACGACCGAGAGGATCGGCTGGATGGCGCCGAGGGCGATGAGCCGGTTCGCGTCCCATGCCTCCCGGTAGTTCGCGAAGTGCGAGGACTTGATCTGCTTGAGCTTCATCCAGAGGTGGCGGTTGTCGTACTCGATCATGTAGCCGGAAGTGGCCGCGCAGGTCACGACGGTTCCGCCCCGTTTCGCCACGAACACGGACGCACCCATGGTCTGGCGCCCCGGGTGCTCGAAGACGATGTCCGGGTCCTCACCCGCGACGGCTCGGATGTCCTTGCCGAAGCGCCGCCACTCCGATTCGTCCTGGGTGTGCTCGTCCACCCAGAACCGGTACGCCTTCGCCGCCCGATCGATCGCCGCCTCGCAACCGAGCGCCTCGAGCAGCTTGATCTTCGATGCCGAGCTCACAACACCCACGGGGATGCCGCCGCCGTTCAGGACGTACTGCACCGCATACCCGCCGAGGCCGCCGGTGGCACCCCAGACGAGGACGACATCGCCCTGCTTCATGTCGGCGCCGTTCTTCGAGACGAGCATCCGGTAGGACGTCGAGTTGCAGAGGGCGTTGCAGGCGGCCTCCTCCCAGCTCAGGTGCTCGGGCTTCGGCATCAGCTGGTTGGCCTTCACGACAGAGAGGTCGGCGAGGCCGCCGAAGTTCGTCTCGAAGCCCCAGATCCGCTGGTTGGCGGCGAGCATCGAGTCGTCATGGGCGGAAGGGTCCTGGTCGTCGACGTAATTGCAGTGGATCACGACCCGATCGCCCGCCTTCCAGTTGCGGACTGCCGATCCGGTGCGCAGCACGACACCGGAGGCGTCCGAGCCGACGACGTGGTAGGGGAGATCGTGCCTGGCGCCCCACACGCTCTCCTTGCCGAGGCGGGCGAGGAAGCCGAACGTCGGCAGCGGCTCGAAGATCGAGGTCCAGACAGTGTTGAAGTTGATGGCGGAGGCCATGACCGCGATGAAGCACTCGTCCGGCGCCAGCTCGGGAACTGCCACCTCGCCGACGTGGAGCGACTTGCGCGGGTCCTTCTCGTCCGAGCTGAGACCCTCGAACATCTCGGTCTCGTCGAGGCGGACGAAGGCGGCCCGGTAGGCCTCCGGGAGCGGCAGTGCGGCGAGCTCCTCGCCGGGCGCACCGGCGAGGATGGCGTCACGGATGGCTTGCATGCCGGGACAGTACCCCGCGGTCACTTGTGTAGCCCAAGTCGCAGGCAGTGGCGGGTAGGCTCCGCTGACCGAGCTCCGCTCGACGTGGAGCGCCGGCAGTGTCGGCATCCGAAGGAGAAGTGCGAGAAATGCCCGGATCCGTGATCGTCGCTTCGGCCAGGACCCCGATCGGCAAGCTCTCGGGAGCGCTCGCCGGGTTCACCGCGATGGACCTCGGTGGCTTTGCCATCAAGGCCGCACTCGAACGCGCCGGGATACCCCCGGAAGCAGTCGACTACGTCTTCATGGGCCAGGTGCTGCAGGCCGGGCAGGGCCAGATCACCGCTCGCCAGGCTGCCGTGAAGGCGGGCATCCCGATGACCGTGCCTGCCACGACAGTCAACAAGGTCTGCCTGTCGGGCTTGAACGCATTGCATCTCGCCGACCTCGTCATCAACGCCGGCGAGGCCGACATCGTCGTTGCCGGTGGGATGGAGTCGATGACACAGGCGCCGTACCTCCTTCCCGGAGCTCGGGCGGGGTACCGTGCGGGCGACCAGAAGGTCGTCGACTCGATGATGTACGACGGGCTCTTCTGCGCCTTCGACCTGTGCGCCATGGGCGCCGGCACGGAGCGCTACAGCAGGGCGGCCGAGATCGCTCGTGACCGGCAGGACGCCTTCGCCGCCACCTCGCACGAGCGGGCGGCTGCCGCCATCAAGGACGGGCGCTTCGGCGACGAGATCGTTCCGGTCTCCGTCCCGCAGCGGAAGGGCGACCCTGTCGTCGTCGACACCGACGAGGGAGTCCGGCCCGAGACGACGGTCGAGTCACTCGGCAAGCTGCGGGGCGCCTTCGAGGCGGACGGCACGATCACCGCCGGGAACGCCAGCCAGATCTCCGACGGTGGTGCCGCCATGATCGTCATGTCTCGGGCGAAGGCCGAGGCGCTCGGCGTCACCCCGCTCGCCGAGGTCGTCGGCTACGGCCAGGTGGCCGGACCGGATGCGTCGCTTCTGACCCAGCCTTCCCGGGCGATCGCCGAGGCGCTGTCGCGTTCCGGCCTCTCTGTCGCCGACATCGACCTGTTCGAGATCAACGAGGCCTTCGCCGCCGTCGGCGTCGCCGCGATGGACGACCTCGGCATCACCTCGGACGTGACGAACGTCAACGGCGGCGCCATCGCACTCGGGCACCCGATCGGCATGTCGGGGGCTCGGCTCGCCATCACGGCCGTGAACGAGCTTCGCCGCCGGGGTGGCGGGACGGCCGCGGTCGCCCTCTGCGGCGGTGGCGGCCAGGGCGACGCGGCACTGCTGCGAACGGTCTCCTGAGCCCTGGCGGCTCGTAGCGGCTCGGCCGCGCCTACTCGGGCGCTGCCTCGCGGGTGTAGTCGTGCCAGGCGCGGCCGTCCCACCAGCGGAACGGCGCGACTCCGGACGGGTCCGGATACCACCCGGCCGGGACCGTGACCGGTGGGACATGACGACCCGGGTCGTCGGCCGGCGTCGCGCCCGATGCGCTCACGTCGCCGGCGAGACGCTCTATCTCGTCGACCCTCGCTCGTGGGCCGACGAAGGAGACCGGACCCTGCGCTCGGCTCGACACCAGCATGCGCGCGAGAAGCTGGTCGAGGATCGGATGTCCGGCGAGCTGGGGCGGGATCACCAGACCCTGGCCGTTCGCTCGCAGCCTGAGGAGAACCATCCCGTCCCGCGGCCCCTTCATCCAGCGCCACGGCCTCGAGAAACCATCGGGTCCGATCCGGATCGTGCCCAATCCCGCCAGATCGAGGTCCTGTCCTCTCGAACCGTCCAGGCGTTCGAGCCGGAGCGAGTGATCGGTCGCCACGACCGCAGTCGGGCGGGCACGTACGAACGTCCTGAGGAAGCGAACGGCCCAGGTGACACCGATCACCGCAGGCAGCAGCTCGATGAGCAGCAGCTGCAGTCCGACCTGGAGCTCGGCGACGGAGATGGCGCCGCCGACGAGGATGCAGAGCAGCGCCGCCAGCACGAGCCGTAGCCGCGTCCGCTGCCACTCCTCCGGGGTCGGACTCGACCGAAGAGCGAGGCCCTCCGCCGTGTCCAGCTGCTCCAGCTTCATGCGAGCAACGATAGAGGACGGGTGTCAGCTGCGGACTTCGATGCGTCCGTTGTGCTCTCGCACGCGGTACATCGGCTGCGACGAGGCAGCAGGGGCACGGATCACATGCCCGTCCTCGAGGCTGAACGTGCTGCCGTGCATGGGGCACGTCACGCACCCGTTCTCGAACTTGCCGGGGGCGAGCGGCCATCCGGCATGCGAGCAGCGGTTGGCCAAAGCCTTGATGTCACCGTTGTGCCGGACGAGCAGCACCTCGACCTCGCCCGCGCGCGCGACGGTGTGGGCACCTTCGGAAAGCTCCTCGGCCGCCCCGGCATCGACCCACTCCTCGAGCTTCGGGTGGAACCCCGTGTGATCCACTCCGACACCCAGCACATATGACAGATGGCCGCCGAGGTAGCCGGTGGCCGCGAGCACGCCGAGGCCGAGGAAGGAGGAGACCCTGCCGCGTCCGCGACGGCCGCGCACTCTGTGCAGCTTGCCGCGATGCAGGAAGGACCGGGTGTAGAGCCCGAGCGCGATCGAGTTGCCGGCCGCGTGCACGAGACCGATCCGCCTCGCGTCGCCGTAGACGTCGATCCAGTCCGACAGACCGGAGGCGGCAGTCGGGAGCGCCGAGACGATCCCCGCGCCGATCAGGCGCCGTGCGATCTTCGGGTGGCGTGGTGCCATGACGTCGACGAGGGCGGCGCTCGTGAAGGAGCCGACCGCGATGTCGGTCAACATCGGGTGAAGGCGGTGGCCGAGCCAGACGCCGGAGAGGGCGTTCCGGACGGGCGGCGCCTCCACCCGCGGGCGGACCAGCTTGTCCACCTGGTCTGCAACCCGGTCGAGATGCTTGAGCTGCCCGATCCGGTCGATCTGGTCACGGACGGTCTTCGGGAGTTGTCCCGCGGAGATCCTGGTCACCCGGCGCGCGTACCCGGACCAACTCCGGCGGAACCGTTCGTCATGTATCACTGCACAGTGACTGGGCTCTCGGACCTCGGCGGCCTTCGGCGCCTCTCGGGGCTCAGACGATCAGCTCAGGGTGCTCAGGCTCAGCCGGCGACCTCTCGCCTTCCGAGCAGAGCCCGCCCGAGTGTCAGCTCGTCCGCGTACTCGAGGTCGCCGCCGACCGGCAGGCCGCTCGCGATCCTGGTCACCTTGATGCCGAGGGGGGCGAGGAGCCGCGCCAGGTACATCGCCGTCGCCTCTCCCTCGAGGTTCGGATTAGTGCAGAGGATCACCTCGACGATGTTGTGGTCGGAGAGCCGTTCGAGGAGGTCCCTCACGCGCAGCTGCTCAGGGCCGATCCCCTCGATCGGGTTCAGCGCACCTCCGAGCACGTGGTAGGTCCCGTGGAACTCACGGGTGCGCTCCACTGCGACGATGTCCCGTGGGTCCTCGACGACGCAGACGACGGTCTGGTCCCGGCGCGAGTCCGCACAGATCGTGCAGAGCTCGTTCTCGGCCACGTTGAAGCAGCGCTCGCACAGGCGGATCCGGTCCTTCACCTCGCCGATCGCGGCGGCGAGGCGCACCGCCTCCTCCTTCGGCACCTCGAGGAGATGGAACGCGATCCGCTGCGCGGACTTCGGGCCGACTCCGGGAAGACGGCTGAGCTCGTCGACGAGCGCCTGGATCGGTCCCGCGAACACGGCGTGATCAGCCGGCAGCGCCGTCTTCGTCCGGCTCGGGATGTCCGGCCGTGCCGTCATGCCCCGCCGTTGCTCCCGAGCCGCCCTCGGGCTGGGCTTCGCTGTCCGGCTCCGCCTCGGCGTCCGGCTCCGCCTCGGCGTCCCACTCAGCGTCCATGTCGAAGTCGGTGACCGGGCCTTCGGAGCCGAACAGCTCGTTCATGAAGTCGGAGAGCTCAGCCGGCATGCCCGCGGGCAGCGAGGCACCGAGTGAGCCGAAGATGCCCAGCCCGCCCGGACCGGGTGGTTGGTCGCTCTCGGCGGCGCCACCGGGCTCGCCGCTTCCACCCAGGCTGCCGAACAGGCCCTGGACCATCGCACCGAAGTCCAGCGCCGGCGGGAACAGCGACCCTGCAGCCTGCTCGCGAAGCTCCAGGGCATCGGCGAGCGCATGACGGAGTGCCGCCAGGACGAGGTCCTCGAGCATCCCGACGTCCTCGGGGTCGACAACCTCCTTCGAGATCCTCACAGAGAGCGCGTCGAGGTTGCCGTTCAGCCGGATCTCGACGGATCCGCCGCCGGCCCGCCCGGTCACGGCCTGCTTGCCAGCCGCCTCCGCCGCTTCCTCCAACTGATCCCTCGCCTGACCGAACAGGCCGGACAGTCCTCCGAGGGGGGCGATCGATCCCAGCTCGCCGAGGCCCGGGGGGTCTTGCTCCCCGACCTGGCTCGAGTCCTCGTCCGCGCGCGGCTCCTGCCTGCCTGCGGCTCCGGTAGCTCCGGCACCGGCCGCCTCTGCCGGTTCGCGTCCGTCGTCGTACGTGCTCATCCGCTCACCTCCTCCGCTCCGGGAAAGGCTTCCCGGAGCCGGTGCTCCGCCCACGACGCGGTGTCGTGGGGCTCGCTGACGACCGAGGCAGGGTCAGCAGCATCGACAAGTGCCTCCTCGAGCTCCGGCGGCTCACCCCGGTCATGGGGCTGGCTGCGAACCGGACCTGCACGCTCCTGCGTACCTGGAGCTGGCGAGGCCGGCGGACCCGTGTCGGCGTCCGTCACGAGCTCCAGTCGGACCCGCGTCCCGAAGTGAGAGTTGATGGCCTCGGCCACGTCTGCCTCGAGGGCCGCTGCATGCTGGACGTGTGCCGCGTTCGGGAGAGCGAACACGGCCGCTCCCTCGCTGAACGCGACCCATCTCCCGACCTGGTAGATCGCCCGGATGCGAGGACGCAGCCCCGGCAGGATCCTGTCGGCCCACGCCTCGACGAGATCGTCACGTGTCGGTCGGCCCGGTGGCGCCTCAGCTGAGGTGCCCTCCGGTGTCGCTCCTGGCTCAGACAGGGGTGCAGGCGTCGGGTATCCGAGCCGTGTCGCGGGCGCGGATTCCGTGACTCGCGCCTCGGTCGTCGCTGCCGCCTCCCGCGATTGGGGCTGTTGCGACTGCTGCTGTTGTTGTGCCAGGAAGGCGCCGAGTGCAGGACGAGGAGCTCCCCCCTCCGGCGGAGGATCCTGCGTCGACGGCGCAGCTGCCGGGGGGGCGGGATGTGCAGCGGGCGCGGCTGGATCCTGGCGCGCGCGAGACGGGCTGTTCGGATCGAGCTGCGAGAGCCGCCACTCGAGCCGCTCGACCCGGTCCAGCAAGGCCGCGGTCGAGTCATCGACCTCCGGATTCGTGAGCCGAGA
>JAKCCH010000019.1 GCA_021838945.1 Actinomycetes bacterium
CAAAGCCTGTGGACGACGCGTGAACTACGGCCGCTCAACCTGTGAGCGACTGTTCGATCAGCTGACGGGGACCCTGGTCAAGCCAAATGTGAAGGCCTCACCACAAACCCGTGCTTCCCGTTTCAGCGGGTGAGTCCTTGCGTTCCCGTCATCTCACGACGATCGAGTCGAGGGCTCTGACGTTCGGCCGCCCCGCATAGAGCAGGGCTCTGATGCGGAAGTGCTCGAAGTCCGTGACACCGAACGCGTCGCGCTTCACCGGTCCTTCGGGGGCTTGCGTGGATGGATGGACTCGCCCCGGGCGAGCATGTCGACGTACTCGGCCAGCTTGCGGACCCGGGTCGTCGGGCGCTTGACGGTGTTGAGCCGGTAGACGATGGCGTAGCGATTGGCTGTGTCTAGCTGGTCGAACGTCGCGGCTGCGGCGGGATTGGCTGCCAGCGCCTGAACTAGGTCGGGCGGGGTCTGCATGTCGGCCTGCCCGCGGTAGGCCGCTTGCCACCGACCTTGCGCCTTGGCGGCGTCTACAGCCGCCATCCCGGCTCGCTGCATCCGCCCAGCCTCGGTAAGGCGGGCGACGTGCGCGACGTTCCTGGCGGACCAGGGGCTGTTCGGCCGGCGGGGCGTGAAGCGCTGGCGATAGCTGTCGTTGTCACGTCGAGTGATCTGCCCGTCGATCCAGCCGAAGCACAGCGCCTCGTCAAGCGCTTGCGCATAGGTCAGCGCCGTCGTCTGACCGCCCTTCTTGTGCAGCACCAGCCACACGCCCGGATGGTCGGCGTGATGACTGTCCAACCAGGCGCGCCACGCCTCAGCGTCCTGGACAAGCAACTCCGCGAGGTCGGCCACGGCGCGGCACTACGGTGTGGCCGCGGGACGGGGACTCAGGCAGAACGGTTGACCGTCGGGATCGAGCAGCACCCGCCAGCGGCCGGCTCCGGGCTGAAAGTCAGGGTGGCTGGCTCCGATCGCACACAGCCTCTCTGCGGCCTCGTCGAGGTCGTCGACCTGCAGATCGAGGTGGAAGCGTTTGACGCCAGCCTCGTCAGGCCACTGCGCAGGCCGGAATCCCTCGATCTTGCCGAAGCCGATCTTGATGCCGTTGCCTTCGACCATCCCGTAGCTGTCGTCGCTGTAGGTGACCTCCCAGCCGAGCGCGGCCGCGTAGAACTGCGCCAGCCTCGCTGGGTCCGCGCTGTCGATGTTCAGCATCGAAAACTCCGCCGCCGACTTGCCGTGCTCCCTGACAGGCTGTGTATGACTCATACATATAAACTAGAGTGGTGTTGCGAACACAGTCAAGCCGCCAACACGCAGCCAACGCCCTGGGCGCGTTGAGCCTCGTGGTCGCAGACCGAATGAACGCCGCCGTCGAAGCGGTCGCGGCGCTCGGCCCGTCCGCCCCGGCCGCACTGGCCGCGTTGCACGAGTTCCTCGACGGCGGATCGGTAACGCAATTGAGTTCTGTTCTGGGCCTGACCCACTCAGGCACGGTCCGCCTCGTCGATCGCCTCGGAGCCGAAGGCCTCGTCGAGCGGGTCGGAGCGCCGGACGGGCGGGCCGTATCCGTCGTGTTGACCCGACGTGGCCGTCGCATGGCGGTGCAGATACTTCAAGCGCGCGAGAAGACACTGACGAGCGCGCTGTCCGCATTGACCTCGGACGAGGTCGACAACCTTGCGGCAGCACTGGACACGATGCTGACCACAGTCACCCTCGCCAGAGCCGAAGAACGCTCTGCTCACAGTCACGACCGTCCGCAACCGTGGCTATGTCGCCTCTGCGACTTCGCAGCGTGCGGCCGAAGCGAAGGCAACTGCCCAGTCAACAACGCGGTTACGACCACGAACCAGAGCTAGCGCGACCCGGCGACTCTGGCCGGAGTCGTCGCCGAGGCCACGTCACGTACTCGAACCTCGTTTCTGGACAGAGCCCCTTTGAAGCTACGTTGGCCGCAGTGATCCCTGCTGAGGCGCATCACAGAGGGCGGCTGGACGAGGTCGGCGGAACATGGGAGTCAGGGCGATGACGAAGTACATGATCTTGTTTGACGCCCACGCGATGGATCACATCCCTGAAGAGGAAGTTCCAGCGGTGGCCGAGGCCGCGCACGCGGTCTGCGGGGAGGCGATCGAAGCAGGCGTGTATCTCTTGGCCGGCGGACTCGAAGACGAGCCGGCGAGCATGGTGGCCGCCGACGGGACCGTCACCGACGGCCCGCCTCCGGACGCTGTCGGTGGAGTCATGATCGTTGAAGTGCCATCACGCGAGGAAGCGCTGAAGTGGGCTGCCAAAGTCGCTGCTGCATGCCGCTGCACCCAGGAGGTGCGCGAAATCGGGTTCGACCCCGAGCTCGAGGCGATGCTGCGCGAGGCGCCGGGGCGACGGTAACGCCTCCGTCGCGTCAGGCGTGACCGCAGGAGAGAACTGGCGCTGAAGGAAGCCGCCGACGAGGTTCGATACGGGCCCTCAGGCGATCAGTTACTATCCGGTCCACACGGGGCAGCGGACCCAGGAAGCCGGTGTGAGTCCGGCACGGTGCCGCCACTGTGACCGGGGAGCGATCCTCACCGATGACCACGGCCGAAGTTGGGCTGGAAGGTCGAGGTAAGCGCTGATCCGGGAGTCAGGATACTGACCGCTGCCCTCCCGACAACGGGGCGAGAGCACCCCGGAGAGGAGCGGCAGATGCATTACCGTCCGAATTGGTCGAAGGGAAGCCGCGCGTTCGTGCGCCTTCCAGGCCTGGCGGCTTTGGTGCTGGGAACGGGACTCGCGACGGCAGCCTGTGGCACGAGCAGTCCCTCCAACGGGGGGTCGGCTGGCGCTCCGGTGTCGGGCTCGTGCATCGGGGTGCGCGGAGCGCACCACGCCCGCGTTGTGGTGGAGTCATCGCCGGGCAAGGTCCTCAGGCGCTGCATAGGTTTCAACGGAGTGAGCATCCCGGCTCTCAAGCTGCTGACCGACAGCAAGGTCGAGACCGGAACGCAGAAGTACAGCTTCGGCGTCGCGATCTGCCAGGTCGACAACGTGCCCGCGCACTACTCGCAGTGCCTGCCGTCCGGTCAGGACTACTGGGCAGTGTTCCTCTCGACGAACGGCCACCGTTGGACGAGCCCGTCGACCGGGGTGAGCGACATCCACGTGCCTGCGGGTGGGTCGCTCGGGCTTCGCTACGACCCGCCCACGGGTAAGGCGGCATCGCCCCCACCACCGTCACCGGCGTGAGCCGACCGGCGGCGGTCGTCGTCTGGGCGCTGGCCGCCCTGGCCGTCGCCCTGTTCGACACCGATCCGCTCGCTCAAGTAATCGTGCTCGGTGGCGCCTGGGCGCTCCTGGTGCGCCGGAGGGTGGAGGGGCGGCGCCTGCGACCCCTCACCATCGGGCTCGTCGTCCTCGGCGCGATGACCGTCGCCGTCAACGGTCTCCTGTCGCACACCGGTACGACGGTCGTCGTGTCGCTGCCGGCGTGGTTGCCGCTCGTCGGCGGCTCGGTCACGGCTGAGGGCTTCGCCAGCGGCGCCTCGATCGCCCTCGGTCTCGTGACCGCCGTGTCGGTGACGGCGTCCCTCTCGGTCGTGATCGAGCCGGCCGATCTCGTCGACGCGCTGCCGGGAGTGCTGCACCACGCCGGTGCAGCACTCGGCGCTGCGCTCAACCTCGTGCCGGCAACCGCCGCCAGCGTTGTCGCCGTGCGGGATGCGCAACGGCTGCGCGGGTGGCGACCACGTGGCGTTCGGGCCATGGTCGACCTCATCGTGCCGGTGCTGCTCGGTGCCATCGACCGTTCGGTGCAGCTGGCCGAGTCGATGGAGGCCCGAGCCTTCGGCATCGGGCGACGCACGAGCCTGTCGGGCGGGCGTTCTGCCGCCCTCCTCGTATCAGCGATGGCGGCTGTCGCGGCGGTCGTCCTGGCAGGTGTCGCTCGGCTGAGCGGAGCAGCTGACTGGTATCCCTATCCGGTGCCGACCCTGCCATCGGCGGCGCCACTGGTTCTCGCTCCGGCCGTCCTGATCGCGCTGGTCGGCGCCCTGCTCCCTCCTGAGAGAGCGGACGAGGTTGCTCCTCGTGGCGACGTCACGTCGCGCCCGCTCGAGCCGGCATGACGGCCTCGCCGGTGGAGATCGTGCAACCCGAGACCGGCATCGCTGGATCGACGGTCATGTTCGAGGAGCTCACCTACAGCTACCCAGCTTGGTCCGGTGAACAGGAACCGGCTCTGCGCGACGTGTGCCTCGCGCTCGGTCCGGGCCTCACGGTCGTGGACGGCGATTCCGGCTCGGGGAAGTCCACTCTGCTCCGAGTCTGCAACGGGCTGGTACCTCACTTCCACGGCGGCACTCTTTCGGGCCGTGCCGCCGTGTGCGGCATGGACGTTGCGGCAACGCCGACTCGCCGCCTCGCCCGCCATGTCGGTTTCGTCTTCCAAGAGCCCGAGGCCGGGTTCGTGCGGGGAACCGTGGCCCGTGAGGTCGCGTTCTTTCCGGAGAACCTCGGGGTGTCGCGCGCCACGATGCGCCGCCGGGTGGCAGAGGCGCTCGAGAACGCTGGCATCACGAGTCTCGCTTCGCGCCGTCTGAGGACGCTCTCGGGCGGGGAGCGCCAGCGGGTGGCGTTGGCCGCCGTCCTCGCCGCCGCTCCGCCTGTCGTGGTCCTGGACGAGCCCATGTCGCAGCTCGACAGGCGAGGCGTCGTCGCCCTGGTGGCGACGCTCAACGCTCTCGCCGAGAACGGGGCGACGGTCGTGGTCGCAGAGCACCGTCTGGCCGGTGTCGGCCTCGGGCCGGCTCGCCACGTGGCACTGGCGGGTGGCCGGGTCTTTGAAGGCGCCCCGGCGGACCTCTACCGTCCGTCAGGAGCGGTTGCCGACCGCCGGACCGTCGTAGCCGGGTCGACCGGGCCCGACGTCTGGTCGCTGCGGGACACGACGGTCGGAGTGGCTGGCCGCGCCCTGATCGAAGGCGTGGACCTTGCCGGAGCTACCGGCGAGGTGATCGTCGTCACCGGTCCGAACGGGTCGGGCAAGACGACGCTGCTGCGCACGATCGCCGGGCTCGCGCCCCCTCTTGCCGGTCGGGTGGAGCGGCGCCCGGGCCGCGTCGCATACCTGCCCCAGGAGCCGGGACTGCTCCTCCACCGTGACAGCGTGCGTGGGGAGGTGGAGCAGACACTGAGGTGGACGAGGGAGGACGGTTCGGCGGACGAGGTGCTCGATCTCCTCGGCCTGTCTTCCCTCGGCGATCGAGATCCCCGGGATCTGTCAGGCGGCCAGCGCCAGCGCGCCGCACTCGCCGTGGTGCTGGCGGGGAGACCGGCTCTGGCGCTGCTCGACGAGCCGACCCGAGGGATGGACTCTGCCGCTCGCGTTTCGCTGGCGGCTGCGCTACGCCGCCTCGCCGAGAGAGGTGCCGCCGTGGTGGCGGCCACCCACGACGTCGCGCTCGCGCGCGAGTTGCAGGGCCGCGTCCTCAGGATCGAGAACGGAGTGCTCGTGGAGGACGACGGCGTGTGAGCGCCATGGGCTCTCGCATCGCGCTCCTGGCGAGCTCGGCGGTCGGCCTGGCCGTGTTCCTCTGGCCGTTCTTCGGCGGTGGTCAGCCCGGCGCGGCGACGGCAGGGGCCTTCGGGATCGGCACTGTCGCCGCGCTGGCGGCGATGGAGCTGGTGGCCGGCCGTCTCGACACGAGGCGACTGGCCCTGCTGGCGGCACTGGCCGCCATCGACGCAGCGGCCCGTGCCGCCTTGGTCACCGGCATCGGCGGCTTCAGCCCGATCTTCCTCCTCATCCTGTGCGGCGGCTATGTCTTCGGTGCGGAGTACGGCTTCTTGCTCGGAGCGGTCACCATCCTCGTCTCGGCACTCGTGACGGGGGGCCTCGGTCCGTGGTTGCCCTACCAACTGTTCGCCTCGGGATGGGTCGGCGCCCTCGCCGGGTTGGCAGGGCAGGGACGCCGCGGGCGCCCGACGCGCCGCGACGTCGTGGTGCTCGCCATCGTCGGCGCCGTCCTCGGATACGGCTATGGCGCAGTCATGGACATCTGGAACTGGACCTACTACCAGGCTTCTCCCGGTCTCGGCTTCCGTCCGGGGATGGGGCTCGTCGCCGCCCTCCAGCACTTCGGTCGCTTCTACCTCGCGACGTCGCTCGTCTACGACACCTTCCGGGCCGTGGGCAACGCCGTCATGGTGGTGGTGCTGGGCACGCCGGTGCTCGTGGCTCTCGCTCGCCTGCGCATGCGACTGCACGCCCAGGTGGACAGGGCGTTACCGGTCGGGATTCCGGACAGCCACGCCGCCTAGTGGCAGCGGCCGACGTACGCGACGCGTTCGTGCGGCGCTCCGGTCAGTGGAACGGACGGGTCCATACCCAGGCGCCAGCCTCGTGGTGCGGGCGCCGGCCGGTGGCGCGGTCGAACAGCTCGATTGCCGACGCGACGTTCGTCCCCTGGTCGTAGGTCGGCAGCCCGGCAGGGTCGGGGACGACGATCATCGTGACGCCCCAGTCGTGCAACGCCGTGTGCACAGCCCGGATGTTGGCGGCAGTGAGCGGGGGCGGTCCGGTGAGGGACACCGATGCCCGTTGGAGCACGACAAGACCCGCCCGGTCCTTGCCCGCCCGGGACGGCACGCCCTCGGGACCGCTCCCGCCGATCATCTCGTACCGCATCCGGTCGATCGCCTGCCATGCCAGAGCCGAGCCGACCACGGTGAAGGGGGCGGGGAAGGTCAGCAGCACCTGGCCCGGGGGAAGGTGCGCGCCCACGACGCGGAACCACTGCGGGACTTCTGCCTGCACCGTGGTCATCGGGATGTTCGGTGCCTCGATCGCCGCCATGGGAGCGAGCGCCGCAACGGCGACGGCAGCCGACACTGCCGCGCACGAAACCACGCGCCAAGGTGCGGGCCAGCGGGTGCGCCGCTCGGCCAAGGCCGACGACGATTCATAGGCGTGGTCGACGGCCGACGCAACCAGCACAGCCGTGCACAGCAACGTCACGGCGGCGAAACGCCCGGAGATGATGTTCTGAACCAGTGGCACACGCCCGAGTACGTGCCAGGGCACGGCGAGCCCGAGCGACACGAAGGCGGCGGAGGCGCCGACTCCGACGAACAACCACTGGCGACGATCTCTCCTCCACGCGACTGCCGCGATGACGGCCACGGCCACGGCACCGACTCCGAGGAACTCTGGGTTCGGAAGCCGTGGGCCGAGGTAGCCGCCCCAAACCTTCATCTCGGTCTGCAACGAGGCCGAAGAGAGCGTCGGCTGCACCATGGAAGCAAGATGGGTCCCGCCGGCGCCGGCGGGCAAGGACGGCCAGACCCGGCCGGACAGATGGGCCGGGCCGGCGAGGGCGAACCAGACCGGATAGGCGAGAAGGCACGCCGCGCTCACGAGCCCGGCGCCGAGTCCGCGGGCTGCGGCGGGAACGCGCCGTGCGACCCCTTCCCGGTCGGTGGCGAGCCCGTAGGCGATCAGCAGCACCAGCCCGCCGGCCACCGACAGCGCGAAGATCGTCAGCATCTCCGTGCTCACGAAGAACTCGACGACTGTGAGCAGCCCGAGGGCGATGCCGACGAGAACAGGCCGGCGCTGCCGGCCCACGAGCAGCTCGTCGAGGCAGGCGACCATGAGCGGCCAGGGCGCGAGGACTCCTGACATGAGGTGGCCACCCGCGAGTTGCGTGAAGGCGAAGGGACCGAAGCCGAATATGAGGCCACCGACGAAGGCCGCCCCCGTGCGCATCGCGAAGTGCCGGAGGAGGAAGAACATCGACCCGGCGGCGAGGGGCGTGGCAAGGGTGGAGGCGACGTTGATCGTTGCAATCGGTCCGAAGAGCCAGGTGACCGGTGCCAGTGGGACGCCGACGGCGAGCACGCTCGTGTTGGACAACAGGTTGATCCCGGCAGGATGGAATTGGTATGTCGAGTAGAAGATGTTCTGGCCGTGCGCGATGGCGTACGCCGGCCACTCGAGGAACCACTCGAACAACGCGGCATCCCCGCACCCGCATGTCGTCACGGTGCTCGGGTGCGTCGACCAGACATGCCACCAGATCAGGACGGACAGCCCGAGGTAGGCGAGGCCCACCAGCACCGCGGTGAGCGCCCACCGGAGGCTCGGCGCTTCGAGTCCCGTCCCGTCCCCGGGCCTCTTCTTCACGGGGCGCTAGCGTATGGCAACCCGGGCCCCGCCATTCCGGCTGGCGGGCTGGCGGGCTCGTCGAAGGAGGTCGGCAACCTGGACGTCGCAACGAGACTCGGCCTGGGCGTGACCGCGCCGAGGCCGGAGCCCGGCTCGAAGTCCGTCGCCGTCATCGGTGCCGGGCACGTCGGGCTGACGACCGCGGTCTGCCTGGCTCAACTCGGTCACGAGGTCATCTGCGCCGATTCGGATCGGCAGAAGGTCGAGCGCCTCCGGCGGGGCGATCCCACCTTCGTCGAGGACGGGATCGGCGAGCTGCTGCGTGAAGGCCTCGCCTCCGGACGTCTGCGCGTCATCGCGGACGCGGTCGAGGCGGTGGTGGAGGCGGAGTTCTCGTTTCTCTGCTTGCCCACCCCGGGGCGGAAGGACGGGACTACGGACGTCACCGCACTCGAGGAGGTCGTGCGCAGGATCGCACCGCGCCTTCGCGCCGGTGCCATCGTCGTCACGAAGTCGACGGTGCCCATGGGCTCGGTGCGACTCGTCGAGGAGCTGCTGCGCCGTCCCGACGTGGCGGTCGTGTCGAACCCGGAGTTCCTGCGCGAGTCGACCGCCGTTCGCGACACCTTGCACCCCGACCGCATCGTCGTCGGTGCCGAAGACCCCGGTGCCGCCGCCCGCGTCGCCGACCTGTTCGCCGCGACCCGGGCTCCGCTCCTCATCACAGATCCGGTCACGGCCGAGACGGTCAAGTACGCCTCGAACGCGTACCTCGCCACGAAGCTGAGCTTCGCGAATTCGCTTGCACGTGTCTGCGAGCTCGTCGGCGCAGACATGCGCGACGTGCTCCTCGGCATGGGCTACGACTCCCGGATCGGCTTCGACTACATGCGGCCAGGGCCTGGTTGGGGAGGCTCCTGTCTTCCGAAGGACGTGCGGGCGCTCGCGTACGTCGCGGAGAGCGCCGGGTACGAGTTCCGGCTCCTGCACGAGGTTCTCGCCTCCAACGAGGAGCAGATGGCCACCGTCGCGCGACGGGTGCTCGCGGCGGCGGGGGAGCGGGCGGACGCCGTCGTCGCAGTGTGGGGGCTGACGTTCAAGGCAGGCACGGACGACCAGCGCGATTCCCCAGCGCTCAACGTGGTCGGCCGCCTCCTCGAACAAAGGGCTTCTGTCCGAGCGTTCGATCCGACCGTGACAGGAGACCTGCCCGGGCTGCCGGGATCGTTGGAGCTGTGCTTCGATCCCTACGCCGCCTGCGAGGGCGCCTCGGTGCTCGCCGTTCTGACCGAGTGGGACGAGTTCCGATGGCTCGACTTCCAGAAGGTGAAGGGACTCATGGCTGCCCCGTCCATCGTCGATACCCGCAACCTGCTCGACCCGGCGGCGATGCGGCGGTTGGGGTTCGATTACGTGGGGATCGGCCGTCCGTGAGGGCCGTCGTCCTCGGCGGCGCCGGCTTCCTCGGGTCGCATCTCGCGGATGCTCTCGTCGCCCGCGGCGACGAGGTGGTGTGCGTCGACGACCTCTCGAGCGGGACGCCGGCGAACCTCGAGCGACACGAGGGGGATGACGCGGTCGAGCTGATCGTCGCCGACGCCTGCGAACCTCTGCAGGTGAGCGGTCCGGTCGATGCCGTGCTGCACCTCGCGAGCCCCGCATCGCCCCGCGACTACCTCGCCCGGCCGCTCGAGACGATGGCGGCGGGAACCGACGCGACCCGGCGGGGGCTCGAGCTCGCGGCTCGGCACGGAGCGAGGTTCCTCCTCGCTTCGACGAGCGAGGTCTACGGTGACCCGCTCGTGCATCCCCAACGGGAGACGTACTGGGGAAACGTCAACCCGGTAGGGGCACGCAGCGTCTACGACGAGGCGAAGCGCTACGCCGAAGCCCTCACAGCGGCATGGCACCGCACCTACGAAGCGGACGTGGCGGTCGTCAGGATCTTCAACACCTATGGCCCCCGCCTTCGCGCCGGCGACGGCCGGGTCGTCTCCAACTTCGTCGTGCAGGCACTCGCCGGCAAGCCCCTCACGATCTACGGCGACGGCACGCAGACGCGCAGCTTCTGCTACGTGTCGGACATGGTGAAGGGGCTCCTCGCGGTGCTCGACTCGTCAGTCCGGGGACCTGTCAACCTCGGGAATCCCACCGAGACGACGATCCTCGAGCTGGCCGAGACCGTCATCGAGCTTGCTGGGTCGCCGTCGAGCATCGAGAAGGCCCCCCTTCCCGAGGACGACCCCGGGAGACGGTGTCCCGACATCACCCTTGCGCGCTCCGAGCTCGGTTGGGAGCCGACCGTGCCGCTTCGCGACGGGCTCGAGCAGACCGCTCGCTGGTTCCGCGCGTACCTCGGAGGCGGAGCAAGTGGTTCCTGACGAGGCACCGGCGCGCTACCGCACTCTGTCGGTGATCATGCCGGTCTACAACGAGCGCAGCACCGTGGGCGAGATGATCCGGCGGGTGCGGGCGGTCGAGCTGCCACTTGCTCTCGAGCTCATCGTGGTGGACGACGGCTCGACAGACGGCAGCGACAAGGTGCTGGCGGCTCTCGGCGACTCGACGGTCCGCGTCATCACGCACGAGCAGAACCGCGGCAAGGGCGCGGCAGTCCGGACCGGGCTGTCGGCGGCCCGGGGCGATCTCGTGATCATCCAGGACGCCGACCTCGAGTACGACCCCCTCGACTGGCAGAGGATGCTCGACCCCGTCTTCAAGTACAAGGCGACCGTTGTCTACGGGAGCCGTTTCACGGGTGAGCGCCGGAACATGCTCCCGTCCCATTGGGTCGGGAACCGTCTCCTCGTCCTCCTCACGAACCTCCTCTACAGCTCGACGCTCTCGGACATGGAGACCTGCTACAAGCTCTTCGATCGCCGGGTTCTCGATGGGATCGAGCTCGAGTCGGACCGTTTCGACATCGAGCCTGAGATCACGGCCAAGGTCCTGCGGAGCGGGCACCGGATCTACGAGGTGCCGATCTCCTACGCCGGGCGCGAGATCTCCGACGGGAAGAAGATCACGTGGCGCGACGGGATCGTGGCGGTGGTCACGCTGCTGCGCTACCGCCTCCGGCGCTGAGGTCGCCGGACTCTCGTGCAGGCGCCGCCGTCGCTTCAGGTGATCTCTTTGAACCAGATCAGCTGCGTCTCGTCCGGAAGACCGCGGTAGGCCCGCCGGTCGATGGCCACCAGTCGGCAACCCATCCGCGCATAGAAACGACAGGCTGCGACGTTGACGTTCTGAGTCTCCACCTTGAGCGCCCGGCCTCCCCTGGCTCGAATCCAGTCCTCCGTCGCCCTGAAGAGAGCCGAGCCCACGCCCGCCGAGCGGCACTCCGGGCGGACGCGGAGGTCCCAGAGGACCCCGAGGTCGTCTCGCCCTTCCAGCATGTCGACTCCGGGCGCCCGGAAGGCGATGACGGCCCCTCCGACCCGGTGCCCGGCGTCGTGGGCGGCGTCGTGGGCGGCGTCGTATGCGACCAGCGACCCCCAGTTGGACATGTCGAAGCGCTTCAGCCAGCGGGTCGGTCCCTCGCCCTTCTCGGAGTCGTAGTCCTTGATCCACGGAGTGGTGACCTCGGTCTCGCTCATGGTGATCCCTCCCAAACCGGAGTCAACGAGCGACAGCACGAGGACGCGATCGACGCGAAAGGAGATCGGGATCTCCGCATGCTCTCCGACCCGATCGACCGGCTCCTCGACGATTCTCAGATCCACCCGGCCCCATGTTGCTACGGAACTTGTGAGGAGGCTCGAGATTGAGCGGAGGTCTGCCGGCCTGCGCCCCGAGCCGACTCGGGCCCGGTCACGGAGCTTCAGGCAGCCGTTCGATCCTCGGTCGTGTTCGTGGCGCCGGAGGGGGCATCTCTCCCGCTCAGGAGCGCACGGAGCCTCTGGTACTCCTCGGGCTGGATCTCACCGCGTGCCAATCGCTCGTCGAGGATCCGTCGCGGGTCCTCCCCGTTGCCGCTCCCGCCCGGCCTGCGATTCATCGAGGTGACGAGGGCGTAGATCGCCCAGATGACGAGGGCCCAGAAGACCAGGATGCCTACCCACATCAGGGCAGCCTGCCAGAACACCCAGTGAGCTCCGCCACCATCCCAGAACATCATCGCGACACCTCCAGCGGTCCGATCCCTACTCGATCAGCTTCGGCCTCGAGGCACCGCCGCTGTAGGGCCGGAAGTCACTTGAGCACGTGCGCACCTGCGACGGAAGGCCCACTTGACAGCGCCCCCCTCATTGCGGCCGGCTCCTCGGGGAGTTCCCCGCCTGATGGTTGCGACTGGTTTACGCGTGTTACGAACGCACGACAATTTTCGTGTGAAGTGGCTCTTTCCGCCGCCGCCGGAAGGCATTTGCTGGACTCGCGCGGAGGGGTTGGGTAGGGTACGGCCCCCGTGGGGACTGAACGCGCAACACCTCGGGCGCGCGCGTCCAGAAGATTCACTCGCGGATGGCCGGTGATTGCGAGCGTTCTCGTGCTCGCATCGGTGGGGCTCGGCGTGTCGGTGGCACCACGGCAGGCGCTCGCCGGGAGCATCCGTGGTGACCGGAACGTCATCGCGAACCTCGAGGCGCGCATCGAGACCGACGGCCAGAGGATTCAGCGGATCGTCGTCCGCTACGACCAGGCGCTTCAGCGCGAGGCCGACCTGTCGGCGCAGTTGGCGATCACGGCCCGCCGAATCACCGAAGCCGAGAAGACGTTGACGAGAGCACGTACGAAGCTGCGAAGTGCGGCCGTGGACGCCTACATGACCGGGAACGGCGCTGCGTCAACCCTCGCCCTCCTCAACAGCTCGGGGCCGAACTCGGGTGAGGTCGGGGTGTATGCGAACGTGGCGGCGGGGACGCTGTCACAGGCCGTGACGGCCTACCTGGTGGCGAGGCACAGCATCCAGGTCGAGCGGGCGAGGCTGCGTAGCGAGCATGCGAGCGCCCTTGCCAACCTGAAGGTGATCCAAAAGGAACGTGCGGCAGACAACTCCGCCCTTGCCGCCGACGAGGCGCTTCTCACCTCCTACCAAGGCAACCTGCATCACCTCCTTGTCGTCCAGGCGGCTCAGCACGCGGCGGCGGAACGCCGGCTCGAGCTGGCGATCAAGCAGAGGCAGCAGGCAGCAGCGGCTGCAGCTGCCGCCGCGGCTGCCGCTGCGGCCGCTCCACCTCCACCGCCACCTCCACCTCCGCCACCTCCGCCACCTCCGCCGCCGTCCGGCGGTGGGGGAGGGAGCGGAGGTGGAGGTGGCGGTGGAGGTGGAGGTTCGTCCTCTTACGCCAACCCGCTGCGGAGCATCCAGGCGCTGTCGCCCGAACGCATCGACCAAGGTGTCGACTACAGCGGGTTCGGGCCGATCTACGCGATCGGCAACGGTGTGGTGAAGAACATCTACAACGGTGGATGGCCGGGTGGTACCTACATCGTGTACCAGCTCTCGAGCGGTCCGGCGCAGGGGCTCTTCGTGTACGCCGCCGAGGACATCTCACCCTCGGTGTCCATCGGCGAGTCCGTCACGTCGTCAACCGTGCTCGGCACGATGTACGAGGGTCCGGACGGCATCGAGACCGGCTGGGCCGACGGTCCGGGCGGCGACACGATGGCGATGGCAGCCGGCCAGTTCTCGGGTGCCAACTCCACCGCCTTCGGCGCGAACTTCTCCCAGCTGCTCGCCTCGACGGGTGCACCGCCGGGCGTCCTGCAGAACAACCCGCCTACAGGCTCGCTCCCGAACGGCTGGCCGACCTGGTAGACGCGTTCTGCGCCACTGCCCCGCTCACAGGTGGGGCAGGCTGCGGGCGAGGGTGTAGAAGGCGACTGCTACGAGCAGGACCGTGAACGCTCCCATCAGGCGTTGCGGACGGAAGACGCTCGCCAGCCGAGCCCCGATGACCGATCCGACCATGGCTGCAACCGTGAGGACGGTGATCAGAGGCCAGTCGATGTGCGCAGGCGTGCCGAGCCGGGTGAGCAGAGCGGCTGCGCTGTTGATGGCTATGACCAGGAGCGAGGTGCCGACGGCGACCGGCATCTCGAAACCGAGCACGAGCACCAGAGCCGGCACCACGACGAAGCCGCCCCCGACGCCGAAGAAACCGGTCAGCAGCCCCACCACGCTCGCCGCGAGCACGACAACGGGCGCGCTCTGCCGCCTCGAGGGCGCTGCCGTGAGGGAGGAGGAGATGGTGGCGGCTCCGGTGTCATGTCCTGCGGCCCGCCGCGACCCCGCCACCAGCGGATGGCGGGCACGTCGTGCCATGGCGGCAGCAGCCACCAGCATGAGCAGCGAGAACGCCACCAGCAGCACCGACGAAGAGACCGAGGCAGAGAGCTTGCTTCCGACCACTGACCCGGCGACGCCGAGCACTCCGAAGACGATGCCTTCGCGTATGCGCACGCGCTTTGATCTGTGATGCGCCAGCGTGCCGGCGAGCGCGGTGGCGCCGACGACGAGCAACGATCCCGCCGTCGCGGCGTGGGCGCTCTGGCCGAGCACGTAGACGAGGGCGGGCACGGTGAGGATCGATCCGCCCCCGCCGATGGCGCCCAGAGTGGCGCCGATGGCGAGCCCGACGATGATGTCGACGACGAGCATGGCCACTCAGGCCGAGCAGCGGTTCGGTCCGGCCTCCAGCAGCGCCAGCTCGCCCGGATGGGCCGGCGATCGGCCCATGTTCGCCTGGATGATCTTGACGTAGTTCGGCGGTCGGTCCATGACCCGGTCGGTGGCCCAGGCCACGAACTGGTTCTCGTCGAGGGACAGTGGGGGCAACGACACCCGCAGGGCCCCGAGGGAGGCGCTCACTAGTTGCTCGGGCACCACGGTGGTGGAGTCGCCGTAGTGGGCGGGGAAGACGACGGCCTCGTCGGGGAGGACGAGCACCTTGGACTGCAGCGAACGGTGCAGGTTGCGGGCGAACTCCTCTGCACGCTCGGCAAGGTCAGGTCGGCCGACGCCGTCGACGAAGATGGTGTCGCCGGTGAGCACCGCCTCGTCGCCGATGCGGAAGACGACGGATCCTTCGGTGTGACCGGGGGTGTGAAGGACCGCCACCGAGAGCTCGAGCCCACCCGGAAGCGCGAACCGCTCACCTTCCTCGAGAGGTTCGTAGCCGAACTTGAAGGAGTCGAAGGGGCTCAGGTGGAGGCTCGCCCCTGTGCGCGCGGCCAGGTCCCTCGCGCCCGAGACGTGGTCGGCGTGCAGATGGGTGTCGAAGACCCGGGTGATGCGCCATCCACGGGTCTTTGCCAGCTCCTCGTACAGCCCGACTTCGACAGAGGGGTCGACGACGAACGCCTCGCTCCCTGCGCCGAGGACGTAGGAGAGACAACCCTTGCCGCGCCGCCGCACCTGGACGAGGTCGCCGCCCGTGAGCGTCCACGAGGCCGTGTCATAGGCGCGGCCCCACGCCGCCATGCCGCCGGTGAGGTTTGCCGCCCGGTAGCCGGACGCGCCGAGGAAGGACGTTGCCTGGCTCGAGCGGCTGCCCGAGGCGCAGACGACGACGATCGGGTGTTCTCGGGGCAGCTCGTGCACTCGAGCGGGCAGCTCGGGTAGAGGGATGTTCACAGCACCGGCGATGGCCCAGTCGGCGACCTCCTCCGGCTGGCGGACATCGAGGATGAAGGGCTCCTCGGCACTTCCGACGAGCCGGGCAAGGTCCGTTGCCGAGATCTCCGGCACAGCATCCGGTCGACTCCGGCCAGACCTCATCGAGTTCCTCCTTGAGAGCGCGCCGGCTGACTCCGGCATCCTGGGATTGAAACGATCATACCCCCAGGGGTATTCCGACGAACGGTCGGGAGCTGGCTCTCGCCTTCTCGTTCCCCCGAACGCTCCAGAGGGACTTTCGCCTCTGGCCCGGTCGCGGTCGGCCGCCTAGCGTCGCGGCCGCGGGTGCGAGCGCAGGTGGGGGGTCGAAGGAGGTGTCGATGAAGGAGTTCGGAGAGCTGCACGACGCAGACCCGGAGATCTTCGCCCTGATCGGCGACGAGCTCGACCGGAAGCGGACGGGTCTGGAGCTGATCCCGTCAGAGAACTTCACCAGCCTTGCCGTCATGGAGGCGATGGGCTCCGTCCTCACCGACAAGTACTCCGAGGGCTATGCGGGGAGGCGCTACTACGGCGGCAACCAGGTCATCGACAAGGTCGAAGAGACGGCGATCGAGCGCGCCAAACAGCTCTTCGGCGTCCCCTACGTGAACGTGCAGCCATACTCCGGCTCGCCGGCCAACCTCGAGGTCTATCTCGCCCTGATGAGAACCGGGGAGACCGTCATGGGCCTCAACCTCGTCGACGGTGGCCACCTCACCCACGGGTCGGCCGGCAGCGTGACGGGCAGGCTGTTCAACAGCGTGCCGTATCACACGAAGGCCGACGGATACATCGACTTCGAGGAGCTCGAGCGGAATGTCGCCGAGCAGGCCCCGAAGCTCATCTGGGTCGGCTACACGGCTTACCCGCGCGCCTTTCCCTTCAAGGAGATGGCCAAGATCGCGGACAGTTGTGGCGCCTACCTCGCAGCCGACATCTCCCACATCGCGGGTCTCGTCGTCGGAGGGGTGCACGAGAGCCCGGTGCCTTACGCCCACATCATCACGACCACCACGCACAAGACCCTGCGCGGGCCGCGTGGTGCGCTCATCATGGTGACGGACAAGGGGCTCTCGAAGGATCCGGATCTCGCGAAGAACATCGAGCGGACGGTCTTTCCGGGGATGCAGGGCGGACCGCACAACCACACCACCGCAGCGATCGCCGTCGCTCTGCGCGAGGCTTCCCGGCCGGAGTTCCGGACCTATGCCGCCCAGGTGGTCGCGAACGCCAGAGCGCTCGGCGACGCTCTCATGGAGAACGGGCTCCGCCTCGTCACCGGTGGCACCGACACGCACCTGCTCCTGGTCGATCTCACTCCCTTCAGTGCGGGAGGAGGCCTCTTCGCCCAGGAGGCGCTCGACGCCGCCGGCATCACGGTCAACAAGAACACCATCCCGCACGAACCCTTCTCCGCCTTCTACCCGAGTGGGATCCGGTTGGGCACGCCGGCCGTGACGACGCGCGGCATGAGAGAGCCCGAGATGGCGGCGACCGGGCATCTCATCGCCGAGGTGCTGGGAGAGGTGCGTCGATACGTCATGCCGAGCGAGCGCTTGGAGAGGGCCGAGTACATCAAGAGCTTCCGGGCCGACCTGTCTTCGAACGCGCGCGTGGACGAGCTGCGAAAGCAGGTCGCCCAGCTCTGCGAGCCGTTCCCGCTCTATCCGGAGCTCTCTTTCGAGGACAGGAGAAAGCACTCATGAACCGACTCGGACTCGAGCGCGAGGTCGTCGACCGCAACGTGTACGACAACACGGTCCAGCAGTTCCGCGAGCGACGCATCGCCCTGCCGACCTTCGCAGAGCTCGGTGACCCCGAGACGATCCCCCTGCCGGTTCGCGAGGCTCTCGCCGGCGTCGGGCCTGACGATCCGGATCCGCGCAACCTGTACCGGATCCACTGGAACAACGACGACAAGCGGACCGGTGTCGTCGAGGTCCCCGCCCACGTCGTGCTCCCGGCTGGGCTCACGGGAGTCGAGGCGCCGATCGTGGTGCTCCTCGCCGACCGTTTCCCGATGATCGGGGCTCACAAGGTGCTCGCAACCTACGGCTGCCTCACCCCCCGGGTGATCACGGGCCAGTTCGACCCGACCGCGCACCGGGCGGTGTGGCCGTCCACGGGGAACTACTGCCGGGGCGGGGTGGCGGTCTCACGGATCATGGCTTGCCGAGGCGTCGCCATCCTGCCCGAGGGAATGAGCAGGGAGCGTTTCGACTGGCTCGAGGCCTGGGTGGAGGAACCCTCCGACATCGTGAGAACTCCAGGCTCCGAGTCGAACGTGAAGGAGATCTACGACGAGTGCAACCGCATGTCGGCAGACCCTGCGAACGTCATCTTCAACCAGTTCTCCGAGTTCGGCAATCACATCGCCCACTACGGCGCCACCGGGCGTGCCGTCGAGCGGGTCTTCGAGTCGATGGTCGCCGGCAGGTCCGATCTGCAGCTCCGCGCCTTCGTCTCCGCAACGGGATCGGCTGGGACGATTGCCGCCGGGGACTACCTGAAGGAGCGCTTCGGCTCGAAGATCGCCGCCGTTGAGGCGCTCGAGTGCCCGACCTTGCTGTCGAACGGATTCGGCGAGCACAACATCCAGGGCATCGGGGACAAGCACGTGCCTCTCATCCACAACGTGATGAACACCGATTTCGTGATCGACGTGTCCGACCGCGCGACCGACGGCTTGAACGTCCTCTTCAACACGGCCGCCGGCCGGCGCTACCTCACCGACTACCAGCTGCTGGACGAGCACGTCTTGTCGGCTCTCGACTCGTTCGGGTTGTCGAGCATCTGCAACATCGTCGCTTCGATCAAGCTCGCGAAGCACGAGAACCTCGGCCCGACCGATGTCGTCGTCACCGTCGCCACCGACGGCGCCTCGATGTACCGGAGCGAGGTGGACATCGCCTTGAGGAAGCTGGGTGTCGACCAGATCGACGAGACCGCCGCGGCTGCCCTGTTCGGTGAGCACCTCATGGGGGCGACGACGGACAACATGCTCGAGCTGTCGGGGCTCGACCGCGAGCGCATCTTCAACCTCGGTTACTACACATGGGTCGAGCAGCAGGGCATCTCGATCGAGGAGTTCCGTGCCCGGAAGGCTGCTTCGTTCTGGACCGAGATGAGGTCGATCGTGACCGAGTGGGACGAGATGATCCGCGAGTTCAACGGCCGGACCGGAGTGCTCGCCGACCTCGGCGCACGCTGATCCTCCGCGCGATCCGCGGGAGAGCCCGTGCCCCGGCAGGTGCTCGAGCGGTCCTGACACCTGCTCGACGCTGCGCCGGTCGCCGCCGTCTACCCTCCACCGATGAGCTGGTTCGTCGAACGCCTCGCGCCTCGCCGTCTCGGCGCGGGGTTCCGCTGGCTCCTTGCCGGCACTTGGGTGTCCTTCCTCGGCGACGGCTTCGCCCTGGCCGCCGGACCGCTGCTGGTCGCGTCCGAGACACGGAGCCCCACCCTCGTCGCGCTCGCGACCCTCTTGCAACGCCTCCCGTGGCTGCTCTTCGCCGTGATCGCCGGAGCCCTCGCCGACCGGTGGAACCGGGTGGCGATGGCGGCAGTCGTCGACCTGCTCCGTGCCGGCGTGCTGGCACTGCTGGCGGCCTCGATCCTCACGGGCACCGCGACGATCGCGCTCGTGCTGACGGTCATGTTCGTGCTCGGCACCGCCGAGGTCTTCAGCACGACGGCCGGGAGCACGCTCGTGCCCTCACTCGTGCAGCGCAACGACCTGACGCTCGCCAATGGCAGGGTGTACATGGGTTTCGCCGTCGTGTACCAGCTGGCGGGACCGCCTATCGGCTCGGGGCTGTTCGCCGCCCAGAAGTCGTCGCCCTTCGTCGCCCAGGCCGCGCTGGTGGCTGTCGGTGCTCTCATGATCACGCGGATCAAGCTGCCCGCTCGGGCGGAGAGCGTTCAACCCAGCCCTGCTCGTTTCGTCTGGCACGAGATCGCCGAAGGGTTCCGCTGGGCTGCGCACCAAGCGGCCGTGCGCACGCTCGTCCTCACGATCTTCATCTTCAACATCACCTTCGGTGCGGCGTGGTCCGTGCTCGTCCTCTATGCGAGGGAGCGGCTGGGGATGGGCGCGGTTGGCTTCGGACTGCTCACGACGGCGACGGCCATCGGCGGGATCGCCGGCACGGCGAGCTACGGCTGGATCACCAAGCGCGTGACGCTCGGGAACCTGATGCGCATCGGCCTCATAGTCGAAACGTTCACCCACCTCTCCCTCGCCCTCACGACCACTCCCGCCGTCGCCCTCGCGATCATGGTCGTGTTCGGGGCTCACGCCTTCATCTGGGGCACGACGTCGGTGACGGTCCGCCAGCGAGCGGTGCCTCAGTCGCTCCAGGGCCGAGTGGCGAGCGTGAACCACCTCGGCGTGTACGGCGGGCTGGTCCTCGGGGCCGCCCTCAGTGGCCCGATCGCCGATCACTTCGGCATCACAGGCCCGTTCTGGTTCGGCTTCATCGGCTCGGCGGTCTTCGTCGTGCTCATCTGGCGCCAGCTCCGCCACATCGCCCACCAGGACGACGAGGTCGCCACGGCGAGCCCTGACGTCGGCTCGCCCGCATGAGGTTGACCTCGCCGCAGTCGACGGCCGCAAGGGACGGCTCCGTCACCCGATGACGAATCCGGAGAGCTCCTCCGGCGTCTCCTCGACTATCTCGGTCCGCTCGACCCGTGCGCGAGGAGGCCCGGTCCGGCACCAGGACACCATCGCCGCCACGGCCTCGGGCGATCCCTCGAAGACAGCCTCGACTGAGCCGTCCGCCCTGTTGCGGACCCAACCGGCGACGCCCCGTTCGAGCGCCTCGGCACGGCAGCTGTCGCGGAACCACACGCCCTGAACACGGCCACGGACGATCACGCGGCGCCGCACGGCCGTCACGGTGCTCTCCGGGCGGCGGGTCGGTGCAGCTGTTCGCGTGCCGCGAGCACAGGCGGACAGTAACGGGTGGCTACCATGCCTCCGTGCTCGCACTCCTCAACCCGGACCACTACGTCTCGGCGTACGGCTACGCGGCCATCTTCGTGCTCGCCGTGCTCCAGTCGTGTTGTGTCCCTACGTCGTCGGAACTGACGATGGGATTTGCAGGTTTCCTCGCCTACAAGGGGCAACTCAGCCTTGCCGGGGCGATCGCGATCGGTGCCGGAGGAGAAGTCGTCGGCGCCTACATCGCGTGGGTCATCGGCCGGACGCTCGGGAGGGGCTTCGTCGACCGGTTCGGCAAGTACCTGCTCCTCACGCATCACGACCTCGACCGGGCCGAAGCGTGGTACGACCGGCACGACCGGTGGGGCGTCTTCGGCAGCCGGCTCCTCCCGGTCGTGCGGAACTTCGTCGCACTTCCGGCGGGGGTCGCCGAGGTGCCGCTCGTGCGCTTCGGGCTCTTGACCGCCGCGGGCAGCCTGGTCTGGGACGGGGCGATGGCCGGCATCGGGTATGGCCTCGCCAACGAGTGGACGTCGATCATGCACGGGTTCAACGACGCCGGTTACGTGCTCGGCGCCCTCGTCGTGCTTGCGATCGCGGTCGTGATCTGGCACCGCTGGCGGAGCTACCGGGCGGTGACGAGGGGAGCGGGGGTCGTGACGACCCCGGTGCATCGCCGCTCGTCGTCCTCGCCGGCCTCATCGGCATCGGCCTCAGCATCGCCGGCATCGGCATCGTCGACGCCGGCGGCATCGCAGCCAGCGGATCCCGCCTGAGGCATCGCTGGAGGGCTTCGCTCCCGCCGGCCCCTCTCCGGCCGCCAGCTCGTCAGTCGCCGTCGGCGTCCTTCAGATAACGGCCGATCCGGCCCTCGACGCTCCAGCGCGCCGCCGGCAGATGATGGTCTCGGGCCCAGGACACGACGAGCTCGTCGCTCCCCGCCGTCCGGAGGAGGTCCGCACCGACGGAGTCGTGGACGAGATAGGTCCCGACGCGCGCTCGCCAGCCGGGTCCACGCGAGCGCCATGCGAGGAGGCGCCGCCGCCCGAGCACGAGCGCGAGCAGCGTCGCGAACACCCGGCTGAACGTCCCGAGGTGCGCCTCGACTTTCCCGACGTCGTGGAGCAGCGCCGCAGCCGCAAAACCTTGCGGCAACGACTCCCGGCCGACGCCGTCCGCCAGGGCGAGGCGCTCGGCGTCCCGCGCCACCGTGATGGCGTGACGGCGGTCGGCACCGGACATGCGCGCGAAGAGCGCCCGCTCGGCTTGGTTCAGCTGATCGAGAGCCCAGCGCTCGTCGTCCGGCTTCGGTCCGGCAGGCGAGAGCGACCCGAAGAAACGACTCGCAAGGTGCCACAACGACCCGAAGCCCTGCATGGTCTCGTCACCGTAGCCGTCGCAGTGCGGCGCCTGATCCGTGGGGTCGAATACCCGCAAGCGTGCCGAGCACCTCGCCGGGACGAATGGTAGACAGACAGAGCCCGGCGCCCCAGGGAGAGGGGCGACCGGGTCGGGAACGAGGGGAGGGACATCGTGAGACGCGCGTGGGTCGTGGCGGTTGTCGTCGCGCTGGCCGCGGCAGGGTGTGCGAAGAGCAGCAACGCCAGTCCCGGCACTGGCAACAAGGCCACGTCGGGCCCGACGACCACCCTCAAGCCGCAGAACGGTGGGATCGTCAACATCGGCGTCGGCGCCGAGACAGATGGGTGGAACCCGACTTCGAGCGAGTGGGCCGCCAACAGCTACACCGAGGCGCAGGCCTTCTTCGACCCGCTCATGGCGTGGGCGGCCTCCGGTCAGCCCGTGCCGTACCTCGCGAAGTCCGTGACCCACAGCGCCAATTACAAGACGTGGACCATCGGCTTGCGGCCGGGCATCAACTTCACGAACGGCCAGCCCTGCAACGCGGCCGCCGTCGTGCTCCAGCTGACCGACGACAAGAAGTCGCTCCTCGTCGGACAGGCTCTCGGCCCGATGGTCAACGCCGTGGCCGTCAACAACCTGACGGTCCGGGTGAACATGGCCACACCGTGGGTGGCCTTCCCGTCGATCCTCGCTTCGCAGGCCGGCTACATGGCTGCGCCGGCACAGCTCGACTCCACGACGACCTCGACGACCCAGCCGATAGGAACCGGGCCGTTCATCTTCAAGCAGTGGAACGTCAACTCGACCCTCACTGTCGTGCGGAACCCCCACTACTGGCGCAAGAACGTGATCCACGCCAACGAGATCGTGTTCCACGTGTACACCGACCCGACGACCGAGCTGCAGGCGCTCCAGGCCGGGCAGCTGCAATTCATGACGACTTCGGAGGCCGCACAGATCAAGCAGCTCCAAGCCTCCAAGCAGTACCCGATGTTCCTGCAGTACCCGGACCAGCCCGCCTTCATCATGCTCAACACCGAGGCGAAGCCGCTCAACAACCGGGACCTCCGCCTCGCCCTCGAGTATGCGACGAACCAGCAGCAGCTGATCCAGGACATCGACGAGGGCCTCGGATCCGTGACGACGGAGCCGTACAAGTCGTCCTCGAAGTGGTACGTGCCCTCCGGCTACCCGATGCATGCGGACGTCGCCAAGGCGAAGCAGCTCGTCGCCGACTACCACCACCAGACCGGCACGAGCGGCCCCGTCCAGTTCACGCTCGGCTGCACGAACTCCGGCACCAACCCGCAGGCGATGCAGCTCCTCCAGGCGCAGTGGCAGCAGGTAGGCATCGACGTGACGCTCAGCTTCACCGAGCAGGCGACCTACATCAACAACGCCATCTTCGGTGACTACCAGGCGAACTGCTGGACGCAGTTCGGCTCGCCCGACCCGGACATCGACGCCACGTGGTGGCTCTCGAGCAACGTCCACCCGATCGGAGCGCCTGCGCTCAACTTCGCCCGGCTCTCGGACCCGATTACCGACAGGGAGCTCGCTCTCGCGCGGGAGACGCCGAATCAGGCCGCCCGCCGCGCCGCCTACGGCGAGGTCTGGAAGCAGTTCGCTCAGCAGGCGCCCTACATCTGGCTCGGGCGGGGACCGAACGCGCTTGTCTCGGCACCGAACTGCCACGGCATCGGGGACATGGTGCTCCCGAACGGCGAGAAGCAGATCGGCCTCGGCGCCGACGCCGTGCCGTGGATCACCCAGCTGTGGCTCAGCTCATAGGCGAGGTTCGAGGTCGACTGAGCGATGGTGACCTACATCGGCACGCGGTTCCTCCGCATGGTGTCGGTCATCCTCGCCGTCTCGGTCTTCACGTTCTTCCTCATCAACCTCCTGCCCGGTAGCCCGATCAACACGATCCTCGGCGCGGCGGCCGGCAACGCCGCCGCCCGCGCCCAGGTGACGGCACAGCTCGGCCTCAACCACCCGATCTACGTGCGCTACTTCATCTGGCTCGGGCATGCCCTCCAGGGCAACCTCGGGCGGTCCTATGTCAGCCAGACGAGCGTCGCCGGCACCATCTTCGAGCACCTGCCGCTCACCTTGGAGCTCATGGTCCTCGCCGAGATCATCTCGCTCGTGGTCGCCATCCCGCTCGGGATCGCCTCGGGCATGAGGCCTGACAGCTGGTTCGACAAGATCGTCGGCGGCGTCTCGATCGGGCTCCTGGCGCTGCCTGCGTTCGTCCTCGGCCCGCTTTTGATCTTCGTGCTCGCCGTCAAGACCAACATCTTCCCGCCGAGCGGCGAGACGACATGGTTCACGATCGGGAGCGGCTACTCACCGGCGATCATCGCCACGCCGCAGTCGCTCGTCATGCCCGCCCTCACGCTCGCTGCGGGCCAGCTCGCGGTGTTCTCCCGCGTGCTGCGGGGCGACCTCGTCTCGACGCTCAAGTCTGAGTTCATCCTGATGGCGCGCTCGAAAGGCTTCTCTCGCTGGTACATCCTCTTCCGCCACGCTCTCCGGCCGTCCAGCATCTCGCTCGTGAGCCTGGTCGGCCTCAGCATCGGCGGGCTCATCGCCGGAGCGCTCGTCGTCGAGAACATCTTCGCCCTGCCCGGGATGGGGACGCTCATCGTCAACTCGATCCTGAAGCGCGACTACCTGATGGTGCAGGGGATCGCGCTGTTGATCTCGGCCGGCTTCGTGTTCGTCAACTTCGTCACCGACGCCGTCTATGCCCTGCTCGACCCGAGGATCCGCCGTGCCCGACTCATCGGTTGAGCCGGCGCCGTCGACGGCGCCGGCGCGCCGGCGTCAGCGGCGGAGGTGGGACCCGTCCGTCACCGAGCGGGCAGAGGAGGCGCTCCGCTCCTCGCTCGTGAGGGCAGCCGAGTCGAGGGTGGCGGCGGAGGAGATGGAGGCGGCTGATGCCTCTCTCAACGTCGCGCCCGAGATCGCCGCTCTCACCGCCGACGCCCTCAACCTCCCGGCGGCGACGACCGTCGTCACCGCTCCGGCCCGGAAGCTCGGCAAGGGCTTCTGGATCGCGGTCGGGTGGATCGCGCTCGTCATCGTGGCAGCGATCTTCGCCAACGTCATCGGCATCCCGAACCCGAACAAGCTGTGGCCGTCCGACCCGAGCCAGGCGCCGAACATCCACCACCTGTTCGGGACGGACATCATCGGTCACGACATCTTCAACCAGGTGGTCTACGGCGCGAGGACGTCCATGATCATCGGCGCGAGCTCAGTCGCCGTCGGCATCGGGATCGGCGGCCTGCTCGGGCTGATCGCCGGTTTCTACCGTGGTGCCCTCGACGTCGTCGTGGTATGGGTCGTGGACGTTCTCCTCACCCTGCCGGGCCTCGTGCTGGTCCTGACGCTCGTCGCCTTCCTCGGCGAGAGCCTGTTCAACGTCATCCTCGCGATCGACGTCCTGTCCATCCCCGCCTACGCGCGGATCTCGCGGGCAGCGACGCTCGCAGTGTCGCAGCGGGACTGGGTGCTCTCCGGGCTGTCCCTCGGCGCTAGACCGCGGCGCGTCCTGTTCCGGGACGTCATGCCGATGGTGGCCCTCCCCATCGCCTCCTACGCTGCGATCGGCGCTTCGATCGCCATCATCGCCGAGGGCGCACTCGCCTACCTCGGGCTTGCTCCGGCGAGCGACATCTCGTGGGGCACGATGATCGCCAACGGCCAGCAGCAGTTCACAAGCGCTCCGCAGCTCGCCTTCGCGCCGATGATCGTCTTCTTCCTCACGATCATGGCCCTCAACTTCGTCGGCCAGAAAGCGAGCGGTGCGCTAGACCTGCGGGCGGCGCAGCTGTGACTCGCCGGCGGCTCTAGCCCGCCGGCAGCAGGAGGGATCACCATGCCAGATGCATTCCTGGACGCGACGGCACAGGCCGAGCTCGTGCGATCGGGCGAGGTGACAGGCCTCGAGCTCGTGGAGGAGGCGGTCGAGCGCATCGAGCGGCTCAACCCGGAGCTGAACGCGGTCATCACCCCGCTGTACGACACCGCCCGGGCGGCGGCCTCGGGCAAGGTGGGGGACGGGCCGTTCGCCGGGGTCCCGTTTCTCTTGAAGGATCTCCTCTGCCACTCGGCCGGCGACCCGATATACGAGGGGATGCGTTTCCTGCGCGACGAGAAGCACGTCGAGCATCACGACACTGTCCTCGCCGGCAGGTTCCGCCGGGCAGGCTTCGTCTTCCTCGGCAAGACCAACACGCCCGAGCTCGGGATCCTGCCGACGACGGAGCCCGAGTCGTTCGGGCCGGCTCGCAATCCCTGGGACACCGGGCATTCGACCGGAGGTTCGAGCGGTGGGTCGGCCGCGGCCGTCGCCTCCGGCATGGTGCCGGCTGCCCACGGCAACGACGGTGGAGGATCGATCCGCATCCCGGCGAGCGAGTGCGGGCTCGTCGGCCTGAAGCCGAGCCGCGCCCGCACGAGCGTCGGGCCCGAATTCGGCGACATGATGACCGGTCTCGTCTGCGAGCACGTCCTGACGAGGTCCGTCCGCGACACCGCCGCGATCCTCGACGCAGTCGCAGGGCCGGCCACCGGCGATCCCTACTTCGCTCCCGAGCCGCCGCGCCCGTACCGGGAGGAGCTCCGGAGCGACGCCGGCACACTTCGCATCGGGCTGTTCACGACGTCGATCTCCGGCGACGTGCACCCGGACTGCGTGTCAGCCGCCACGGGCACTGGAGCCCTGCTCGAGTCCCTCGGGCACGTCGTGGAAGATGCCCATCCCGCCGCGCTCGACGACGTGGACTTCACCGGCAACTTCATCACCCTCTGGTCCGCCGGCACCGCCTGGAACCTCGACTACTGGGGCCGAGTGCGCCGTCGCACGATCCGCGAGGACGACGTCGAGCCGCTCACCTGGGCGCTCGCTTCGATGGGCAGGTCATTCAGCGCGCCGCAGTTCCTCGGAGCCGTCGAGTGGCTGCAGCGTTGGAGCCGCTCGGTCCAGCAGTGGTGGGAGGAGGGGTACGACCTGCTGCTCACCCCGACGATCGCCGAGCCCCCGCCCGAGCTCGGGCAGTTCGACTCGCCGCGGGACAACCCCCTCGCCGGCCTCTTTAGGGCCGGCGCGCTCGTGCCGTTCACGCCCCAGTTCAACGTGACGGGCCAGCCGGCGATCTCCTTGCCCCTGTCCTGGAACGGTGACGGGCTGCCGATCGGCTCGCAGCTGGTCGCGCGCTACGGCGCAGAGGACTTGTTGATCCGGGTCGCGGCCCAGCTCGAGCAGGCGGCGCCGTGGGCCGGTCGCCGGCCGGCGGTCCACGCCTGAACGACTCGTCAGCTCCCGCCGCCGTCCCCGCCACTCCCGTGACCGTGACCATGACCGTGACCGTGAGGTGAGGAACCTGCGGACCCGGGCTCCGTGGTCGTTGTCGTGGCGGCGGGAGGCGACGTGGTGGTCGTCGTGGTCGTCGCCGGAGTGAGCAGGTACAGCTCCTTCTCCACATCTAGCAGCGCAGACAGCACCTGGTCACCTGCGGCCTTGCTCATCTGCCCGTCCGCCTCGAGGCGAGCGACGTCGCGGCGCAATCGGCTGAGCTCGCGCTTGGCCGCCTCAGGCTGGTGCACGGCGACGCAGTAGCGCACGCGCTCGACATCGGCGGCGAGCGTGGCCCTCGCGTGTGACGACTCGCTGACAGGAGGCGGCCCGCTGCTGCAGGCCGCGAGCGAGAGAGCGGCAACGGCAGCGCTCGCCGCCATGGCTGCGATCGCTCGCACCTTCAAACGGGCTGCCATCGTCACCTGACCGCCTGCTCCAACTTGTCGAGCGCCCGAGCGAGCGGCGAGGGCACGCCGGGCAGGGCCGGAAGGTGGTGCGTGACATGAGAGGCCGTACCGGTCCTCCCGCTCGGTGTTGTCGTGCTGGTGGATGCAGCGAGCGGCAGAGCGATCACGAGCGCGAGCAGCGCAGCCCCGAGAAACGCGAGCATCGCCGGGTACCGCTGAACCACCTCCCGCAGCGCTCCCCACCTTCCCGAGGCGATCCGTGCGAACGCCGATGGTGGCGCCGGCTCGGCGGGCAATGGCATCACGCGGGTCCTCTCCGGCGCGCTGCCCGGGATCTCCATCGTGTCGATGCCGCTCGTCCCACAGGTTCCGTCGAGCATGCGGCTCATGACGCTGGCCGACGCCGGCCGGCGGGACGGGTCCTTCGAGAGCGCGCGCTCGACGACCTCGACGAGGAGGGGGTCCGCCTCGGGTCGGAATGCCGAGATGGGTGTCGGCTCGCGGTCTCGCACGGCCGTGATGAGCTCGATCGTGGAGGCTCCCTCGAACGCGCGATGTCCGGTCAGGCACTGGTACAGGACCGAGGCCAGCGAGTAGAGGTCTGACGAGGGGGTCGCGGCCGCCCCGGCCAGCCGCTCGGGAGCGACGTAGGCAGGCGTCCCGATGAGAAGGCCGGTGCTCGTGATCGCCTGCGCTTCGTCCATGGCGATCGCGATCCCGAAGTCGGCGACCTTCACCCGTCCGTCCCGGCCCGTCAGCACGTTCGCAGGCTTGATGTCGCGGTGGACGATCCCGGCGCTGTGCGCTGCCTCGAGAGCAGAGAGCACCTGGTGTGCCACGGCCCGGACCCGTGCTTCGTCGAGCGGTCCCTGCTCGAGCTCGTCGGCGAGCGTGGTCCCCGGCAGCCGCTCCATGATGATGTAGGCGATCCCGTCGTCCTCGCCCGTGTCGATGATCCCGACGATGTTGGGATGGGACAGGCGTGCGGCGGTGCGGGCCTCCTGCTCGAAGCGGTACCGAACCGTCGGGTCGGCGCCGAGCTGGGGACGGAGCATCTTGACCGCGACCTCACGGCCGAGGCGCCGGTCCTCAGCTAGGAACACCTCCGACATGCCTCCCTGGCCGAGGAGCGCGCCGAGGCGATAACGGCCGGAAAGCAGCTCTAGCGGTCTGGCCGTCGCCACGCGTCGTTGTATACCCGCTGCAGTCAGCGCTCATGACCCCCCAGGTCGGGGGCCCTCGGGGCCGCTCGGCGTTGCAGCCTCGCTCCCGTCGAGTGAGCCGAATGCGAAAAGTGCGAGGAGTGATTCGGTGGCGGCACCCGGTCCGTGGAGGAGAGCGACAGCAGCTGCCGCGGCGCTCGGCGGAGGGGCGTCTCCGGCGACGGCGCGATGGACCGCTCCCCGCCACTGCTCGACGTCGAGGTCGTGCACGACCTCGTTCGGAGGCAGCGTCGCGTCTGCCAGGCCGCCGCGCCCGCTCGTCACGAGCGGGGCTCCTACGGCCTGAGCCTCGAGCGCCACCATGCCGAGCCCCTCCGGTACGACTGACGGGCAGAGCACCACGGCCGCCCGGGCGTACCACGCTGCCATCTCGGCCCGCGTCGCCGGAGGCTCGAACATCTCGACCGAGGGGCACGACCCGACCGCCTCGAGCAGGGAGGCGTGCTCGGGCGTCGGGCTCTTCCAGGGAGCAAGGTGCCGGAAGAGGGCGCAGCCGAGGCCGTCGGCGGCGAGAGCGCGTGACAGCTCCAGGAAGAAGCGCACGCCTTTCTTCTCGAGCAACCGGTTCGGGAACAGCACTGGCCCTCCACCCCGCCACTCCTCCCGGAAGAAGCACTCCTCCACCTCCCCCCGCACCACACCCACCCCCGCGCGCGGCGCGTAGGTCTCGCCGACGTCGCGGGCGAGGGCAGGGCTGACCGCAGCGACAGCCCCCCGTCCGAGCACATCCGCGACTCTGGCCCGGTCCCTGGCCTCGGTGCCCCAGGCGTCCGGGTAGTTGTGGAGGACGTGGACCACCGGGAGACCGAGACCCTCTGCCCACAACGGCCGGTTGTTGAGCAGAACGATGTCGGCGCGCGCCGCCCCCATCGCTGCGTCCGGCGGCCCGGTCGGGCCGGCGTCGACGAGCACGACGTCGAGACCGCTCCGGCGGAGATCCGCCGCCCATCCGAGAGCGGCCCGCTCGAGGGCGCCCGAGCTCGCTTCGAGGGGTGCGAGCTCGGTGCCGACGATGGCGACCCTCCTCTTCACGGCGGTCCACTCTGTCCGCACGCGCTCCTGTTCGGCAAAGCTAACGTTGACGTCAAATGAAACTTCTCTCGCATCACGGCGCGGCCGAGACGCACTACAAGTGGATCGCCCTTTCGAACACGACGCTCGGCATGCTGATGGCGACGATCAACTCGTCCATCACCCTCATCGCGCTGCCGGACATCTTCCGAGGGATCGGGCTCGACCCGCTCGCCCCGGGCAACGTCAGCTACCTCCTGTGGATGCTGATGGGGTTCCTCGTCGTCACGGCCGTCCTCGTCGTCACCTTCGGCCGCATCGGCGACATCTACGGCCGGGTGAGGATGTACGAGCTCGGGTTCGCCGTCTTCACGGTCGGGTCGATCCTGCTCTCGGTGGTGTGGCTGCACGGCGGCGCAGGCGCCCTCTACCTCATCGCGATGCGGGTCGTGCAAGGGCTCGGGGCGGCCATGCTCATGGCGAACACCGCTGCGATCCTGACGGACGCCTTCCCCGCGAACCAGCGCGGCCTCGCCCTCGGCATCAACAACGTCGCCGCCATCGCCGGGTCCTTCATCGGCCTCGTCCTCGGCGGCCTCCTCGGACCGGTCGACTGGCGGCTCGTGTTCCTCGTCTCGGTCCCGGTCGGCATCTTCGGGACGATCTGGGCGTGGAGCAAGCTCGAGGAGCGCGGTGAGCGGCGCGCGGCTCGCCTCGACTGGTGGGGCAACATCACGTTCGCCGTCGGGCTCATCGCGGTCCTGATCGGCATCACCTACGGCATCCAGCCCTACGGTGGCCACACCATGGGCTGGACGAGCCCCATGGTGATCGCCTGCCTCGCCGGCGGGGTCGCCCTGCTCGCGCTCTTCTGCGTCATCGAACAGCACGTGGTCGAGCCGATGTTCCACCTCCCGCTCTTCCGGATCCGGGCGTTCACGATGGGCAACGTCGCCGCCCTGTTGTCCTCGCTCGGCCGGGGCGGCCTCATGTTCATGCTCATCATCTGGCTTCAGGGCATCTGGCTGCCGCTGCACGGCTACTCGTTCCAGCAGACGCCGTTGTGGGCGGGCATCTACATGGTGCCGCTCACGGTCGGGTTCCTCATCTCCGGCCCGGTTTCCGGCTGGCTGTCGGACCACGTCGGCGCGCGGCCGTTCGCGACGCTCGGGATGGTCGTGTCCGCCGGGGCGTTCCTCGGGATCGAGACGCTCCCGGTCGACTTCTCCTATGTCTGGTTCGCCCTCCTCCTGCTCTTGCTCGGCGCTGCCATGGGGCTCTTCGCCTCGCCGAACCGTGCGCAGGTCATGAACAGCCTGCCCCCGCACCAGCGCGGCGTCGGCGGTGGCATGAGCGCCACGTTCCAGAACTCGGCGATGGTGCTGTCTATCGGCGTGTTCTTCACGCTCATGGTGCTCGGGCTCGCTGCGGGCCTTCCCGCGCACCTCGAGCACGGGCTGCTCGCGGCCGGGCTCCCGAGATCGAAGGCGGTGCAGGTGGCCCACCTGCCGCCCGTCGGGACGCTCTTCGCGGCGTTCCTCGGCTACAACCCCGTCGGCGTGCTGCTCGGGGGCTCCATCCACCACCTGAGCCACGTCAATGCCGTGCACGTGACCGGACGGGCGTTCTTCCCGTCGCTCATCGCCGCGCCGTTCCAGGCGGGGCTCCGCAAGGCGTTCGACTTCGCCGCGATCGCCTGTCTCGTGGCCGCCGCCGCGTCGTGGCTGTCGGGCGAGAAGTACCTGCACACGAGCACCGCAGAAGAGCCGCAGCCCGTCGCAGCCGCCGGATCGCCTCTCGTTCCCCTCGAGGAGGAGCCGGCGGGCGCGGAGCACCGCGGCGCTGCGGTTGCCGGCTCGGTGGCGAGGCCCCGGTGATCTCCGAGGCGACGTACTCGATCGGCGAGGCCGCCGAGCTGTGCGGCACGACGACGCGCACCCTCCGCTACTACGAGGAGCTCGGCCTCGTCAGCTCGACCCGACAGAGCGCCAGCTCCCAGCGGCGCTACGGCCAGGCCGAGATCGAGCGGATCCAGCACATCCGGGAGCTGCAGACGCTGCTCGGCCTCGACCTCGACGAGATCGCCGAGCAGCTCCAGGCCTCGGACCGGCTCGACGGGCTGAAGGCCGAGTACCGCGCGGGTCCGCCGGAGGAGCGTCGTGAGGCGATCCTCGAGGAGTCCCGCCTGATCCTCCGAGGGCTTCGAGCCCGGGCGATCGAACGTGAGGAGCGGCTGGCGGTGTTCGTCCGCGAGCTCGACGAGCGGCTCGGCCGCGTGGAGCGTGCGCGTGCCGACAAGCCGGCGGCCTCGGCCCGGAGGAGGTAGCTGCGAGCGCCTACGCTCAGGCGGTGGGCTGGAGAGGAGCGTCGTGCGTTTCGTCGTGATCGGGGCGGGCCCGGCCGGGCTCCAGGCAGCTCAGACAGCGGCTCGTCTCGGCGCGGAGGTGGTCCTCGTCGAACGTGACGTCATCGGCGGCGCCGCCAACCTCTGGGACTGCGTGCCTTCCAAGGCGATGATCGCGACGGGTGCGCTGGTGTCCCGTGCCCACCGGGCCGAGCTCCTCGGTCTCTTCCCGTTGCAGCCGGAAGTGGACCTGCAGGCCCTCGGCCGCCGCGTGCGGGACATCGAGCAGCGCCTCGTCAGCTCGTGGACCGACCAGCTCGAGCACCAGGGTGTCCGGATCGCGCACGGCACTGGCAGGTTGGCCGGTCCCCACCGTGTGGTGATCGACCACACAGAAGCTGGCCGCGAGGAGATCGACGCGGACGCCGTCCTGCTCGCGACGGGCTCGTACCCGCGGATCCCGGCCTGGGCGGAGGTCGACGGGGAGCGCGTGCTGTCGACGCGCCAGGCGTACCCGCCGCCGGTGATCCCCGAGCGCCTCGTCGTGATCGGTTCCGGCGTCACGGGGGTCGAATTCGTCCACATGTTCCGCTCGCTCGGCTCGGAGGTGAGCCTCATCGTCTCGCGCCAGCAAGTGCTCCCCCAGAAGGATCCCGAGGTCGCGTCCGCTCTCGAGACGGATTTCCTCGAGCGGGGAGTCCAGCTGCTGAAAGGAGCGCGCGCCATCGGGATCGACTCCGGCGAGAAGTCTGTCACCGTCCGCTGCGACGACGGGCGCAGCGTCGAGGGGAGCCATGTCCTCATCTGCATCGGGTCGGTGCCGACGAGCGACGGGCTCGGGCTCGAGGCCGCCGGCGTCGTTCGGACTCAGAGCGGGCACGTACCGGTCAACCACCACTGCCAGTCGAACGTCCCGCACATCTACGCCGCCGGCGACCTGTCAGGCCGGTTGCCGCTCGCCTCGGTGGCCTTCAGCCAGGGTCACAAAGTGGCGGAGCACGTGATGGGCCTCCACACCCGAGAGCACCGGCATCTCGACTACGACAAGGCGGCGTCGGCCATATTCACCGAGCCGGAGATCGCCGACGTCGGGCTGGCCGAGGCGGAGGCCTTCGCCCTCGGGCGGAAGATCCGGGTGACGAAGGTTCCCTACGCGGCGAACTCCCGGGCCCTCATCGACGGCGACTGGCGCGGGTTCGTGAAGATCGTGTCGGATCCGGCGACCGGCGTCGTGCTCGGAGGCTCGATCGTCGGAGCGCACGCCGCCGAGCTGATCAGCGTCGTAGCCCTGGCGGTGACGGCGAACCTGCGGGTCGTCGATCTCGCCGAGAGCTTGTTCGTCCATCCTGCGCTCGCCGAGGCGTTGGCGGAGGCGGCTGAGTAGCTGCACCACCGCGTGCCAGGCGAGCACGCCAGCGCCGCCGGCCGGCGGCGTGGACGGCGCGTGCCGTGGCGAGGTCGCTCGCGGCCGGACCGCGACGGTCGGTGCCGGGGACCTCGAGGATGGCCGGCAGCCCTTGGAGTGCAGGATGCCCGAGGAGCGAACCCAGTGCCCGCCGCCCGATGAACCCCTCCCCGAGGTTCTCGTGGCGGTCGCGGTTCGTGCCGAACGGCACCTTCGAGTCGTTGACGTGCAGGCAGCGCAGGCGACCGAGGGAGACGGTCCGCGCGACGGCGCCGACGACGGCGTCCGCCTCGTCGAGGGTCTCGTACGGCACACCGGACGCGAAGAGATGCTGGGTGTCGAGGCAGATCCCGAGCCGTCCGTCCCCCGAGGCGAGCTCGAGGATGCGGGCGAGCTCGTCGAGACTGCGTCCGATCGTGCCGCCCGCTCCGGCCGTGTTCTCGAGCAGGAGCATGCACGGCTCCCGTCCCAGGCGTTCTGCGGCGGCGTCGAGCGACGCGACCGCGTCGAGCGCGAGCGCGCGGGCGACAGGTGCGAGCCCGGCACCGAGGTGGCTGCCCGGGTGCAGCACGAGGCTTTCCGCCCCGAGGCGTGAGGCGACCTCGAGGTTGTGGGTGAGGGCGGCGCGCGACTTCGCCAGGAGGCCGGGATCGGTGGTCGCGAGGTTGATCAGGTAGCTCGCGTGGCAGACGAGCGTTTTCACAGTCGGGTGCGAAGCCATCCGTGCCGCGAACTCCGCCAGCACGTCGTCGCCGTAGGGGTACGGCCTCCACATGCGGGGGTTCTGGGCGTGGAACTGCATGACGTCGGCGTCGATGGCGGCGGCGCGGTCGATGGCGCGAAGGAAGCCGCCGGCGGTCGAGACGTTGGCGCCGAAGAGCATCCGGGCAAAGGTAGCCCTGCCGCCGCGTATCCTCTGAGGGTGGCTCCCGAGCGCAGATACCTGGTCCGCACGTTCGGCTGCCAGATGAACGAGCACGACAGCGAGCGGATCGCAGCTCTGCTCCGGGCGGAGGGGATGGTCCGCACGAACGACGTCGAGGAGGCGGACGTCGTCGTGCTCAACACGTGCTGCATCCGCCAGAACGCCGACGACAAGCTGTACGGGACGCTCGGCCATCTGAAGTCGCTCCGCCAGCGCCGCCCCGACATGCAGATCGCCGTCGGCGGCTGCCTGGCCCAGAAGGACCGGGATCTCGTCACCACCCGCGCCCCGCACGTCGACGCGGTCTTCGGGACCTTCAACGTCGGGCGTGTCGTCGACCTGCTCCGGGAGGCGGGCGAGACGGGAGCTTCCGTCGTCGAGGTGCTGGACGCTCCGGTCGACGACAGCACCGACTTCCCGACGGCGATGCCGGTCCGTGACGACCTGCCGCACGCGGCCTGGGTCACGATCCAGGTCGGCTGCGACAACTCGTGCGCGTTCTGCATCGTGCCGGCGGTGCGCGGCCCCGAGGTGTCCCGTCCCTTCGGCGACCTCGTCGGCGAGGTGGCCGAGCTCGCCCGCCAGGGCGTCGTCGAGATCACCCTCCTCGGGCAGAACGTGAACTCGTACGGACGGGACCTCACACTGCGCTTCCGCAAGGCTCCTGACGCTTCGGCACACTCGCACGAGACCGGGGGGATGTGGGCCGGATCGGAACGCCACGCCGCCCGGCCGTTGTTCGCCGACCTGCTGCGAGCCGTCGGGGAGGTGCCCGGCATCCGCCGGGTGCGCTTCACGAGCCCGCACCCGAAGGACCTCCGCCCCGAGACGATCGAGGCCATGGCAGCGACCCCGGCCGTCTGCGAGCAGCTCCACCTTCCGCTCCAATCGGGCAGCGATCCGGTGCTGCAGGCGATGCGGCGCGGATACACAGCCGAGCGGTACCTCGAGCGCCTTGCCGCCGCCCGCCGGGAGATCGGCGACCTCGCCGTCACCACCGACATCATCGTCGGCTTTCCTGGCGAGACCGAGGAGGACTTCCGACGGACCCTCGAGGTCGTGGCCGAGGCGGAGTACGACAGCGCCTACACGTTCATCTTCTCGCCACGGCCCGGCACGCGGGCGGCGGAGATGCGTGAGGGGTTCGTGGACGAGGGGGAGATCGGGGAGCGTTTCGAACGGTTGAAGGTGGTCGTCGAGCGCTCGTCACTGGCGAAGAACCGGGCCCGCGTCGGCCGGGTCGAGGAGGCCCTCGTCGAAGGTCCCTCCAAGCGCAACCCGGACCTGCTCACCGGCCGCACCCGCCAGGGCAAGCTCGTGCACTTCGCCCCCGAGGGCGAGGTGCCCGCCGGCAGCTTCGTGCAGGTGCGCATCGACAGCGCCGCGCCGCATCACTTGCTCGGCACGCAGGTCGCCCTCGAGCTGCCGGCGATGCGCCGCCGCACGCCGCTGCGGGTGACGGCCACCGCCTGAAGCTCCGGCGGGCGCAACTGCCTGCCGACGACACCAGGGACCGGCGCATCCGAAGGCGTTCCGGGGCGCCTCTAGACTGGCTCGTCGTGAACCCGTTCTCGAAGCTGCTGCGCGCCGGCGAGGGCCGCAAGCTCCGCAGCCTCGCCGCCGTCGTCCCCCTCATCAACGGGCTCGAGCCCGAGGTGGAGGACTTGAGCGACGAGGCCCTCGTCGGGAAGACGGGCGAGTTCCGCCAGCGGCTGGAGAACGGGGAGGACCTGAACGACCTGCTCGTGGAGTCCTTTGCCGTCGTGCGGGAGGCGGCCAAGCGCACGATCGGACAGCGGCACTTCGACGTCCAGCTCATGGGCGGGATGGCGCTCCACTTCGGCGGGATCGCCGAGATGAAGACCGGTGAGGGCAAGACGCTCGTCTCGACCCTGCCCGTCTACCTGAACGCGCTGAACGGGCGTGGCGTCCATGTGATCACGGTCAACGACTACCTCGCCGCCCGTGACGCCGCGTGGATGGGGCAGATCTACCGGTTCCTCGGGCTGTCGGTCGGCCTCGTCGTGCCGACGATCGACGACTTCGAGGCCAAGCGAGCGGCGTACTGGTGCGACCTCACCTACGGGACGAACACCGAGATGGGCTTCGACTACCTGCGCGACAACATGGCGTGGTCCCGGGACCAGATGGTCCAGCGCGAGCACGTGTACGGCATCGTCGACGAGGTGGACTCGATCCTCATCGACGAGGCGAGGACGCCGCTCATCATCTCGGGTCCGTCCGACCAGTCGAACCAGCTGTACTACCAGTTCGCGTCGATCGCGAGGACGCTTCGGCCCGAGGAGGACTACGAGGTCGACCTCGAGAAGCACATCGTCGTGCCGACCGAAGACGGCATCGCCAAGGTCGAGCGCCAGCTCGGGATCGAGAACCTCTACGACGCAGTCTCGACGAACTTCGTCCACCAGCTCCAGAAGGCTCTCGAGGCCAAAGAGCTCTACAAACGCGACAAGGAGTACCTCGTCCAGGACGGCGAGGTGAAGATCGTCGACGAGTTCACCGGCCGCATCATGGAGGGAAGACGCTGGTCGGACGGGCTCCACCAGGCTGTCGAGGCAAAGGAGCGGGTGCGGATCCAGGACGAGAACCACACCTGGGCGACGGTCACGCTGCAGAACTACTTCCGCATGTACGAGAAGCTCGCCGGGATGACGGGCACGGCGGAGACCGAGGCGGCGGAGTTCGCCTCGACCTACAACCTGCACGTCGTCCCGATCCCGACCAACATGCCGATGATCCGGGCCGACGAGGCCGACCTCATCTACAAGACCGAGAACGGCAAGTTCGGCGCCGTCGTGGAGGACATCTACGAGCGCTACGAGTCGGGCCAGCCGGTGCTCGTCGGTACGGCGTCGGTCGAGCGCTCCGAGCACCTGTCCCAGCTCCTCGACAAGCGAGGCGTCCCGCACCACGTCCTCAACGCGAAGCAGCATGCGAAGGAGGCGGCGATCGTCGTGCAGGCCGGGAGGCTGCACGCGGTCACGGTGGCCACGAACATGGCCGGGCGTGGCGTCGACATCCTGCTCGGCGGCAACCCCGAAGGGCTCGCCCGGGAGGAGGCGGCGGCACGGGGTCTCGACCTCGAGTCCGACGACGGCAAAGCCGTCTACCAGGAGCTTCTCGGCAAGTTCACCGAGCAGTGCGCGGCGGAGGGCGACGAGGTGCGCCAGCTCGGCGGGCTGTACGTGCTCGGCAGCGAGCGGCACGAGAGCCGGCGGATCGACAACCAGCTGCGTGGTCGGTCGGGACGGCAGGGGGATCCGGGGGAGAGCCGGTTCTTCCTGTCGTTGGAGGACGAGCTCATGCAGCTGTTCGCCACGGGCGCCGTCTCCTGGGTGATGGAGCGGGCTCTCCCCGAGGACGTCCCGATCGAGACGCGCATGGTCACCCGGGCGATCGAGCGAGCACAGCACACGGTCGAGGCGAAGAACGCCGAGATCCGCAAGGATCTCCTCAAGTACGACGAGGTCTACAACGAGCAGCGCAAGGCGGTCTATGCCCGGCGCCTCCAGGTCATCGACGGCCTCGACCTCCGCCAGCACACCGAGGACCTGTTGTCGTCGGCGGTCCAGCGCATCGTCGCCGACTGCTGCCCGACGGACTTCGCCGAGGAGTGGGATCTCGGCCGCCTCGTCGTCGAGGTGCAGAAGTACTACCCGACGAAGTTCTCCGTCGAGGACCTGGAGCAGGCCGAGACCACCGAGCAGATCTCCCAGTCGTTGCTCACCGAGGCGTTCGAGTACTACGAGGAGCGAGAGCAGTCGTACCCCGGTGGCACCGAGACCGCACGGCAGCTCGAGCGCAACCTGATGCTCCAGATCATCGACCAGCGCTGGCGCCAGCACCTCGTCGAGATGGACTACCTGCGCGAAGGCATCCACCTCCGCGGTCTCGCCCAGACCGACCCGCTCAACGCCTGGCAGCGTGAGGGCTACGAGATGTTCGAGCAGCTCTGGGACGGCATCGACGACGAGTACCTCCAGTACGTCATGCACGTGCAGGTCCTCGCCGAGCCCGAGGCGCAGGCCGAGGGCGCCAGCGCCGGCGACGGCGACGGCGACGGCGATGGCGCGGCGCTCCCGGCCGGGGCGGGCGCGGGCGTTGCTCCTGCCGGTCTGGGACTGGCGGGAGCGGAGTACCTGGCGGCGAGCGACCCCCTCGACGTGGAGGCGAAGCCCGTGGAGTCGCAGGGGAACGGGGCACGCCAAGCCAATGGTGCGCGGTCTCCGGACGGAGCACGAGCAGGGGACCGGCGGCCGGCAGCCGCCGGCGGGAACCGCGGCTCCCAGCGAGGACGG
>JAKCCH010000119.1 GCA_021838945.1 Actinomycetes bacterium
AGGATGGTCGGCGAGCACAAGTACGAGCGCCTGCCGCTCAAGACGAGGCAGGAGGTCGTGAAGGACGGGCCGGCGCTCGTGGCCGAGATGACGGCGATCCGGCGCGACCCGGCGCCGTTCCGGCCGGTGGATGTCCGCGCTCCGGCGCTCGTCGCCCGAGGCGAGCACACCTCGGCGCACCAGATCCGGGGAGCCGACCGCCTCGTGGCCGAGATGCCGTTGGCGGAGCTCCGGATCGTCGAGGGAGCAGGCCATGGCGCGCACCAGAGCCACCCGCGTGAGTTCGCCGAGCTCGTGAGAGCGGCCGTCGCGCTCGCTCCCGGCGCTGCGGACACGGTGCCCGCGGCGACGACGACACCCCCTTTGTAGGCTCCTGTCACATGCGAGTCCTCCTGTCGGGATCGACGGGTTTCATCGGCAGCGAGCTGGCGCGGCGACTTCGCGAGCGCGGGGACGTCGTCGTTCCCATCACCCGCCGGTCGCCCGACGTCGGGCAGGTGGGCGTCGACCTCGCACGCGGGCGCCTCGATACCACCCGCCTCCCGGGTGGGACGCTCGAGGGGATCGGCGCCTCCGTCCACCTCGCCGGCGCGCCGATCATCGCCCGCTGGACGACGAGGCGGCAGGAGGCGATCCGTTCGAGCCGGATCGCCCTCGGTGACCTGATCGCCCGCAGCCTGACCGTTCTCGACTCACGGCCGCACGTGCACGTCACCGGCTCCGCCATCGGGATCTACGGTGACCGAGGCGACGAGCCGCTCGACGAGTCGAGCCCACTCGGTGAGGGGTTCCTCGCCGACGTCTGCCGCGCCTGGGAGGCGGCCGCCAAGCCGGCCTCCGACAGCGGCATCCGGACCGTCGCGATCCGCACGGGCATCGTGCTTGGTCGGGGTGGGGCGCTCGGGCCGCAGCTCCCGCTCTTCAAGCTCGGGCTCGGCGGCCGCATCGGCTCCGGCCGGCAGTGGGTGAGCTGGATCTCGCTCGAGGACGAGGTCCGGGCCATCCTGTGGGCGATCGACGATCCTGCTGCGTCGGGCCCGGTCAATGCGACGGCGCCGGAGCCCGTCCGCAACAGCGACTTCACGGCTGCGCTCGCCCGCGCCCTCCACCGCCCCGCCGCGCTCACCGTGCCGCCGGCGGCCCTGCGGCTCGCGCTCGGGCGGGGACCCGCCGCGGAGATGCTGCTCGCCAGCCAGAAGGTGTTGCCCGCGAGGCTCACCGCGGCGGGGTTCGAGCACCGCCACCCGACCATCGACAGCGCCCTCGAGGCTGCCGTCCGCTGACCGCCCCGCTTCGACGGGAACGGCGCCGGCGAAATATCCTCCACCGGACCGGGGGTGGAGAGGATCGGGATGAGCAACTGGAATTTCGCGGACATTTGGGAGATCGCCGCCGAGATCCGTGGTGACAGGAGAGCCCTCGTGCACGGCGAGAACGTCCGCAGCTGGCGTGAGCTCGATCGGCGTGCCGCCGGCATCGCCGGCATGCTGCTCGAGGCGGGGCTCGGCCACCAGGCGAAGGTTGCCCAGTACCTCTACAACTGCAACGAGTACCTCGAGTCGGTCTTCGCCGCCGAGAAGGTCTCGATGATCCCGGTCAACACGAACTACCGCTACGCCGACGACGAGATCGCGTACCTGTGGGACAACGCGGACGCGGAAGCCATCGTCTTCCACGGCAGCCTGGCCGAGCGCGCAGAGCGTGTGCGCCCACGGGTTCCGGGCGTGAAGCTGTGGCTCCACGTGGACGACGGGGCGGGTCCCTGCCCGGACTGGGCGATGCCGTACGAGGAGGCGGCAGATCGCCTCGGCTCCGGTTCGGACACGCACGTCACCGGCCCGCAGCCGAGATCCGGCGATGACCTCTATTTCCTCTACACCGGTGGTACGACGGGCATGCCGAAGGGCGTCATGTGGCGCCAGGACGACCTGTTCGCCCTCCTCAACCAGTCGAGCCCCATGCCGGTGCCGGCAGACCGGGGCATCGACGGCGTGCGCGAGGTCATGGCGGCGACGAACGACAGCTACCCGACCGTGCTTCCTGCCTGCCCGCTCATGCACGGCACCGGCGCCTTCACGGCCTTCAGCTGCCTCATGGTCGGCGGCTGCGTCGTCACCGCACCCGGGAGGACGTTCGACCCGATCGCGCTCCTCGAGACCGTCGAGCGTGAGAAGGTCAACCTCGTCACGATCGTCGGCGACTCCTTCGCCAAGCCGATCCTCCAGGCGCTCGACGAGAACCCGGGGCGTTTCGACGTGTCGTCGCTCCTCGGGATGATCTCCTCGGGCGTGATGTGGAGCGAGGAGACGAAGCGCGGCCTGCTCCGCCACAACGCCAACATGCTCCTCTTCGACGCCTTCTCGTCGTCAGAAGCTCTCGGCATGGGCTCGTCGGTCTCGTCGGCCGGCGCAGAGGCGCACACGGCCGCCTTCATGATCGGCGAGCACGCCAAGGTCATCGACGACGACGGCAACGAGATCCCGCCCGGCTCGGGCAAGGCGGGCCGGCTGGCACTCGGCGGTCGGCTCCCGCTCGGCTACTACAAGGACGAGGCGAAGACGGCCTCGACGTTCGTGACGATCGGCGGCGAGCGCTACTCGGTTCCAGGGGACTACGCCACCGTCGAGGCCGACGGGTCGCTCAAGCTCCTCGGCCGGGGCTCCGTGTCGATCAACACCGGCGGCGAGAAGGTCTTCCCGGAAGAGGTCGAGGAGGCGCTGAAGCGGCATCCGGCGGTGGTGGACGCGGTCGTGGTGGGGGTGCCGGACGAGCGTTTCGGCGAGGCGATCACTGCGGCCGTGGAGCTCGCACCCGGCGAGGAGGCGAGCGAGGACGAGCTGGTCGCCGAAGTGAAGCAGCATCTCGCCGGTTACAAGGCGCCTCGCCACGTGGTCTTCGTGGACTCGGTCGGCCGCACGCCCGCCGGCAAGGTCGACTACAAGGCGGTCCGGTCGCTCGCCATGGAGCGCCTCGACCTGACGGCTTGAGCCGGGGGCCTCGTGCCCGGGGCCGGGGGGACCGGTTTCGATTCGTGAAGCCCCCGTGTCGTATGCGACTCGCCGGCTTCACAAGTTGCACGCGGGGGGACCGGCGCGCGCCTCAGCTCAGCGGTTCGCCCCGTTCGCCCGCACGAAGTCGTTCACCTCGTAGTAGGCGTCGATCGACTCGCCCGCGTCGCCCCAGAAACCACCGATGACGTCGTACTGCATGGTCCCGGCCTCGATGAAGTGGTTGTTGACATCGGTGATCTCGAGCTCTCCGCGTCCCGACGGCTCGAGTGTCGAGATGATGTCGAAGACCGTGGCGTCGTAGAAGTAGACGCCCGTGACGCAGTAGTGGCTCGGCGGATCGGCCGGCTTCTCGATGATCCGTACGACGCGGCCGTCTCCATCCAGCTCGGGGACGCCGAGATGTTGCAGGTGGCTCGGATCCTCCATCTCGGTGAACAGGAGCCGAGACCCTGTGCCTTGTTCGGCAAACCGCTCCACCGAGGCCGCGATCGTCCGCTCGAAGATGTTGTCGGCGAGCATGACGCAAACCGGTTCACCGTCGGCGAAGTGCTCGGCCAGGCCGAGCGCCTCGGCGATGCCGCCCGCACGCTCCTGGTAGCCGTACACGAGCAGGTCGAGGCCGAACTCGCGGCCGTTCGACAGCAGGCGCAGGAACTCGCCGGCGTGGGTCCCCCCGGTCACCACCATGAGCTCGGTGATGCCGGCGGTCACGAGAGCTTCGATCCCGTAGCTGATCATCGGGCGGTCACCGATCGGCAGCAGGTGCTTGTTCGTGATCCGCGTGAGCGGGAACAAACGGCTGCCGGTGCCGCCTGCGAGGAGGACTCCCTTCACGGGCGGCGAGCGTAGCCCGGTGCGCTAGACGCTCAAGAAACGGCGCACTGCCACTGCCGATCCCACCACCCCGACGACGACACCGACGACGACGACGAGGATCTCGGTGACGACGACGTCATGGCTCGGCACGACGGCGGAGCGGAACTCGGCGAAACGGTGCAGGAGCGCCCCGATCCCGATGTCCCCGAGCAGGACGATCCCGACGGCCACGACGGCTCCGATGAGTCCCTGGACAAGGCCCTCCACCATGAACGGCAGGCGGATGAACCATGCAGTCGCGCCGACGAGACGCATGACAGCGACCTCGCGCCGCCGGGCGAAGATCGCCATCCGGATCGCCATGAGGATGAGCACGACGGCCGACAGGAGCAGAACGACGGCGATGGTGAACAACACGATCTGCAAGACGTTCGAGAGCGCGGTCAGGCTGCGGATCGACTGGGCCGGGAAGGCCACCTCGTACACGCCGGACTCCGCTCGGAAGAGGTTGGCGACGGCCGAGGCCTCGTTCGGGTGGATGAGAGTGCACTCGAAGACCGGCGGGGTCGTGGCGGGAGTCAGGACCGACACGATGAGCGGTTGGTTCTGGAACAGCTGCTTGGCTCGGAGGTACGACTGCTCGTGGTCGAGGTAGGCGCAGGATTTGATCTGGGGGGTCTCGTGCAGCGTCGTCCGGATGGCGTTCGTGTCGCCAGCCGGCGCGTTCGCCTTCATGAAGACCTGGAGGTCGACGTTGTTGCCGAGTGCCGCAAGCTGGCTGTTCACGGACTGGCGCAGGAGCAGCGCCGTACCGACGAGCGACAGGGAGACCCCGACGGTGAGGATGGCCGCGAGCGCCATGAGACGGTTGCGCCACAGGTTCGAGACCGTCTCGCGCGCGACGTAGCCAGCCGAGATCGGCATCAGTGAGCCCTCCTGCGGTGCCGCGGCCCCGTGTCGGCCGCGGCAGCCAGGCGCTCCACCGGCTGGCGCTCGGTCCCGAGGGTGGCGGCGCGGGCGGCGGCCTCCGCAGTCGGGGAGCCGACCCCGGCGCCGCCGCCTACACCGTTCACGCCGGTGACGGCCGGGACGCCGCGGGTGGTCGAGTGTGAGGGGTCGAGCCCGTAGATGCCTCGTACCTGGTCCCTGATGACCCGTCCGCGCTCGATCTCGATCACGCGCCGTCGCATCATGTCGACGATCGTCGAGTCGTGCGTGGCCATGAGGACGGTGGTGCCGGATCGGTTGATCCGGTCGAGCAGCGTCATGATCCCTTGGCTCGTGCCCGGGTCGAGGTTCCCCGTCGGCTCGTCCGCGAGGAGGATGAGCGGCCGGTTGACGAACGCGCGTGCGATCGCGACCCGTTGCTGCTCACCGCCGGAGAGCTCGTCTGGCAGGCGCCGCGCCTTCTGGCCGAGGCCGACCAGCTCGAGCACCTGGGGCACCTGAGCGGCGATCACCTGGCGGGGACGACCGATCACTTCGAGGGCGAAGGCGACGTTCTGGAAGACCGTCTTGTTCGGAAGGAGACGGAAGTCCTGGAAGACGCAGCCGAGGTTGCGGCGCAGGTACGGCACCCGCCAGTTCGACAGCGTGTTGATCTCGCGCCCGGCGACCCAGATCCGCCCCTCGTCCACGCCCTCCTCACGCAGCAAGACCTTGAGCAACGTGGTCTTTCCTGAGCCGGAAGCACCGACCACGAAGACGAATTCACCCTTGGAGATGTCGAGGGAGACACCGCTCAGCGCGGTCACTGAGCCGGTCTTGTAGGTCTTGGTGACGTTCTCGAATCGAATCATGGAGTCCTCGATGTGATGCACAGGGCCCCGCACGGCACCAGCGCGACCGTATCAAACGGCGCCGATTACGAACCTGTGAAGCCCACTGCTCCCGGGCGGGAGCTCAGCCGAAGCCGATCTCACGCCTTCTCGTGCTCGCGGCGATACCGCAGGTATGCGGCGATGAATTCGTCCAGGTCCCCGTCGAGCACGGCCTCGACGTTGCCCGTCTCGTAGCCGGTTCGAAGGTCCTTCACGAGCTGGTAGGGAGCAAGGACGTACGACCGGATCTGGTTGCCCCAGGCGACGTCGGTCTGGGGACCGCTGAGGGCGTTCATCTCGGCCTGACGCTCAGCGCGCTGCCTCTCGGCGAGCTTCGCACCCAGGATCTGCATCGCCTTCGCCTTGTTCTGGTGCTGGCTGCGCTCGTTCTGGCACGACACGACGATGCCCGTCGGCAGGTGCGTGATCCGGATGGCGCTGTCGGTGACGTTGACGTGCTGGCCGCCGGCGCCCGAGGAGCGGTAGGTGTCGACGCGCAGGTCCTTCTCGTCGATCTCGACGTCTCTCGCGTCCTCGATGAACGGCGTCGAATCGAGGGATGCGAAGCTGGTCTGCCGCCGGTGCTGGGCATCGAACGGCGACATGCGGACGAGCCGGTGAACGCCCCTCTCGGCGGAGAGGAGACCGTACGCGTGCCGTCCCTTCACGATGAAGGTCGTCGACAGGATGCCTGCCTCCTGCCCCGCGCTGACCTCGTCGAGCTCGACCTCGAAGCCACGCCGCTCCGCCCAGCGCTCGTACATCCGGAGCATCATCTCGGCCCAGTCCTGGGCGTCCGTGCCTCCTGCGCCCGCGTGGATCTCGCAGATCGCATCGCGCTCGTCGAACTCGCCCGCGAACAGGCTGCGCAGCTCGATCTCGTCGAGTGCCTTCGAGAGGGCCGAGACCGACTCCGTCACCTCGCCGGCCGACTCGGCGACGGCGTCCTCGCCCTCCTCGAGCGAGAGCTCCCACAACACCTCGGCATCGCTCAGCCGCTGGTCGAGGCCCTGGAGGAGATCGATGTCGGCCTTGGTCCGCCCGTACTCGGTGTTGACCCTGCGCGCCCGGTCCGGATCCGACCACAGGTCTGGTCCCGCGATCTCCTGCTCCAGCTCGGCAAGGTGCGCCGACAGCTCGTCCACACGCAGGTAGGCCTTCGCCGCGTCGAGACGCTCCCGCAGCGTCTTCAGCTCGTCCTCGAACTCCGGACGCGACGGGCTGTGCCCGTCCTCACCCACCCCGGCCATCGTTCAGCTTGCGCCGTGGCAGAGCTTGTACTTCCGCCCGCTGCCACACCAGCACGGGTCGTTACGGCCGATCTTCTGCTGGCGCTCGGGGACACCCGTCACGCCCGCGGCTCCGGCGAGTCCGGCGAGTCCGGTGGCCCCGGCCGCCCCGGCCGCCCCGGCGGTGCCGGAGCCGGGCGGCGCGCCCTGGGCTCGTCCTCGCTGGGGGCCGCGGTTCCCGCCGGCGGCTGCCGGCC
>JAKCCH010000120.1 GCA_021838945.1 Actinomycetes bacterium
GTCGTCCTGGTCGGCGCTCACGGCAGGGCGCCGTGTCGAGCCGAAGGCCACGAGCGTGGCCGTCTTGAGCTTCAGCTCGCTCTTCGCCCGCCTGAAGAACGCCTCGTCCTTCGGGTTCGCCCCCGGCCACCCGCCTTCGATGTAGGCGACGCCGAGGTGGTCGAGCTGCTCGGCCACCCTCAGCTTGTCGTCGACCGTGAGCGACAGACCCTCCTGCTGCGAGCCGTCCCGCAGCGTGGTGTCGTAGATCGAGACGGCGGCCGCCGAGTGGCTGTGCGAACCGGTGGCCGAGTCCCCGTGATCCCCGCCGGCCGGCCCGTCAGGTGACATGCTCCACCCAGTCCTTGTACTCCGGCACCTCCCCGCGGACGGCCTTGAAGAAGACCTCCTGGACGGCGCGGGTGATCGGGCCCGGCTCGCCCGAGCCGACGATCCTGTCGTCCACCGACGCGACCGGGACCACCTCGGCCGCCGTGCCGGTGAGGAAGACCTCCTCGGCCATGTAGAGATCGGTGCGCCGCAACGGATACTCCTCCACCTCGTACCCGAGATCGGCGGCGATGGTCCGGATCGAGTCGGCGGTGATGCCTTCGAGGGCACCGACCGAAGAGGACGGAGGCGTGAGGATCCGGCCGCGGCGCACGACGAAGCAGTTCTCTCCCGTGCCCTCCGACACGTGCCCGTCGGTCGTGAGTAGGAGCGCCTCGTCGTAGCCCGCACGCACGGCTTCGACCTTCGCGAGCGAGGAGTTGACGTACATGCCGGTGCCCTTGGCGGCCGTCGGAATGGCGCGCGGGTCGTGTCGCGCCCAGGAGGAGACCTTGAGGCGGATCCCGTTCGCGATCCCGTCGTCTCCGAGGTAGGCCCCCCAGGGCCAGCAGGCGACGGCGACGTTGACCGTGCACGGGATCGGGTTGAGGCCCATCTCGCCGTAGCCGAGGTAGACGAGCGGCCGGATGTAGCACGCGTCGAGCCCGCTCTCGCGCACGACCTCCTTCACCGCCTCGATCAGCTGCTTTTCGTCATGGGGCACCTCGAGGCCGAGGATGTGCGCTCCCTGGAACAGGCGCTTGATGTGGGGTGTGAGCCGGAAGACGCCCGGCCCGGCGGAGGTGGGATAGGCGCGGATGCCCTCGAACACGCCGAGCCCGTAGTGGAGGCTGTGGGTGAGCACGTGGATCTTCGCGTCGTCCCAGTCGACGAGCTTCCCGTCCATCCAGATCTTCTGAGTGGGCGTCAACGGCATCTCACAACCTCCCTGCAACGGCATCGCCGACGCTGGCGGTGCTCCATGTTCGACCAGAACCTGCCATCTCAGTTTGCTGCTCGATCACCGCGCTCGTGACACGCGCGGCCGCATCGTCCTCACCGAGGTGCTCGAGCATCATCGCGGCGGACCTGATGGCGGCGAGCGGGTTGGCCGTGCCGGTGCCGGCGATGTCGTGCGCCGCCCCGTGCACCGGCTCGAAGAGCGACGGGCCGGTGCGCGCCGGGTTGAGGTTGGCCGAGGCGGCGAGTCCGATGCCCCCTGACACGGCGCCGGCGAGGTCGGTCAAGATGTCGCCGAACAGGTTGTCGGTGACGACCACGTCGTACTCCCTCGCTCGCTCGACGAGGAAGATGCAGGCCGCGTCGACGTGCTGGTAGCGAGTCCCCACGTCCGGGTGCTCCGCCGCCACGGCATCGAAGGTCCTCTGCCACAGGTCGCCCGAGAACGTCAGGACGTTGGTCTTGTGCACGAGCGTGACGTGCCGCCTGCTGCCGCGGCGCCCGGCGAGCTCGAAGGCGTACCGGACGCATCGCTCGACGCCGTGGCGCGTGTTCACCGAGCCCTGCGTGGCGACCTCGAACGGGGTGCCCCGCCGGAGAGCGCCGCCCTCGCCGGCGTACGGCCCCTCGGTGTTCTCCCGCACGACGGCGAAATCGGACCCCTCCGCGATCGCGCCGGGGGAGGCGGTGAAGGGTCGCAGGTTCACGTAGAGATCCAGCTCGAAACGCAGCCGCAGCAACAACCCGCGCTCCAACACCCCCGGTGGCACCTCTGAAGAACCGATCGGCGGTCCGACGGCACCGAGCAGGATGGCGTCCATCCCGCGCAGCTCCTCGAGCACTGGGTCGGGCAGTACGTCCCCCGTGCGGACGTAGCGGTCGGCACCGAGGTCATAGGGCCTGGGATCGAGCTTCACCCCCGCCGCGTCCACGACCTTCAGCGCCTCGGCGGTGACCTCCGGACCGATGCCGTCGCCGCCGATGACCGCCACTCGGTACGGCCCACCCGGGCCTCGGCGGTCGATGTCAGTGCTCACGTCTCGTGTCCTCTGTCCTCGTTCTCGTGCCTGTGCGATCGCGCTGCAACTCGGCAAAGCAAAAGGCCGCCCACCTGGTGGACGGCCTGCGACGCGCTCCCGATCGGGGACGCGTCAGATCGGAATTACGATGCCCGTGCTGGTCGCGGCGTCGCTTTTCCCCATGCGCACAGTCTGCTGTGCCAGCCGCCGCGCCGTCAATCCGGCAGGACCATGGCCTCGCTCCTGCGAGCCTTCTCGGTGACCGCCGGGAAAGGCGGGCCGTGGGACCCCAGTAGCCTGAACGTCGATGAGCGAGACGACGTTGACCCCCGAGACGCACGCGCGGCTTCAGGCCGAGCTCGAAGACCTGATCACGCGCGGCCGAGTGGAGATCGCCCGCCAGATCGAGGCGGCTCGAGCACTCGGAGATCTGTCCGAGAACGGCGACTACCACGCCGCGAAGGATGCGCAGGGCAAGATGGAGGCCCGCGTGCGCCAGCTCCAGCAGATGCTCGGCAGCGCCGTCATCGTGGAGCGGGACCCCTCGGCGGCGACCGGCGTCGAGCCAGGCGTCGAGGTCGTGATCCGCTACGAGGGTGACGACGACACCGAGCGCTACTTCGTCGGCTCGATCGAGGAGCGCCGCGAGGGCGTGGCCGTCATCTCGCCCGGGTCGCCGCTCGGCCAGGCGTTGATCGGGCACGAACCTGGCGAGACCGTCCACTACGAGGCTCCGAGCGGGACGCTGAGCGTCGAGATCGTCTCCGTCGGCTGAGCGCCCTGTGACACGTCCGAAGACCCTGGCCGACAAGGTCTGGGACGCGCACGTGGTCCGCCCGGGCGACGGCGGGAGCGAGCCGGACCTGCTCTACGTCGACCTCCACCTCGTGCACGAGGTGACCTCCCCGCAGGCCTTCGAAGGTCTCCGGATGGCCGGCAGGCCCGTCCGGCGGCCCGACCTCACCATCGCGACGGCCGACCACAACGTACCGACGGCAGCCCCGGTCGGCTGGGACGCGGCACGCGACCCGGAGGGGGCCGCCACCGCACGCGGAGGGATCCCCGTCCTCGACGCCACCTCCCGCCGCCAGCTCGCGGCCCTCGAGGAGAACTGCCGGGAGTTCGGGATCACCTGCTGGCCGATGGGCGATGCCAACCAGGGGATCGTGCACGTGATCGGCCCCGAGCAGGGGCTGACGCAGCCGGGCATGACCATCGTCTGCGGCGACAGCCACACCTCGACCCACGGTGCCTTCGGGGCGCTCGCCTTCGGCATCGGAACCTCGGAGGTCGAGCACGTGCTCGCCACCCAGACCCTCCCCCAGCGCAGGCCGAAGACGATGGCGGTCACCGTGGAGGGGGACCTGCCGGAAGGGGTGACGGCAAAGGACGTCGTCCTCGCCATCGTCGGCCACCTCGGCACGACCGGCGGGACCGGTCACGTGGTCGAATACCGGGGCTCGGCCATCCGGCACCTGTCCATGGATGGCCGGATGACCGTCTGCAACATGTCGATCGAAGCGGGCGCCCGGGCGGGGATGATCGCTCCGGACGACACGACGTTCTCCTACCTCGAAAAAAGGCCGTTCGCGCCGACCGGCAGAGCGCTCGAGCGCGCGGTCGATGCATGGCGCGGCCTCGCCACCGACGCCGGCGCAACCTTCGACTCCGAGGTCGAGATCGACGCCACGACGCTGTCGCCGTTCGTGACCTGGGGCACGAACCCCGCACAGGTCGTCCCCTTGTCCGGCTCGATCCCCGAGCCCGACTCGCTCGAGACGCCGGCCGAGCGCGAGGCGGCGCTCCGGGCGCTCGACTACATGGGACTTGCTGCCGGGACACCGATGCGCGAGGTCTTTGTCGACACCGTCTTCATCGGCTCGTGCACGAACTCCCGCCTGGAGGACCTCCGCGCCGCAGCAGCGGTCGTCGAGGGGCGGCGCGTACGCCCGGGGCTGCGGGCGCTCGTCGTGCCGGGCTCGCGCCGGGTCAGGCGCGAAGCCGAGAGCGAGGGGTTGGACGTGGTGTTCACGAAGGCGGGTTTCGAGTGGAGGGACAGCGGGTGCTCGATGTGCCTCGGCATGAACCCGGACCAGCTGTCCCCCGGCGAGCGATGCGCCTCGACGTCGAACCGCAATTTCGAGGGGCGTCAGGGCCGGGGCGGGCGCACCCACCTCGTGTCGCCGGCGGTCGCGGCTGCGACGGCCGTGCTCGGCCGTCTCGGCTCGCCGGACGAGCTCGAGGTCGGTGCATGAAGCCCGTCCGCGTCGTCACCGGGCGGGCCGTCCCCCTCGACCGCTCCGACGTCGACACCGACCAGATCATCCCGAGCGAGTGGCTGAAGCGCATCGAGCGCACCGGCTTCGGGGCGGGGTTGTTCGCCGAATGGCGCGACGACCCGACCTTCGTGCTCAACGAGCCCGGGCACGCCGGTGCGACGATCCTGCTCGCCGGGCCGAACTTCGGCACCGGGTCCTCCCGCGAGCACGCCGTGTGGGCGCTCGTGGACTACGGGTTCGAGGTGGTGGTGAGCCCACGTTTCGGGGACATCTTCCGGAACAACGCCACGAAGTCCGGTCTCGTGCCGGCCGAGGTGACCCCCGAGCTGTCGCGGGCCTTGATGGACGCCGTGCTCGCCGACCCGGAGCTCGAGGTCACGGTGGACCTGGAGCGCCGGCTCGTCGAGGTGCCGGCGGCCGGGATCGAGGGCCCGTTCACCCTTGCCGAGGATGCCCGTCACCGGCTGCTGAACGGCCTCGACGACATCGCGCTCACGCTTCGGCACCTCGCCGACATCGACGACTACGAGGCGAGGCGACCGGACTGGATGCCCGCGTCGGCCTGAGCTAGGCGGCCGGGCTCAGGTTCGGTACGAGGTGAGGATCGTGCCGGTCGGCCCGGGTGAGGTCGCCTTCACGCGGTGCCCCTTCAGCGACGTCACGCCGCTGTACGCGCCCACGACTCTCCACGACCGGCCCGACGGGGACAGCTCGACGGCCACCTCCAGCTCACCTCGCTCGACGATCTGGGAGTAGGTGCCCGGGCCGAGGAAGTACATCCAGGCCGCCCCTGGGTTCTTCGCGAGCGCGGGATGCGACCACGCGATCGGGCTGCTCGACGCCGTCGCCACGAGCTCGTCCTCGAAGCCGAGCGTGAAGATCACCAACGTCCTCCCGCCGGCGAGGGCCACCGTCGCCGTGTCGGGCCGGGAGGCCGTCGAGAAGAGGTCCCGCTGGCTGAAGCCGGAGGCCTCGGCGCTCGCCACGTCGAGCCGTGGGTTGGGCAGCTGCCAGCACTGGCCGGTGAAGTCCGACCGCTGGAACGGCCCGAGACGCCCGCTCGTCTCGAGAGCCATGAGCGCCTTCACGGCTTGCTTCGGCACCTTGTCCGCCTGGCGGAGCCGGGCGACCGACACGGCGGGCGCATATCCGCCGGGCGCCGTGGCGACCTTTGGGATCTGATGCCCGTCGAGGCTCGGCTCGAGCACGATGTGCCAGCGGCCGGAGGCCGACGTCTTCTGGAAGAGCAGGGCTGTTCCGCAGCTCGGTCCGGCCGGGCCGTTCTTGGTGAGCGATCGCTGCGTCCCGAGAGCGAGGAAGCGGGCCGGCCAGCTCACCTGCCGCGTCACGCCGACTGCCTTCAGCGAGACGGTGAACGGCGTGTAGGGCGGGTGGTACTTCGCCGTGCGGTCGGCTGCGTAGGTGGAGTTGTCGAGCGCGAAGGCGGAGCCGGCCTCGTAGGAGGCGAGCAGTGAGCTGCTCAGTGCCGCGTTCGCTCGGTTGTTCGTCGCCATCGTCGGACCGACGAGACCGCGGGCTGCGTCGGGGGTCACGAGCACCCTTCCCGATGAGGCGCCTCGGTTGCCGGAGTCCGCCCGCCCGCCCGAGCCTCCGGCCCGCGGGGACGACGGGCTCGTGCACCCGGTGAGGGCGAGCGTCAGCACCAGGGCCGCCATGACGGAGGCAACTGGGACCGAGGTTCGAAACGGGGGGCGGAGCGCGCCCCGGCGTTGCAACGTCACCCGAGCAGTCTGCCCGGCTGCAGCCGCTGCGCGACCGCGCCGGGGCTCAGGAACGGCCTTCGGCAGGCTCCTCGGGCCCACGACGCTCTCTCACGGACCGACCTCGGCCCGCCTCGTCCCGGCCAACTCGCCGGTCCGTGCCCGGGCACGAACCATGCGATTCGCCGCAGCGAGGTAGGCACGGGCGGACGCCTCCACGACGTCGGTGGACACACCGCGGCCGGAGACCTTGACGCCTTCGGCCTCGAGCTGCACGACGACGTCCCCGAGGGCGTCGATCCCGCCGGTGACAGAGGAGACGTTGAAGCCGGTGAGGGAGGCGTCGATGCCGGTGGCACGGCGGATCGCCTGGCAGGCGGCGTCGATCATGCCATCGCCCTCGGCTACGGCTTCGGACCTGTGACCGTCCCGGGACACGACCACTCGAGCCTTCGGCACCGAAGCGGTGCCGCCGGTTACCTCGAGCACGTCCAGGCTGTAGCCGGATTCGAGGGCCGTCCCGACCTCCTCGGCCACGATCGCCTCGAGGTCTGCGTCGGTGAGCTGCACCTTGCGGTCCGCCAGCTCCTTGAACCGGGCGAAGGCGGCATTGAGGGCGTCGCCTCGGACGACGATGCCGAGCTTCTCGAGCGTTTCGGAGAAGGCGTGCCTACCGGAGTGCTTGCCGAGCA
>JAKCCH010000020.1 GCA_021838945.1 Actinomycetes bacterium
TATAGCAGTGATGACGAGGCCAAAAGGGCCGAAGTCCTCTGCACGCGAGATCAACGACCGAAGAGACTCGGCGTCATGAGACGCGCACGTCATGGCCTGCTCGCCGCGGGGATCGTGATCGGCGGCGGCATCCTCCTCGGGCGACTCCTCGGCTACAAGATGGGCGGCAACGTCGTCGTACGATGCCGGCGGGACCACCTCTTCACCACGATCTGGATCCCCGGTGTCCATCTCAAGGAGATCGATCTCGGCATCGCGAGGATCCAGCACTGCCCCGTCGGTGGACACTGGTCGCTCGTCACGCCGGTCAAGGACTCGGCCCTCACTCCTGAGCAGCTTGCAGATGCTCACGCGCACCACGATCTGCGCGTCCCGTGACACGGTGACCCCGAGACGGCCTCGTGCGCGGTCCCCGCACGGTCGCCGCACGGACAACGAGTGCAGGTCGTGGATGTCCGTCGCGGCTCCGAATCATCCACAGGTGAACCCATGCTGAAGGTTCAGAGATGTGCCGGTAGCTCGACCTTCATCTGCACTCCACCGTCATCCACAACCTGTGCATGAGACTGTGGACGAGCAGCTAGCAGGCTCGCGGACGGCAGTCGGCATCTCAGGAGGCCACCCGGCCGAACCCTCCGAGTCAGGTCCAGTCTTTGCCCACCCATTCGAGGAGCGCCTCGGTGATCGCAGCGGCTAGCTGAGCGGTGTGCATGGCCACGACGGCAGGTTCACCAAGCTCGACCACGACGGCGGGCATGCGCGTCTGACGAAGCACGGGCAGGGCCATGCCTTCGGTTCCCTCGTCGAGCAGCTCGAGCGTCCGGGTCACGCGCTCCGACACGAGCTGAGCAAGGTGCTTGCTCGGCTCGGACTCGTACCTGTACCCCCGGTAGTAGATCGTGCGCACACCTTTGCGCTCGGGATCGAGGCGCAGCCCGACAAAACAGTCAGCCGATGCCACGTTCGCAGCGTGCGCTTGGTCTGACTCGTCATGGTGAGTCACCATGAGAGGTTGCGCTCCGACGCCTGCCAATGCGCGGGCAAGAGCTGCCGCCCCGGTGTGGAACCCCCCCGGTTCGCCGACGACCACTACCCGGTCGCGCAGGCTGCCTGCTGTGCTGTGGACTCGCAGCCGCTCGCGGACAGCGCTCACGAGGTCGTCTCCGCCCTTTCGCAGTGCGAGACGTGAGAGCTGCGCCAGCGTGCGCGGCCCACAGATGCCGTCGCCGGCGATTCCGATGTTGTGCTGGAAGTCCGCCAGCGCAGTCGCTGTCTGGTCGCCGAAGATCCCGTCAACGCGGCCGGGATCGAAGCCGAGGGCAGACAGTCGGCTCTGAAGCTCGGCGACGTCGTCCCCGTGCAGCATTGGTACGCGGCGATACAGCAGCCGGTCTCCGAGACGGAATCCCGCTTCGACCACCGACGACCACGTATGACGGCCGCATACTCCATCGACACGCAGGCCTCGGTCGCGCTGAAAGCGGCGCACTGCACTTGCCGTGGCGCTTCCATAACGCCCTGACTCCGCCTCGGCGATGTCATAGCCAAGGCGCGCGAGCCGGTTCTGAAGATCGGCAACCCCGGGCCCGGAGTGTCCGATCGAGAAGGGGAGGCCCTCGTCCCATCTGCCCCCTGCCGTCGGCGTCGATGGCGGCACTTCGTCGGGCATCAGAGTCATGCTAAAGCGGTCGGCAGATGTGTTGCGTACGTATGGGAAGCCGCGACCGGGCCTCGTCTCATCGAGTTGGAGGACCACGTGTCCGGGCATACCCAGACAGCAATCCGGGCATGCCCGCCGTTCCCGGGGGGCGGCCACAACATAGTCGATGATGAGCGGAAACATCAAGAAACACAACGCCTTTACAGACCAGCATGGCCTTCGAGTCGTAAGGCGCCGCACCTGCCACACCGTCAGCGAGCGACTCGGGTGCTAGGCACCGCGTGACAGTTCTACTGTCAAATCGGTGTGCGTTCTGAAGCGGCTGCTCCGGCCGGCGAGCTCACACGAGGTGAGGTTCGAACTCCGACAGGATCTGGTTCTTGCTCCGTGCCCCGACGATGCGGCTCGCCGGCTCGCCGTCCTTGAACAGAAGCAGGGTCGGGATCGACATGACTTGGAAGCGCTGCGCCGTGCGCGGGTTGTCGTCGACGTTCAGCTTCGCCACCTTGAGCGCGCCCTTCTTGTCGTCAGCTATCTCCTCGAGCACCGGAGCGACCATCTTGCAAGGCCCGCACCATTCTGCCCAGAAGTCGACGACGACAGGCGTGTCCGAAGCGCCGACCTCCTCGTCGAAGGTGTCATCGCTCACCGTGATGATGTTGTCAGCCATGTTGTGTCCAGGTCCTCCTTGTCGAAACGCGTCGATGGCTCCGCCCGATCCTCAGGCTCGGCGTCGTCACTCGAGGCCGGCCAGGTAGCGCTCGGCGTCGATGGCTGCCATGCAGCCGGAACCGGCGGCGGTCACGGCCTGGCGATACACGTGATCCTGCACGTCACCGCAGGCGAACACACCTCGCACCGTCGTGTTCGTGCCGTCTGTGGTGATCAGATACCCGGCGCCGTCCATCTCGAGCTTGCCCTCGAAGAGCTCCGTGCTCGGTGCATGACCGATAGCGACGAACACGCCGTCGACGTCGAGCTCTCGCTCCTCACCGGTGTTGACGTCGCGGATGCGCAGGCCGGAGACGTTGTTGTCACCGAGGACGTCGACGACGACCGAGTCCCAGATGAAGTCGATCTTCTCGTTCTTGAAGGCCCGGTCCTGCATGATCTTCGAAGCGCGCAGCTCCTTGCGTCGGTGGATGATCGTGACCGAGTCGCCGAACTTCGTGAGGAACAGAGCCTCCTCGATCGCCGAGTCCCCACCGCCGATCACCGCGATCCGCTTGCCACGGAAGAAGAACCCGTCGCACGTCGCGCAGGTCGATACCCCGTAGCCGAGGAGCCTGGCCTCGTTCGGCACCCCGAGCATGAGCGAGCGGGCGCCGGTCGCGACGATGAGGGAACGGGTGGTGATGTCCGGCTCAGGAGCCTCGGGGTCTCCCGTCCAGATCCCGATCGGCGTGCGGGCGAGGTCGAGCTTCGTCGCCTTGTTCGTCACGATCTCCGCACCGAAACGCTCCGCCTGCTCCCGCATGCTCATCATGAGCTGTGGGCCCATGATCCCGCCGGGAAAGCCCGGGAAGTTCTCCACCTCGGTGGTGAGCATGAGCTGCCCACCCGGTTGGTCGCTCGTCGAGGACGGCTCACCCTCGATCACGAGAGGGTTGAGATCAGCACGCGCCGTGTAGATCGCGGCCGTGAGCCCCGCTGGACCCGATCCGAGGATCACGACGTTCCTGGTCATCCCTGTTTCCATCTCAGCCTCGCATCTCAGCACCCCCGCTATGAGCGGGAGTGGCGCTTCCGCGAGAGCAACAGTCCGCCGAGCCAGAAGATTCCGGCGACGACGAGATAGCTCGCCCAGACCCGCGTTCGGAACACGGGGACTTCGGTGTCGAGCACCCGGATGGCAAAGATCGCGAACAAGACGGCCATCACGACGCTGACGAAGATGGCGAGCAGCCCGAACAGGAGGTATCGGACTGCTTGGGAGACCGGTCGTACCGTCTTGTCGCGGATGATCGAGACGAGGTCCTCGACCTTGCGCGTCGCCTGCACCGGCCAGTCGCCTCCGATGGTCAGTGGCGCCTGGGCTGAAGCGGCTGACGTGTGAGGTGCCGCCTCGCCTGTGGGAGCACTGGCGGCGCCGTCCGCTGCTTTCCCACCGTTGCCGGCGCCCATCGACGAGGCGCCGAGCTCGCTCCTGCTCACACCTTCGGCCGTATCGGGAGCGCCGTCAGGAGGCATGCGGGCAGGTTAGTGCGAGTGGCTGGTCGTACGACCGCCCGCCGGCGTCATGCGACCTGGTAGCAGACGCCGATGGCGCCGGGGCCCGAGTGCGTGCCGATCACGGGGCCGATGTAGCTGACAAGGATCTTGGCCCGGTCGAAGCCTTCGGCAAGCCGATCGACGAGTACCTCGACGTCGGGCGCTGCTGCGTGTATCACGGCGAGCTGCTCGACGGGGCCTGCCTGCTTCACCTTGTCTGCGAGGTACTCGAGGGAGCGCGTGCGAGTCCGTTGCCGGGACTCCGGCTCGACGACTCCGTCACGGATCTCGATGACCGGCTTGATCGACAGCAGCGATCCGATGAGCGCTTGCGCGCTTCCGACGCGCCCTCCCTTGCGGAGGTTGTCGAGCGTGTCGAAGGTCCCGTAGACGTAGGTCTTGGCGAGCGCGTGACGGATTGCCGCCTCTACCTGGTCGAGGGTGCTGCCTGCTTCTGCCGCCTCGAGGCCGGTGAGCACCGCCAGCCCCTCCCCCATGGTGACCGAGAGCGAGTCGATGACGACGATGGGCAGCTCGCCGGACATGGCCTCGGCGGCGGCAGCCGCGGCCTGGTACGTGGCCGAGAGCCGCGACGACAACGTGACGCAGACGACGCCGTCCGCGCCGTCGGACCTTGCCGCGGTGAACGCCTCCTGGAACGCGCCAGGCGAGGGCGCGGACGTCTCCGGCAGCACGTCGGTCTCGGCACAGTGCTGCCAAAATTCCTCCGGTGACCAGTCCCGCGTGACGGCGGGGGGCGTGTCCCCGAGCCGTACGTCGAGCTGCACGATGGCCACCTTGCGCGCAGCCATGTCTTTCGGGTCGAGATCGGCTGCGCTGTCGGTGACGAGACGAATGCCTGCCATCACGCTCCCTTTCCGGCGGCGCGCCGCCGCCCGTCCGCAGTCTGCCAGCCAGATGCCGTGCCGGCCAGCACCGCCCCGCCGCCGTAGACGGCGAGACCGACGATCACTCCGACGAAGACCCGCTCGAGAAGGCCGATGCCGCTCGCGGACCCCACCGCGGTCGCAGCCAGCGCGACGCAGATCGCCATGAGGACGGACAGCAACAACGACCGGGCCATGTAACGGCGGACCGGCCGGCCCCCGAGGGATCCGACCTTCCTCCGCACGACCCAGAGAGCGACGAGGGCGGCGACGGAGTACGCGAGCGAGATGGAGACAGCCAAGCCCTGCGGACCGATCAGCGGCGTGAGCACGAACAACAGCAGCACGTTCAATCCGTTTTCGAGCAGGTAGAGGTAGAAGGCCGAGCGCGTGTTCCGCATCGCCTGGAGAGAGTTGACGGCGAACAGGTAGAGGCAATAGCCCGGCAGGCCCGCCCCGAGGAGGGCGAGAAGCGAGCCGGTGAGATGGACGCCACGGCTGCTCGCGTGGCCGTGAAGCAGCAGGAGCTTCATGATCGGGCCGGCAAGGACCAGGTAGCCGGCCGCGGCCGGCCAGATGCCGGCCATCATCCGCCTCATCCCGAGCCCGAAGTGGTGGGCCATCCCGTCGAGGTCGCGCGTCGTCCACCGTTGCGCGAGCTCGGGGGTCACGGCGCTCATGACGGAGACGGCGATCATGCCGAAAGGCAGCTGGAAGAAGATGAACGCGTACGAGTAGGCGGTCACGGCGCCGCCGCTCGGGTCGATGTGCACGGCGAGCGCGAGCGACACGAACAGTGCGATCTGGTTCGTGATGACAAAGCCGAGCGTCCACCCCGACAACGAAGCGATCTCACGCACCGCCTCGTGCCGCGGCGCCCACAAGAAGCGCAACCGGATGCCGCAGCGGAACGTGCTCGGCACGAGAGCCAAAGCCTGGACCACGACGCCGGCAGTCGTCCCGAAGCCGAGCAGGAGCATCAGGCCGGTGTCGTTCGCGACCGACGAGAGCGTCGGGTGACGTGCCGCGGCAGCGAACTCGAAGAGGATCGCGATGGCGACGAGGTTGTTGAGGACCGGTACGTAAGCCGGGAGGGTGAAGCGCCGGACGGAGTTCAGGATCGCTGTCATGAGGGAGATCGCGCCGTACGCAAGCAGCTGGAGGGCGAACATCCGCAGAAGGTCGGTCGCGACCCGCCGCTCGAGATCGATCTGGTGGTGATGAGTGCCGAGCGAGTAGAGATCGATGATGACGGGGGCGAGCAGCACGAAGAGCACGGTTGCAGCCAGCAGGACCACGGCCGAGAGGGTGACCACCGCCGATACGGAGTCGTCGGCCTCCCCTTCGCGTTGGCGGCTCAGGCGGTCGACGAAGACGGGCACGAAGGTCGCCGACAGGATCCCGCCGAGCACGAGGTCGTGGACGATGTTCGGTGTGTTGTTGGCAAGGTTGAAAGCGTCGGAGAACCGCCCGATCCCGAGCGCGTACGCGGCGACGAGCAACCGGAGGAGCCCGGTCACGCGCGAAACGAGCGTCCCGCCCATCATCACGGCAGTGGCGCGACCGAGCCCGCCGCGCGGGACGCGCGGTGACAGAGGAGCTCCCGCCGGCTCGTCCGGCTCGGCCGCGCCGATCGACTCCACGAGCGGGGACAAGCTTGCCGCCGCCTCGTCCGTGCTCGAGTTGGGCCGGTCCTTTTGCGCCGGCGCGAAGCGCACCGACCCAGGCACCGAGTAGGGGTCGCTCTCGGTGACGGCGGCTCCCCGGCGTGGTTTCCGCGCAGGTGCGGGCGGCTCGGATGGCCTCGGCGGCTCACCTGCCGCCTCGGCCGCACGCTCCTTCTTGGTGTCAGCGCGGGCGAGAGAGTCGACGGAGGAGTGCTCGCGGATCGTGAAGCTCCGGGGCTGTGATCGCGAGCGCGACGAAGATGACCGGCGACCGGAGCGCCTCATGACGTTGAAGCAGCAGCGGGCGCGCGGCCCCGAGCGTGCCGGCCCCGGCGGCGACGCCAGGCCGACCTCGCCCACCACACGAGGAGAAACGTTCCCGCTGCCGCCGTCAACAACACCGCCACGCCCGATATGGCGGTGGACCGGATGGTCAGCCTGGATGAGTCCAGCACGTAGCCGCTCGGCGTCGTCAGCTGCAGGTAGAGGATGAAGTCACCGGACGCCCGGGTCGACACCCGGACCTCGACGACATGGTTCCCGGGCTGGAGGGCGGCGAGTTGGTAGACGTTGTGGTCGAACGTGAGGTCGGTGCTCGTGCACGACGCTGGGATGGATGTCGGCCGGCAACTCGAGAGCAGCAGGTGGACGTTGAGCGGGGTCCGGGCGCGCGAGTAGACGGAGATCGGCACGCGTGCGCTGAGCGAGGTGATCGTGATGGTGCGCGGCGTGGGGAGCGAGACGGAGCTTGCCTCGTGGGCGAGCCGGGTGGTCGGCGCCCGGAGGTAGGCGAGGCGGGAGGAGGGTGTGAGCCCGAGCGTTTCGCCGAGGAGGACGAGGCGGTCGAGGAGGCCGACGGTCGGCGCGTGCGGCGGCAACAGGCCTGAAAGGGCGCCGATGTCGATCCGTGCACGCGCGATGGGGCCGACCGGCAGGGAGTCGGTGCGCGGGATCGTGCCGGCCGTGACTCCGCGGTAGAGGATCGGCGCCTCGTTGGAACCCGGTGGGACCTGGGCGAAGAACTGCGACAGGCTGACCGATCGCACGACAGGGCTCGAGGAAAGCCCCGACAGCACCGTCGAGAGGAACGCCGAGCTCGGCGCCCATCCGGGCGGCGCGAGCAGCGTGACGCCCCGGTTGCCGGGGGGTTGCTCGACGAAGTACAGCATGGCGAGGTCGGCGAGCAGTTGGTACGCCCGCAGGACCGGGGAGCCTGTTCCGACCAAGTGGCGCTCGAGGAAGTAGTCCGACTCGTCCACCACGATGGGGCTGCCGTGCACCTTGAACGGCGCCCACACCGGATAGTCCCAGATGGAGGGCGAGACCGTCGTAGCGCTGCCGTTCGGAACGAGGAGCTGCGTGACTCCGTACGAGGAGAGGAGGCTGAGCGCACCCGACCCGATGGCCGAGGAGGCGACGAAAGGCCGTGAGGCAACCTGTGCCCCGAGCGACGCCAGGCTGGCTCTCCCCACCCCGACCTCCGTGGCGGCTTCGGTGTCGAGGTGTTGCCTGGCCATGGCCGAGAGGTTGGTCGGCGTGTAGGTGCTCTGCTCGATCTCGAGGTTGGGCCGCCGAGGAAGCTGCCGGATGGCTGCGAGCGCGAGTCGGGCGTTGTCGCGAGCCGTCGTCGCCGACCTCTGGTTCTTCGGCGCCTTGGCCGTCGCGGCGGCCACGAGCCCGTCTGCGAGCTGCGGGTAGAGCGCCATCGAGATGTTCGCACCGGGGTAACGGGCGAGCGCCTGGTTGACCATCTCGAGCTCCGACTCGTCCGCCGGTGAGACCGATGGCACTCCGCTCGGGCGGAGAGAGGCGGACTTCCCGATCTGGAGGACCCAGGAGAAGCGCAACGGCGACGCCGCCCTGTTCGGTGCGACCACGAGATAGGTCATGAACTTGTCGAGCGGTGTGTAGTCCGTGAGGTTCACGAGCGAGACCTGGAGCGGCCACACGCCGGCGCACTGGCTGCCGCACGGCAGGTTCAAGACGGCGCCGTTCGTCGGGGCCGAAAGCGACCTCCCCGGGACGGCGGGAGGGGCAAGTCGGAGCACGATGCGGGCCGTTCCGTCCGGTTGGATCAGCCCCTTCGTCGTGAGAGGCATGACGCCCGGCGACGTCGGGAGCGCGGTGAAGGAGGTCGTGTCGTCGCCGACCGTCTGCTCGAAGTACAGCCGCTCGGTGACCTCGTTGAAGACCGTCAACTGGATGCCGAGCTGCGACTGCGGCAACTGGGACTGCACCGACAGCGCGAGTGTCATGCCACGGGTGTTGGTCACCCACGGCGTCTGGCTCAGGAGCGACACCGACCCCGTGGGCGCGCCAGTAGCGGCGGCGGTGGCCACCGGTGCCGCCGACCAGGCTGTGAGCGCCGACAGCACGATCAGCGCGGACAAGAGCACGGAGGCGGCGGCCGAACGCGTCATGGCAGCTCGTGGGATCACCGGAGCCTACTCAGCGGTACCGTGGCGGTCGTGAGCATCCTGCTCGGCCGGCACGAGGCTTTCGCCAGGCATGACACGGGTCGCCGTCACCCTGAGCGCTCCGCTCGCCTCGATGCCGTCATCTCCGGAGTGGAGTCCTCCGAGGTGGCAGATGCCGTGCGCACTTTCGAGCCGCGCATGGCGACCGAGGAGGAAGTGGAGCGCGTCCACGATTCCGGCTATGTCGAGACCCTGCGCGAGTTCTGCCGCACCGGCGGAGGACACCTCGACCCCGACACTGTGGCGGTGCCGGCCTCCTTCGAGGCTGCCCTTCGCGGCGCCGGAGCCGGGCTCGAGGCCGTCGAACGGCTCCGCCGCGGTGAGGCCGAGGCGGCGTTCCTCGCGGTGCGCCCGCCGGGGCACCACGCGCTCGTGGGAAGGGCGATGGGTTTCTGCCTGTTCAACAACGTGGCGATCACGGCGGCTGCCCTGGCGGCACAAGGCGAGCGTGTGCTCATCGTCGACTGGGACGCGCACCACGGAAACGGGACGCAGGCGATCTTCTGGGAGAGCGCGGACGTCTGCTACGTGTCGATGCACCAGTACCCCTTCTACCCCGGGACCGGCGCCCTCGACGAGATCGGCGACGGTGCCGGCAAGGGCGCGACGGTGAACATCCCCATGCCGGGTGGCACGAGCGGTGAGGTCTACCGGCGGGCGCTCGACGAGGTGGTGACGCCAGTCGCCGAGGCCCACCGCCCGGACTGGGTCCTCATCTCGGCGGGATTCGATGCGCACCGGGCCGACCCTCTCACCGATCTCGGCCTGACGGCGGGAGACTTTGCCGACCTGACGTCTCGCACCGCATGCCTCGCGCCCGCCGGCCGGCGCATCGCGTTCCTCGAGGGGGGCTACGACCTCGAGGCGCTCGAGAAGTCCGTGCGCGCCTGCGTGGCCGCGCTGGCCGGTCAGCTCGTCCGGCCGGAGCCCGTCAGCGAGAGCGGGCCCATCGACGGCCTCGCGAACGATCTCGTCGAAGCTGCGGCCCGGCTCCACGCCGGCTGACCGAGGCAGCGGAGCTGCCGCAGCCAGGGCGCCCTCTCACCCCGCAGTACCCTCCAGTGCCGTGGTTCCCGAGCGGCTGCGACCCGTCCTCGAGCTGACGCGGCCTGTCGCTGAGCGGTTCATGGCCGCCGGCAAGCGGGTCTACCTGGTCGGAGGCACTGTTCGCGATGCCATAGCGGGACGTCCTGGCGGAATCCCCGATGGCCTCGATGTCGACATCGATCTCACGACGGACGCCCTCCCCGACGAGATCGAGGAGCTCATCGGGCCGCTCGCGACGACGACGTGGACGACGGGCAAGCGCTTCGGCACCATCGGGGCGCTCGTCGAGGGGCGTCGCCTGGAGGTCACGACACATCGAGCGGAGGCCTACGACCCGCAGTCGCGAAAGCCTGAGGTCGCATTCGGCGACGACGTCCGGGAAGACCTCGCGCGCCGGGACTTCACGGTCAACGCCATGGCGCTCGAGCTGCCCTCGCTCGAGCTCGTCGACCCCTACGGCGGTACCGACGACCTCGCCGCCAGACGACTGCGTACCCCTCTCGACCCGCGGGCGTCGTTCTCGGACGACCCGTTGCGGATGATGAGGGCGGCACGTTTCTTGGCCGGGTACGACCTGACGGCGGACGACGACCTCGTCGCGGCCGTGGTCGACATGCACGAGCGTCTCGGCATCGTCTCCGCTGAGCGCATCCGGGACGAGCTCGACAAGTTGCTCGTGCTACCCAAGCCGGGTGCCGGGCTCTGGTTCCTCGTGCACACGGGTCTGGCGAGCGAGTTCCTGCCAGAGCTGCCGGCCCTCGAGCTCGAGCAGGACCCGATCCACCGGCACAAGGACGTCCTCGCCCACACGATCGCCGTCGTCGAGAAGGCTTCCCCGGAGAAGGTCCTGCGCTTGGCGGCACTCTTCCACGACATCGGCAAGCCGAAGACGCGGGAGATCGGTCCGCAGGGCGTGAGCTTCCACCATCACGACATCGTCGGTGCTCGCATGACGCGCGAGCGCATGAAGGCGCTCCGGTACTCGAGCGAGGACATCGAGGCGGTGTCCCGTCTCGTCGAGCTGCACCTCCGCTTCCACACCTACAAGATGGGATGGACCGACTCCGCGGTGCGCCGCTACGCCCACGATGCAGGGCCGCTGCTCGACCCGCTCAACGAGTTGACGCGCTCCGACTGCACGACGCGCAACGCCGCTCGTGCGCGCGAGCTGTCGGAGCGCATCGACGAGCTCGAGCTGCGCCTCGCCGAGCTACGTGAGAAGGAGGAGCTCGCGGCGATCCGTCCCGAGCTCGACGGCGTCGCCGTCATGCACGAGCTCGGCATCCCTCCGGGGCGCGAAGTCGGCGAAGCCATCGACTTCTTGATGAAGATGAGGCTCGAGGAGGGACTGGTGGGCGAGGACGAGGCACGCAGGCGCCTGCGCGCATGGTGGGAGGCGCGTGGAGCCTGACGAGCCGGCCGATCGCCGGCCGGACACTTGCCTCAGGAGTCGCCTACGGCGAAACGTTCGACCATCTCCCTCGCCTCCTCGTCCCGGTACTGGACAGGCGGCGACTTCATGAAGTAGGCGGACGGGCCGACGAGCGCGCCGCCGACGCCGCGATCGAGCGCGATCTTGGCGCAGCGGAGGGCGTCGATGATGACGCCCGCCGAGTTGGGCGAGTCCCAGACCTCGAGCTTCAGCTCGAGGTTGAGCGGCACGTCGCCGAAGTTGCGACCTTCCATCCGGATGTACGCCCACTTGCGATCCTCGAGCCAGGGCACGTGGTCGGACGGCCCGATGTGCACGTTGCCCTCTGCGAGGGAGTGGTCCAGCTGGCTCGTCACCGCCTGGGTCTTCGAGATCTTCTTCGACTCGAGCCGGTCGCGCTCGAGCATGTTGCGGAAGTCCATGTTGCCGCCGACGTTGAGCTGGTAGGTGCGGTCCAGCACCATGCCGCGGTCCTCGAACAGGCGGGTGAGGATGCGGTGCACGATCGTGGAGCCAACCTGGCTCTTGATGTCGTCTCCCACGATCGGGACGCCCGCCTCCTCGAAGCGCCGCGCCCACTCCGGGTTGCTCGCGATGAACACCGGGATGGCGTTCACGAACGCGACCTTGGCGTCGATGGCGGCCTGCGCGTAGGACTTCTGTGCCTCCTCCGAGCCGACCGGCAGGTACGAGACGAGGACGTCTGCCCCGGCGCGCCGCAGCTCCTCGGCGACGTCGACCGGCTCGACCGGGGACTCCTCGACGACGTCCTCGTAGTAGCGGCCGAGGCCGTCCAAGGTCGGGCCGCGCTTCACGGTGACGCCGAGCTCCGGCACCTCGGCGAAACGGACGGTGTTGTTGTGGCCCGCGAAGATTGCCTTGGCGAGGTCGAGGCCGACCTTGCAGGCGTCGACGTCGAACGCGGCCACGATCTCGGTGTCGCCGACGTGGTACCCGCCGAGCTCGACGTGCATCAGGCCGGGGACCGGCTCGGCTGGGTCGGCGCCGCGGTAGTACTCGATGCCCTGCACGAGCGAGCTCGCGCAGTTCCCGACTCCGGCGATGGCGACCTTGATCTTCGGTCTCTCCGTCATGGACATCTCCTTCTCATCAGTCATGAGTCGGCGCGTTCACGATGCGTCCGTCTCGGTCTTGCGTGCCAGCGAACCGGTTGCTGCCAGCTCCATGGTGATCAGTGACTCGATCCAGGCGAGATCCCGGTTCAACGAGTCGATTGCGTGGTCGGTGATCTGGCGCTCGTACCGATCGAGCGTGCCGGCTCCACCTGCTGTGACCGGGCCGCGCTTCGCGGCAGCGATGCGGTCTTCCAGGCGCCGCCGTTGGCGTTCGAGCAGCCGGAGGCGTCCCTCACTCGGCAGGTATCGCGCGAACGACCAGCGCAGCACGAAGGAACGGTCGTCTCCTTGGCGCTCGCTGTCGTCGCTCAGCAGTGAAGCGAAGGTCTCCTCGCCGATCGGAGTCAACTCGTAGACCTTCCGGCCACGGGTGCCGGCTGCCGAACGGGCAGCGGCGCGCGTGCTGGCGGCCTTTGCCGCGAGGCGAGCACGCCACGCGGCCTTCTCACCCGAGAGCGAGCCGGTGAGCGGTATCACCTCGGCGGGAACGAGTTGCGCTCCGGCGTCCTCGGACGGATCGACCTCGCGCACGGCGCCCGCCCGCTCGAGTCGGGCAAGGGCGGGATAGAGCGAGCCGTACGAGAGGCTCCCGAGCAGGCCGGTGCCGCTGCGCAAGCGTTTGCGCAGGTCATAGCCGTGCATCGGCCGCTCCTTCAGGAGCCCGAGGATCGCCAACTCCAACATGGCAAAAAATCATATCGCGTCGACATATCGACGCGATACATCGGGTGCGTTTTTTCGGCCTGGCTACGCACTGCGCCGCCCACGGCCCGCCCGGACTGGGCCGGCCCGGATCGCCGCCTACGATCCACGGCGGTGAGCGACCTCGGGCGGCCGGCGAATGGTCCCGGCGGCACGCCCGACGCGACACCGGCGCCGGAAGCGTCGCAGGCCCCGCCCTCGCCGCCAGCCTCGCCGCCACCGGCCGCCCCGGTGCCTGGTTGGTACCGCGACCCGTCAGGGCAGTCGGTGTGGCGGTGGTGGGACGGCGCCCAATGGACCTCGTACACCCATCCACCGGCCGCGCCGCCACCACCACCGCCCGCATTCGTGGAGGCTGCGAGACCGCCTGCCGCCCCTCCGCCGGATCCCGTGCCTACCGATCAGCGGCGTCGGATGGTCGTCGAGCTCCTTCTCGTCCTCGCCGTGTTCCCGCTGCCGTACGCGGTGAGCGCCGTGATCGATCTCGTCAATGCCGCAGTCGGCAACGGGCCGGGACAGCGGACTCCCGTTCTCATCAAGGGCCACGCCCCGGCGTCCTTCGGGCTCGAGCTCGTGCTGATCCTGGTGCCCTTCGCGGCGGCCGGCCTCGTGGCGTACCTGCTGTCGATGGAAGGCCCTTTCGGCGCGTCACGGGAGGCGGCACGACAGCCCTCGTCCGGTCGCGGGGGCGAAGGGGGTCTCGCGGCGCTCGGTCTCGACCTTCGCCGGCTCCGAGGCGACCTTGCGCTCGTCATCGTCGTGTTCGTGTTCTGCGAGCTGATCCCCATCTACGGGGGAGGCATCCTGCTGCGGGCGGTGGGCGTGCACGGTGTCACCCCATCGACGAGCGGTTCGCCCGGCTACTTCCTCGTCCTCGACATCTTCACCGCTGTCACCTCGGGGATCGTCGAGGAGATCGTCGTGCTCGGCTTCCTCGTTCGGCGCCTCGAGCAGCTGAAGGTGCCGGGTTGGGCCGTCGTCGCCATCGCGGTGGCCGTACGCGGCTCCTATCACCTCTATTACGGATGGGGCGTGCTCCCCATCCTCGCCTGGGCGACGGTTTCCGTCGTGCTCTACCGCCGGTACCGGCGGCTCCTCCCGTTCATCGTCGTCCACGTCATCTGGGACACGAGCCTTTTCATCGCGAGCTCCATGTCGCTGAAGAGCGGCAGTGTGTTCCTCGTCGCCGAGGCGGGACTGCTCATCCCCGCTTCGTTCATCGTGTGGCTCGTGTGGCGCAGCCGGATCCCGCTCCCGCACTCGGCCCGTTGAGGCCACCGGTTCGCGGCCGGTGGCCGGCTTCCGTCGGTCGACCCCTCCGCACGCCCCTGGCGGGTCGGCACTACCCTCTGCTCGGTGCCGGACGCACGGAGCGGTTCACAGAGGTACTGGGGAGCAGGAGGGCCACCCCGCGCCGGCGGCATCGAGTACCGGCTGGTCCGTGAGTCGACACTGCGCGAGTTTCGGCGGGGGCGCCTCGGGCGCCCTGACATCTGCGACGCGCAGCCCGAGCTGCTTCGCGTCGCGCGCAACCTCGGCCGTGAGACGACGACGGAGTGCCCGGTGTGTGAGGAGGCGAACCTCGTGCACGTGTGGTTCGCCTTCGGGCCGCGGTTGCCCGCCCAGGGCCGGGCGCTCGCACAGGGCGACCTCGGCTCCCTAGGCGGTTCGCGCGCCGACATCACGTGCTACGTGGTCGAGGTCTGCACCGAGTGCTCCTGGAACCACCTGTTGAGGACGTTCACCGTGGGAGGCGGCGCGGGCAACCGCATCCGCTGAGCCACCCGAACCGCCGGCAGCCGCAGGCGCTGGACGGGATGGAGGCAGGCATGTCAGATGCAGAGCGCCAGAACGTGACGGCGCCGTGGATCCGCTCGCAGAAGCGGCGCAACGGCGCCCCGCCGATCGTCATGATCACGGCGTACGACGAGCCGTTCGCGCGCTACGTCGATGCGGCCGGCGTCGACCTCATCCTCGTCGGTGACACGCTCGCCGAGATCGTGCTCGGCTACGACGACACGCTCCAGGTCGACATCAAAGTCATGACTCACCATGTCGCCGCCGTGGCGAGAGCCCGTCCGCGTGCGCTCGTGATCGGCGACATGCCGTGGATGAGCTACCACCTCGACCCATACGACGCCGTGCGGAACGCCGCCGCGCTCATCCGCGCGGGAGCCGGGGCGGTGAAGCTCGAAGGAGGCAGCCTCCGACTGCCGGCCGTGGAGGCGATCATCGCCGCCGAGATCCCGGTGATGGGCCACCTCGGCCTGACACCTCAGTCGGTGCATGCCATGGGCGGCTACCGGGTGCAAGGGCGCCAGGTCGACGCGGCGAAGACGCTCATCCACGATGCCGAGCTGCTGGCGGAGGCCGGCTGCATGGCGATCGTGCTCGAAGGCGTGCCGGAGGTGCTGGCCGAGCGTGTGACGGAGGCGATCGACGTCCCGACGATCGGAATCGGTGCCGGTCCCGCCTGCGACGGACAGGTGCTGGTGCTCCACGATCTCCTCGGCATGTCGAAGCGGTCCCGCCCGAAATTCGTCCGGCGGTACGCCGAGCTCGGCGATGCGGTGGTCGATGCCGTCGGCCGCTACTGCGCCGACGTGCGGTCCGGCGCGTTCCCCTCCGACGACGAGGCGTATCACGGCTCTGCGGAGCTGCGGGGAGCGCTCTCGCAGGGCGGCCACTCCGGCTGACACCGCTCGACACACCCCTCTGCCACACTGCCGAGGTGCATTCCGAGAGTGGGATCCGGCGTCATCGAGTGCCGCTGGCGTCCGCTACCATGACCAGGAACAACTTGTCCGCCCCTGCCCCGGCACCGGGGCCCCGAGCCTGCGGGCCGGGTCCGAAGGAGGTGAGGCCGCAGTGCGGCCATACGAAGTCATGGTCATCTTCGACGTCGACCTCGAGGAGGCCGACATCCGCTCGAAGGTGGATCGCGTGCTCGAGACCGTGAAGAGCCGGGGCGGCACGCCCGGGGCGGTCGACTACTGGGGACGCCGAACCTTTGCGTACGAGCTGAAGCACCGGACGGAGGGTTACTACGTCCTGATCGAGGCGACAGCCGAACCGGACGTCCTCGCCGAGGTGCACCGCCAGCTCGCACTGGAAGACGCAGTGCTGCGCCACAAGGTCATCCGCCAACCCGAGCATGCAGTCGGTCGCCGCCCGAGGCGCCCGGCGGCGACGCCCGCTCCGGATGCGGCGGCCGCACCGGAAGCCAGCTGACCGAGACTGGAGAGACAGACCATGTCCAACGGAAACACCATCACCGTGATCGGCAACGTCACGCGGGAGATCGAGCTCCGCTTCACGCCGAGCGGCCAGCCGACGGCGTCCTTCGGCCTTGCCGTGAACCGCCGCTGGCAGAACCGCCAGACCCAGGAGTGGGAGGAGGCGACGTCGTTCTTCGACATCGTCTGCTGGCGTGAGCTCGCCGAGAACGCCGCCGCGAGCCTCCACAAGGGCACCCGTGTCATCGTCACGGGTCGCCTGGAGCAGAGGAGCTGGGAGACCCAGGACGGCGAGAAGCGCTCGAAGGTCGAGATCGTCGCCGACGAGGTCGGGCCGAGCCTTCGCTGGGCGAGCGCACAGGTGGAGAAGAACGAGCGCCGCGACGCTCAAGCTGCTCGCCCCGGTGGCGCGCCTGCGAGTGCGCCGCGCAACGAGCCCGAGGCGGCGCCGAGCTACGCAAATTACGACGAGGAGCCTTTCTGATGGGGAGGAACAACGATCGGGAGCGGTCCACGCGCCGCTCCCCGAAGGACAACGTCCGCCGTGGCAAGAAGAAGGTGTGCATCTTCTGCAAGGAGCACGTCTCCTGGGTGGACTACAAGGACATCAGCCTGCTGCGGAAGTTCATGTCGGACCGCGGCAAGATCCGGGCGCGCCGGGTGTCGGGCAACTGCGCCCAGCACCAGCGCGCCGTGGCGCTCGCGATCAAGACGGCGCGCGAGCTCGCCCTGCTGCCGTACACACAGCGCACGACGAGCGACCGCCCGAGCCCGCGCGGCCCCGGCCGCGGTCGCCCTGCGGACGCCGCCGCCGCCGTTCCCGAGGGCGGCGGGGAGTCGACGCTCGAGGGCGAGCTACCCGACATCGAGGACGAGTTCGAGGGTGCCGACGACGACGAGCTCGTGGCTGCCGGCGACGTGGAGGAGTCATGAAGGTCGTTCTGCGGGGCGATCTCGACCGCGTCGGCAAGCGCGGCGACATCCTTGAGGTCACCGACGGCTACGCGAGGAACTACCTGATCCCCCAGGGCCTCGCCATCCCGGCCACCCAGGGGATCGCGCACCAGGCCAACGCCATGCGGCGTGCCCGCGACATGAGGGACGCAAAGGACCGCGAGGGCGCCGAGATGATCGCGCGCAAGCTGGTGCCGATGGTCATCACGATTCCGGCACGCGCCGGCGCGGAGGGAAGGTTGTTCGGCTCGGTCACGACCCAGGACGTGGTCGACGCCGTGCAGCACCAGGCTGGCATCGAGCTCGACCGGCACCGGGTCGTCACGAGCGAGCCGATCAAGAGCCTCGGCACCCACGAGGTGGCGGTACGGCTGCATCCGGAGGTGCAGTTCCAGGTCACCGTCGAGGTCGTCTCCGCCTGACGCACTGCGCGCCTCCGGCCGGCGCGCACCCGTGTCGTACCGTCGCACACATGTTCGAGCGGCGAGATGGTCCACAGTGGCAAGCAGGTATCCACACCTGTGTCCACAAGTTCGCGGAGACAGTCCACAGCTTTCTCTGTCTTACGATCCCCAGGCCGGGTCGGCCATCCTGAGAGCCACTGATGGCTTCCGTACAACCCCTCCCTAACGCGGCCTCGCGCCGGTCATCCGCCGGCGGACCACGCGGTCGAGCCGGCTCAGGATCGGCCCCGAACCCGACCACGGTCGCCGGCCGTGTCCCGCCGCACAGCTTCGAGGCAGAGGAGTCGTTGCTCGGAGCGATGCTGCTCTCGCGCGACGCCATCGCGGTCGCCGTCGAGCACGTCTCGGCTGATGACTTCTACAAGCCGTCGCACGGACACGTCTTCGACGCTGTCACCATGCTCTACGCACGGGGCGAGCCAGCGGACGCCGTCACGGTGGCAGAGGAGATGCGCCGCTCGGGGACGCTCGACGCTGCCGGAGGCACGGCGACGCTCGTCGGACTCCAGGGCAACACGCCGGCCATCTCGAGCTCCGGACGGTACGCCCGGATCGTGCAGGAGCACGCCATGCTGCGACGCCTCATCGGCGTCGCCTACGAGATAGCCGACCTCGGCTACGAGCTCCCGGCGGATGTCACGGCTGCGCTCGACCAGGCCGAGGCGATGGTGTTCGAGGTCGCGCAGCGCCGCTCGAGCGACACGGTGCGCGCGCTCAAGGAGCTTCTGACCGAGAGCCTCGACCAGATCGAGTACCTCTTCGAGCGCGGTGAGTCGATCACGGGTGTGCCGACGGGCTATCAAGACCTCGACGAGCACCTCTACGGGCTCCAGCCCTCCAACCTGGTCGTCGTCGGTGCTCGTCCGTCCATGGGGAAGACGGCGTTCGGGCTCGGCATGGCGGCTCACGCAGCGGCACGGGCGAACGTCCCGGTGCTGTTCTTCTCGCTCGAGATGAGCCACATGGAGCTGGCGCAGCGGGTGTTGTGCTCCGAGGCCCGTGTCGACGCAGGCCGCGTCCGCAACGGGAAGCTCGCCGACAGCGACTGGTCGAAGATCTCGTCGGCCATCGGGCGCATCGGCACGGCGCCGCTCTACATCGACGACAACCCGAACCTCACCGTCATGGACATCCGTGCAAAGGCGCGCCGGATGAAGAGCGCAGAAGGGGGACTTGGTCTCGTGATCGTCGACTACCTCCAGCTCATGACCGGACGGGCGACAGCCGAGAGCCGGCAGGTCGAGATCTCCGAGATCTCGCGCGGCCTCAAGATCCTCGCTCGCGAGTTGAAGATTCCTGTCGTCGCGCTGAGCCAGCTGTCGCGCGGCCTCGAGACCCGGGCCGACAAGCGGCCGATGCTCGCCGACCTGCGAGAGTGCCTCGCAGGGGACACAGTCGTCCGTCGCGCCGACTCCGGCGTCGAGTCGACGATCCGCGAGCTTGCCGAGAGCGGCGAGCGCAACGTCGCGATCTGGTCCCTGGACGAAGACTGCCGCCTCGTGCCCGCCGTGCTCGCGGAGGCCTGGAGCACGGGCACGAAGCCCGTGTTCGAGATCACGCTTGCTTCCGGGCGGAGCGTCCGTGCGACGGCGAACCATCCACTGCTCACCCTCGACGGGTGGACACCGGTGGAGCGCCTGCTCCCTGGAGTGCGCCTCGCCGCCGTGCCGCTCGTGCCCCGAAAGGTTGAGGCCCGGGCGTCGTCCGGCGCTCAGGTGACGCGGACCGGCAGGGCGCCTGCGACCGTCCTCGAGCGCGTCGCGGCATCGGACTTCCCCTTCGCACCGGAGCTGTCCTGGGAGGTGATCGTCTCGATCGAGTCCTGCGAGGACGAGGAGGCGTTCGATGCGTACGTCCCGGGCACGCACAGCTTCCTCGCGAACGGGATCGTGTCCCACAACTCCGGCGCCATCGAGCAGGACGCCGATGTCGTGATGTTCATCTACCGCGACGAGGTGTACAACCCCGAGTCGGCCGACCGCGGTGTGGCCGAGGTGCTGATCGCGAAGCATCGCAACGGACCGACGGGGGTGTCGAAGCTGGCGTTCGTGAACAACTACGCTCGTTTCGGCGATCTCGCGAGATCGTGACCCCGACGACACAAGGCGCCCGCGCGAGATGAGCAGGGGAGCCGACGAGGGAGCAGCAGCGGCCGGCGGGCTCGGCCTCATGCCCTTCACGGCGACGCTCCGGATCGAGCAGCTCGAGGCCACGAAGGAGCTCATCCGCGCCCGGCTGCCGTGGGAAGAGCGCCTCTGCACGACAGGCGGTGCGCTCCACGGGGGTGCGCTCATGGCGCTCGCCGACAGCGCCGGGGGGTTGTGCGCGTATCTGAACCTGCCCGAGGGCGCCACCGGCACGACCACGATCGAGTCGAAGACGAATTTCTTCCGGCCGCTGACGACAGGCCACGCCGAGGCCTCGTCACGCCCGCTCCACGTCGGGCGGACGGTGGTCGTCGTCGAGACAGACGTCACCGACGGGGACAGCCGCCTGCTGTCCCGGACGACGCAGTCCCAGCTCGTGCTCTATCCGAGGTCTGCGGATCCCCGCTGAGGTGTAGACGGGCGCGCACCCCTCTGAGAAAATGGCCGCGCGACGGCCTCGGGAGGCCTGGACCGCGTCACTGAGGAGGGGACTGATGAGTGGAGTGAGGCTGTTGGTCGGGACCCGGAAGGGGGCCTTCGTCTTGAGCTCCGACGGGAGGCGGACTGACTGGAAGATCGACGGGCCGTTCTTCGGCGGCTGGGAGATGTACCACATGAAGGGGTCGCCATCCGACCCGAACCGCATCTACGCGTCGCAGTCGAGCGGGTGGTTCGGCCAGCTCATCCAGCGCTCGGACGACGGCGGTGCGACCTGGAACCCCGTCGGGAACGACTTCCAGTACGAGGGCGTCACCGGAACCCACCAGTCGTTCGACGGAACGCCCCATCCGTGGGAGTTCGAGCGGGTCTGGCACCTCGAACCGTCGCTCGACGACCCGGACACCGTGTACGCGGGAATCGAGGATGCGGCGCTCTTCAAGTCGACCGACGGCGGCTCGACCTGGGAGGAGCTGTCAGGCCTGCGCGGCCACGGCTCCGGGCCGTCGTGGCAACCCGGTGCTGGCGGCATGTGCCTCCACACGATCATCCTCGACCCTTCAGACGCGGAGCGGATGTTCATCGCGATCTCGGCGGCAGGTGCGTTTCGCAGCGACGACGCCGGCAAGAGCTGGCGTCCGATCAACCGCGGTCTCAGGTCGGGCCAGATCCCCGAGGAGGAGGCCGAGGTCGGTCACTGCGTCCACCACGTCGCGCAGCATCCATCTCGTCCCGAGACGCTCTTCATGCAGAAGCACTGGGACGTCATGCGAAGCGACGACGGCGGCGAGAGCTGGTACGAGGTGAGCGGCAACCTGCCGACGGACTTTGGCTTCCCGATCGACATCCACGCGCATGAGCCCGACACGATCTACGTTGTGCCGATCACGAGCGACGAGCAGCACTTCCCGCCGGAGGGGAAGCTTCGGGTGTACCGGAGCCGCTCCGGCGGCAACGAGTGGGAGCCGCTCACGAAAGGACTCCCGCACTCGAACTGCTACGTCAACATCCTGCGCGATGCGATGAGCGTCGACCGGCTCGACGACTGCGGCATCTACTTCGGGACGACCGGAGGCCAGGTCTACGCCTCATCCGACGGTGGGGACAGCTGGAACGCGATCGTGCGCGATCTCCCCGCAGTGCTCTCGGTGGAGGCACAGACCCTTCCGTGATCCGGGTCGTCCTGCCAGCACACCTGAAGACGCTCGCCGGCGTCTCGGGTGAGGTGCAGCTCGACGTCGTCGGTCCCGTGACGCAGCGCGCCGTCATCGACGCCATCGAGTGTGCATACCCGGTGCTCGGAGGGACGATCCGAGACCGGGTGACGATGGAGCGGAGGAAGTTCGTGCGCTTCTTCGTGTGTGGCGAGGACTGGTCGCACGAGCCGGCGGACACCCCGTTGCCCGACGCGGTCGTCTTGGGGAACGAGCCGTTCGTCGTGATCGGCGCGATGGCAGGCGGGTGAGCTGGCGCTACCTGACCTATCTTCGTACCGGTGACTCTGCCACCTGCCGCCTATACCGTCGCGGGGCTGCTCCGGCGTCACGCCGCGGAGCGACCCGGAGCCGAGATGCTGGTAGCAGGCGACGTCCGGCGCACGTGGAAGGACCAGTACGAGCGATCCTGCCGTGTGGCGCGGGCACTCGAGCGGGAGGGAGTCGCGAAGGGAGACCGGATCGCGTTCCTCGACCGCAACGGCCTCGAGTACTTCGACGTCATCTTCGGCGGTTCGTTCCTCGGTGCGGTCAGCGTTGCGGTCAACTGGCGGCTCGCACCGCCCGAGATGGGCGCTGTGATCGATGACTCGCAGGCCTCGGTCCTCCTGATCCATCCGGATTACGTGCCGGCGCTCGCAGCGATGAAGACGGACCTCCCGCGCATCCGGCGGATCGTTGTCCTCGGCGACCCTCGCACCGTCGAGCACGAGCCCGACGTGCGCGTTGATCGGTACGAGTCCTGGATCGAGGACGCCCCGGCGACCGACCCCGGCGTGACGCCCGAACCCGACGACATCTCGATGCAGCTCTACACCTCGGGCACGACGGGTCTGCCGAAGGGCGTGATGCTCTCGAACGCCAACCTCGCCACCGCCGTCGCCGCGGCCGGCGAGGTCTTCTGTGTGGACGAGGACACGGTGAGCCTGGTGGCGATGCCTCTGTTCCACATCGGTGGATCCGGATGGGCGCTGTGCGGCATGTCACGCGGCGGTCGGTCCGTGATCCTTCGAGACCTGGACCCGGTCGAGCTCCTCCGGCTCGTCGAGACGGAAGGAGTGACCGAGACGTTCCTCGTGCCGGCCGTGCTGATGCTCCTGCTTCAGACGCCCCAGATCGCGTCGACGGACCTCTCGAGCCTGCGCAACGTCTTCTACGGAGCGTCCCCCATCTCCGACGACGTCCTCGTCCGCTGCCTCGAGGCTTTCGAATGCGGCTTCACGCAGGTCTACGGACTGACCGAGACGACGGGAGCCATCACGGCGCTCCGCCCCGAGGACCACGACCCTGCCGGCCCGCGACGCCACCTGCTCCGCTCGGCGGGGAGGCCCTTCGACCACGTCGAGCTAGGGATCCTCGATCCGGTGACCGGCGAGGCCTCCCCACCGGGACAGGTCGGCGAAGTCGTCACCCGTTCGGCGCTCAACATGGTCGGCTACTGGGGTCGACCCGGCGACACCTCGAAGGTGCTCGACGACGACGGGTGGTTCCACACCGGTGACGCCGGTTACCTCGACGGGGAGGGCTTCCTCTTCCTGCACGACCGGATCAAGGACATGATCGTGACCGGAGCGGAGAACGTCTACCCGGCCGAAGTCGAGAACGCCCTGCTTGCCCACCCGTCGGTGGCCGACGCGGCGGTCATCGGAGTGCCCGACGAGCGGTGGGGGGAGGCGGTGAAGGCGATCGTCGTGCTGGCGCCGGGCGTCACATGGCCCGCTGCGGAGGCAGCCGCCGAGCTCATCGCCTTCTGCCGCGATCGGCTGGCGGGCTACAAATGCCCGAAGACCGTCGACCTCGCCGAGACCTTGCCCCGCAACCCGTCGGGGAAGATCCTGAAGCGCGAGCTGCGGGCGCCTTACTGGGAAGGGCGGGAGCGCCAGATCGGCTGACGCAGCGAGCCGGCTGATTCAGCGAGCGGGCCGACGCAGTAAATCGGTGACGATTCTTCGGTACCTCCCAGGGTCCGCCCAGCCTCGCCTGCGATCCTCGACGCATGCGAACCGCAGACGATGTCATGGACGGGAATCCCCGCCCGGAGACGGACCGGCGTGTCGACGGCAGGCACCGGCGAATCATGGTGACTCAGGCTGGCATCCGTGTCTCGACAAGTCCCGGCCCTGCCCGTCTGTTGAGCCATGTGGTGCCGAGCGGTGGCATCGCCACGCTCCGCCAGCACCGGCAGGCCTATCCGCACCCTCACGGTGCCGACCCTGATGAGGTCCGGACCGCCGCCGCCGCCTCAGGGCTCGGTGGTCGTGGAGGCGCGGGTTTCCCGATCGGGCGCAAGCTGGCCTCCGTCTCAGAGCTCGGCGGGCACATCGTCGTCGTGAACGCCACCGAGGGCGAGCCCGCGAGCCAGAAGGACCGGATGCTGCTCACGTCCGTGCCCCATCTCGTCCTGGACGGCGCCGAGCTCGCCGCCCGCGCCGTGTCGGCGTCGCAGGTGGTCGTCTGCGTCGACTGGACCGACCGCTTGGCCGTGGCGGCGGTGAAGGCGGCCATCGCGGAGCGAACCGCGCGGGGCGAGCCCGAGATCCAGCTCGCGTTGACGCCGCCACGGTACGTGGCGGGCGAGGAGTCGGCACTCGTGAACTTCCTGAACGGCGGTCCGTCAAAGCCCACGGCGTCTGGGCGACGGCCGTACGAGCGCGGCGTCAACGGCCGGCCGACCCTCGTCAACAACGCAGAGACCCTTGCCCAGCTCACACTTGCTCACCGCTACGGCCCCGAGTGGTTTCGCTCCTGCGGCACCCCGGACGAGCCCGGTACGAGGCTCTTCACGATCACGAGCGGAGGCGGCGTGGCAACGGTCGTCGAAGCACCGGTCGGTGTGACAGGGCTCGACCTCCTGGATGCGGCGGACGCTGCCGGGCGTGTCCGGTCGGTACTTGTCGGCGGGTACTTCGGCACGTGGATGCGCGCCGCCGACTTCGGAGTCGCGGCGTTCAGCCGAGCCGGTCTGGCGCCCTACGGAGCAGGCCCGGGAGCAGGAATCGTGATCGTCCTCCCCCACGGGAACTGCGTGCTCGCGGAGACGGCTCGTCTCTTGTCCTGGTATGCGGCCGAGTCGTCCGGTCAGTGCGGGCCGTGCGTGTTCGGCCTGCCGGCTCTCGCCGAAGTAGCTGCCGAGCTCGCGCGCGGCACAGCCGGTCCCGCAGGCGTGCAGCAGCTGCTCAGGTGGGCGGCCGACATCGACGGTCGGGGCGCGTGCCGGCACCCGGACGGGGCGGTGCGACTTCTCCGCTCCGCCCTGGCAGTGGCGGGTGACGACCTTGACGCTCACGTCGCCGGTCAGCCCTGCCCGGGCGCCGAGGCGGCTCCGTTCATCCGGGCCGCATCATGAGCATCACGAGCACTGCCGCTCTGCACCGGCAGCCGACGCTGCAGGTCGACCCGATCGCGTGCGAGGGCCACGGCGTGTGCGCTGAGCTCTTCGGTGAATGGATCAGGCTCGACGACTGGGGCTACCCGGTGATCCGCAAGGATGCCGTTCCGGAGGACCTGCTGCCACACGCCCGCTGGGCTGTGAGCAACTGCCCCGCTCTCGCGCTGTCGCTCCGCAAGCCCTGAGCACGACGCGAGGGCTCGGCGGACGGGCGCGCCTGGCGTGCAGAGGTAGTTTCGGGCGTGGCCCCAACCGAGGACGGACCGGTCGCCGTGCCGTGGGCAGCCTCAGCTCGCCCGCCCTCGGACGGCGTCGACCTGGAGCAGTTCAAGCGGGTGATGGGCGCTTTCGCGACCGGCGTCTCGGTCGTGACCGCCATCGACGAGGGTGATCCGATCGGCTTCACCTGCCAGAGCCTCGTGTCCTTGTCGCTCGACCCGCCGTTTGTGGCTCTGGCGCCTTCGAAGGCTTCGACGAGCTGGCCCCGGATCGCGCGCGCGGGCAGCTTCTGCGTGAACGTCCTCGGTGAGGAGCAGGAAAAGTTGGGCAGGCGTTTCGCCGTGTCAGGAGGAGACAAGTTCGCCGGCCTCAGCTGGCGAACGGCACCGTCGGGCGCGCCTCTCCTCGACGCGGTGCTCGCATGGGCCGACTGCCGGCTCGAGCTCGTTCACGACGCCGGCGATCACGAGATCGTGATCGGCCGGGTGTTGTCCTTGGGCGAGCCGAGATCCGACACCGGTCCGCTGCTCTACTACGGGAGCGAGTACCGGCGCCTCGGGTGACGCTGACGGGATGGGCACCGGTGTGGCTGTCGCCGGCCAACTTCAGCCAGGCGTGACCGTCCTCGGTCGTCACCATGGCGATGCTGACCCCGTCGGTGGAGGGGACGGGGAAGGTGGCAGTCACGCTCTTTCGGCCACCTCGGCTTCGAGTGTGCGTTCGAGCACCGGCTGCAGCCGCTCGCGCTGCTCGCGCCGGCTCAGCAGGTACGCCGCAGACACGGCGAGCACGATCGAGATCATGACGAGCAGCAGGCGGTAGTCGACGATCCCGACGAGCGCTGCACCGACCCCGATCGACACAGTCTGCGGCACGGACAGCACCGTGTCGGTGGCGGAGTACACCCTGCCCTGCAGCTCGCTCGGAGTCCGGACCTGCAGCAGCGTGTAGAAGCCGACGATGATCCACGGGAGCGATATCCCGAGCAGCACGATCCCGGCCATGATCGCCGGCATCGACGACGGGATCTCGAGCAGGCTCGCGCCCGCCGCGACGAGGATCCCGATACCGACGAGCACGCCTGGCCCGATCCGGCGCATGAGAGGTGCCGCTGTCGGGCCGCCGAGCAGGGCACCGACCCCCTGGACCGCGAGCATCACGCCGAGGAAGGTCGGAGCCCTGTGGAGCCCGAACGTCACGATCGCGAACACGATCGACTCGAAGAAGCCGAACACCAGCAGAGCGATCGCGGTACCGGAGACGACTTGGCGTAGCACGATCGTCCGCCACAGGTGGCGCACGCCGGCGGTGATCTCGGCCCACCAGTGCTCTGCCTCGGACTCGAGCCCCTCGATGGCACCGCCCCGCTTCTGCGGCACCTCGGCGACACGGACGCGGAGCAGGGTCAAGGCCGCCACGACGAAGGTCGCAGCGTCGATCACGGCGATCACGTGACCGCCGGCCACGGCGAACAGGCCGGCGCCGACGAGGGGTGCGATCAGGCGGAGGGCCTGGCGAACCGTCTGGAGAGCCCCGTTCGCGTCGCCGAGCGACTCCTCGGGGAGCATCACCTTCAGGAGAGCGGACTGGGCAGAACCGAGGAAGGCATACGAGACCCCGTACAGGAACATCACGAGGTAGATGAGCCAGACCTGGCCGCGGCCGTTCACGCCGAACAGGGCGAGGACGACTCCGATCGAGGCGACGTTGGTCCAGATGAGGAGCGGTCGACGCCGTACCCGGTCGACGATCATGCCTGCGAAAGGCGAGATGACTGCTGAGAGGCTGAAGAAGAAGAACGTCAGCCCTGCTGCCCCGGCGCTGCCGGTGAGCTCCCTCACCCAGATCCCGAGTGCCAGCCAGAGCGAGGTGTCGCCGAAGAGCGAGAACGACTGGCCCGAGAGGTACCAACGGGCGTTCCGGTCCTTCCAGAGCTTGCGCACGGGTCAGTCCCGGGAAGGTCGGAGGTCGACAATCGGGTGCGTGAACATCACAGCCTCGATCGCCCTTGCGCCGGCAGGCCGCTCGGAGGGGTCCTCCTCCCGCTTCCTGAACCGGTCGAAGATGTCCGAGATCTCTGTCGAGACGGCGACCATCTCGTCCAGGGTGAGATACACGAGGCGCTCGTTGGCGCCGGTCGCTCTCGCCCAGTCCGGCTCGAGATGCTGCACGCGGCGCCATTGCTCGAACCGGTCGAGCCAGCGCTGCATGAGGAGCTGCGACAGCTCGTCGGCCGCGATCGACTGCTCCACGTCGCCGACCCCGGAGAAGCTCATCCCTCGGCTCACGAGCTTCCACGGCCGCCTCCTGCCTGTGCCACCGCCTGCTTCCTCGACGAAGCCGTACTTCGCGAGCTGGCGGAGGTGGAACGAGCATGTCGTCGCCGTCTCGCCGAGCCGATCCCCCGCCTCGGTCGCCGTCAGCGGCCCGTCGAGGCTCAGCACTTCGAGCAGCGCGAGGCGGACCGGGTGTGTCAGCGCCCGAATCTCCTGTGCGCCGGTGACCTGTCGCATGTCCTCTCTCGCCGGCTGCTGGTCGGCTGGCGCGGTGACCTCCTCGAACTCCGGCGAAGCCGCGGCGGGTTCGCCGGCCGTCGACGTCATCTCGGAAGTTGACTCATTCTCGGGTACAGCTCCGAAGGGTAACTGAGCGGCCGGCTCGCCAGCCGACGCTGCTGGTGATGAGCCGCCAAGGCTTGGCGCGTCCGCCGCTGGCGGAGTCGCTGTCTGAGGCTGTCGAAGGTGTCAAGAGTCATATATCGAGAATAGTCTCTCGATACTGGAGTGTCAAGAGGTTCATGTCGAGAGATCTATTGCGACATGGGTCATCCCGCCAGGACTACAGGACAGAGCGTCGCTGCAGGACGAGAAAGAGGATGTAGCCGGGAAGGATCGGCAGCCAGAACGTCGCGAGACGGAACAGGAGCACGCCGGGGACTGCTTCGTGAGCAGGGATGCCGACAGCAGTGAGGCCGGCCACGAGCACGGCTTCGACGGCGCCGAGGCCCCCGGGTGTCGGAGCGGCCGCGCCGACGGTGTTCCCGGCCATGAAGACGGCAGCTGCGGCGATGATGGGAGGATGCGCGCCCACGGCGAGGAGCGCTGCGATGAGTGCGAGGGCATAGCTCGCCGTCAGCAGCAGGTTCCCGCCGATGCCCTGCACGAGCCGCATGGGCTGCGAGAGGACGTCGAGCAGCTGTGGCCAGACGCCCTTCACTCTCGGCCACACGCGTGTCCAGAACAGGCGCTTTGTCCAGGGGACGACCGTGACGAGCACGACGACGACGACGAGGAGGCCGCCGAGCACGGCGAGCAACCGCGGGCCCGGGACGATCTTGAGATGACCGACCCCGGTGCCGGTCAACAGTGTCATCACGACCAGCACGGCGACGGTTGTGATGAAGTTGACGACCTGTGACAGCGCCACAGCGGTCGCCGTGGTCGCGGGCTCCACTCCTTGCCGGTGCAGGAAGCGGCCGTTCACAGCGACATGGCCAACCGTCGGTGGTGTCACGAGACCGAAGAACGCCCCTGAGAACTCGACGAGCGTCGCCTTCACGACCGACACGCGCTCGGGCACGAACGCCACGAGGTTGAGCGCAGAGCCGAGGTAGGTGAGGGCCGAGCCGAGCACCGCAACGGCGAACCAGGCCCAGTGCGCGCTGCGCAGGGCGCCGACGAGGTTCACCTTCGAAAGCTGCCCGACGAGCACGAACGCGGCTATGACGAGTGCTACGACGGCGGCGACCGTGCGCCACCGGAACCGCTCCAACCTCGCCTCCGGCACCTCGGCGAGACCCTCGCCGAGCAGGGCTCGCCGCACCTCGCCGAGGCAGCCGCGGGCGCCGCGCATGCCGGACCAGCCCCAGCTGGTCAACGCGACCGGCTGCAGGATCGCAGCGATCGAGGCCTCGTCCGAGGGCTCGTACCCCGCCCGCAGCGCCGCCACGGTGCGCTCGGCGCCGAGGAGCGAAGCGACAGACGTGAGCAGCTGCGCGAGGTCGAGGCGCCGCACGAGGTCGCCGGCGCCGACCACCGCGTGCTCGAGTGACCGGAACCCGACACCGTCCGGGCCGCACACGAGCTGATCCGGTCGCAGGTCTCGGTGTGCGATGCCGATCTCGTGCAGCACGCGCAACGACCGGAAGAGCGCCTCGGCCGCCTCGTCCGAGGCCGTCTCGTCGAGCGCCGGCCCGAGCAGCCGCTCGCGGGCGAGGACGAGGGTGTCCGGTTCGAAGTGGGCGAGGAGCAGGACCCGCGGCGCGGTGACGTCGGTGTTCGAGACCATGAGGCTCGCGAGCGCCTCTGTCTCGAGTGCGGCGCGAAGCGAGATCGGCTGGCGCCCGGTGGCGGCGCTCCGTAGCCGGACGATCGCCCAGAGACGGTGGAGCAGGCCGGCGCCGTGCATCTCGCGACCTGCCGACTTGAGGACGACGGGTGTTCCGTCGGCGAGGACGCCGCGGAGCTCGCGGCTGTCCTCATCCGGTCGCTCGAGGTCGTGCACGTCGATGCCCGCGCGCCGCAGGCCGCGCACGAGCGACTCCACGCTCGGGCGGCGAACCGTCGTGCGAAGCGCCCACCGTGTGACGAGGCCGAGGGCGTACCCACCAAGGGCTGCGACGGCCACGCCGAAGAGCGTGATCTCGTCGAGCGCGAGGCCGGTCACGAGCAACCCGGTGATGGCGAGGGTGCAATATCGGCCCCAGTCGTGATACCGGGCCGTGTCCGACCCGGTGACGATGGCCACGATCACGGCATCGCGCACGAACGTCGAGCCGTCGGTCTCGTGCAGCATCGCGAACGAGATCCCGCCGCGAAACGCGTGCCAGCCCGCTACGAGCCCGATCCCGAGCAGCACGGCGGCGGCACCGGCCACGATCGCGTTCAGCCCGTCACCGCGACGCCGGCGTCCCAAGGTGACCCCGAGCGCCGCCAGCAGTGCGAGGACCGAGAGAGCAGCAACGACGGCGAGCGCGAAGACGAGGACACGGGGGAGGTGGCGGACGCCGCGGGCCACCGACGTGGTCATGTGCGCCACAAGGGCCGGGAACGAGTGAGCGCCGAGCAGCAGCACAGCGATGACTGCGAGAGCGACGATCGCGAGCAGCAAGTCCGCAGGCCGGCGCGCCCGGGCTACCTCGACGCCCTCGATGCCGATGCCGGCCTCCTCGTCCGTTCCTGCGCCGTCTCTTGCGCCGGCGTGCTCCGCGCCGGTGAGGCTAGTCAGTATCGGATCGTCCGGCTCGGGACCGCGCCCGACCGCGCCGGCGCGCTGGCTCACATGAAGAGGATTCCCGTCCGCGCGCTCTCTCACGCCGCCCGATTCGTCAACACGTGTAAGGTCTTCCCGTGAGCTCCCTCGACAGCATCGCGCCAGCGCTTCGCGGGCGCGCAGTGCTTGCCCGGAGTGACACGAGGCTCGCGCGCCTTCACCCCCCGGAGTGAGCGAGGCGCTCGGCTCGGAGCCGAAGGCGGTCTCGCTCGAGGAGATCGAGGACTCCCTCGTCGACGGTGACCTGCCCTTCCGCGTCGGCACGGCGCGGGCGGCGCTAGCGCAGCGGACGTTCCGGGTCGTCTTCTTCGGAGCGTTCGCTTCGAACATCGGCTCGTGGATGCAGAGCGTCATCCTTGCCGCCTACGCGTACGGGATCAGCCACTCGAGCACGTTCGTCGGCGTCGTCGTGTTCGCAGGCATGGGCCCGCAGCTGCTCCTGTCCGTCCTCGGCGGCGCAGTGGCGGACCGGATGGACCGGCGCAGGTTGTTGATCGCCGTGTCGGTCGAGCAGATGGTCTTCTCGGCCGCGCTCGCGCTCGTGTGTCTCAGCCCGCACCCGTCGAAGCTCCTCATCGTCGCCTTCGTGGCGGCCATCGGCATCGGCGGCGCCGCATATGCGCCTGCGTACTCCGCTGTCCTGCCCGCGCTCGTCGGTCGGGAGAACCTCCCCGGGGCCATCTCGCTCAACAGCGCGCAGATGAACGCGTCGCGGGTCATCGGCCCTGCCATCGGAGGCATCGCGTACCACCTCGTCGGACCGTCGTGGGTCTTTGCCGGCAACGCCCTCACGTACCTGTTCGTCATCGCAGCCCTTGCATCGGTCCGCCTGCCCGACGTCGCACCGTCCGCCGCGGGCCGAGGCCTTCGGCAGCTCACCGCCGGGTTCGCTGCAGCACGGGCGGATCGGGTGGTCACCCGGTCGCTCGTCACGGTCGCGGTGTTCTCGCTCTTCTGCCTCCCCTTCATCGGGCTCATGCCGGTCGTGGCGGCACGGGACTTCGCCATGAGCCCCAGGTCCGCCGGCTACGGAGTCCTCTACGCTTGTTTCGGGCTCGGTGCCCTCGCGGGAGCGCTCTCGATCGGGACCGTCCTCGCGACGGTCCCGAAAGACCGGATCGTGCGCGTCGGCATGCTCGGCTTTGCCGCCGCGATGTTCGCCTTCGCGCTCGTCAGGACTGCCGCGGTCGCGTTCCCGGCGGTCGCCTTCGTGGGCTTGTTCTACTTCGCGATGTTGACGGCGCTGTCGACGGCGATGCAGGAGCGCCTCTCCGACGAGGTGCGCGGCCGCGTGATGGCGTTGTGGATCATGGGCTTCGGGGGAACGGTCGCGCTCGGAAACCTCATCGGCGGACCCGTTGCCGACGCCGTCGGCGTCCGCCCGCTGCTGCTCGCCGGCGGCGTCGTCGCGCTCGGCCTCGTCGCCTATGCGAACGTCAGGGTGCCCGAACAGGTGCTGTCCGGCACGAACGGTGGTGCCAGCGCGCTAGACGGAGTGCATGGAACTGCGCATCTTCACCGAACCGCAGCAGGGCGCGACGTACGACCAGCTGCTCGGCGTCGCACAGGTGGCCGAGGAGCTCGGGTACGGGGCTTTCTTCCGCTCCGACCACTTCCTCCGCATGGGGGCCGGCGATCCCGGTCCGGGGCCGACGGAGTCGTGGGTGACGCTCGGCGCGCTGGCGCGTGAGACGTCGACGATCCGGCTCGGCACCCTTCTCACGTCGGCCACGTTCCGGCACCCCGGCATGCTCGCGATCGAGGTTGCACAAGTCGATGCCATGAGCGGCGGCCGTGTGGAGCTCGGGCTCGGCGCAGGGTGGTTCGCGGAGGAGCACCACGCGTACGGCGTCCCGTTCCCCGGCATCGGTGAGCGCTTCGATCGGTTGGAGGAGCAACTGGCCGTGATCACCGGGCTGTGGCAGTGCGAGCCAGGTGAGAGGTTCTCGTTCGAGGGACGCCATTACCGCCTCGAGAACAGCCCGGCCCTGCCGAAGCCGGTCCAGTCGCCCCGTCCTCCCGTGATCGTGGGCGGCCACGGGACCCGCCGCACGCCGGCGCTCGCTGCGCGGTTCGCGGACGAGTTCAACGTCGCGTTCGGATCCGCCGATGACTGCCGCCGTCTCTTCGGGCTCGTCGATCAGGCGTGCGAGCAGATCGGCCGCAGCCCGTCGTCCTTGCGAAGATCGGCAGCGCTCGTCCTCTGCTGCGGTTCTGACGAGGCAGAGTTCCGGCAGCGTGCTGCCGCCATCGGGCGTGAGCCCGAGGAGCTGCGAGAGCACGGAGCGTGCGGCACCGCCCAGGAGGTCGTGGACGTACTGTCGCGCTACGGGGAAGCCGGTGTCTCCCGGGTCTACCTGCAGGTGCTCGATCTCGACGACCTCGATCACCTGCGTCATGTCGCGAAGGAGGTCATGCCGTGCGTGTAGCGGTGCTCACCGGCGGGGGAGACTGCCCCGGCTTGAACGCGGCGATCCGAGCGGTCGTCCGAAAGAGCGTCGTCCGGTTCGAGGACGAGGTGATCGGCTACCTCGACGGCTGGCGCGGTGTGCTCGAGGGCGACAGCATGCCGCTCGACATAGAGAGGTGTCGCGGCATCCTGCCGAGGGGCGGCACGATCCTCGGCACGTCCCGCACGAACCCGTACACGATCGACGGGGGCCCCGAGCGCGCGATGGCGACGCTCGAGCGAGACGGAGTGGATGCGCTCATCGCCATCGGCGGTGAGGACACGCTCGGCGTGGCCGACCGGCTGGCGGCATCCGGTATGCCCGTCGTCGGCGTACCGAAGACGATCGACAACGACCTGTCGGGCACGGACCTCACGATCGGCTTCGACACAGCGGTGCAGATCGCAGCCGAGGCGATCGACAGGTTGCACACGACTGCCGAGTCGCACGACAGGGTGATCGTCTGCGAGGTGATGGGCCGCCATGCCGGCTGGATCGCGACGTATGCCGGCATCGCCGGCGGTGCCACGGCCATCCTCGTGCCCGAGGAGCCCTTCGACATCGATGCCGTGTGCGAGTACCTGCGCCACCGGCACTCCTTCGGGCGATACGCCTCCATCGTGGTGACGGCCGAAGGCGCTCTGCCGGCCGAAGGCACCATCACGGTCGCCTCGCCGGAGCTCGACCAGTTCGGGCACCCCCGCCTCGGGGGCATCGGCAACACGGTCGCGGCCGAGATCGAGCGACGCACCGGCTTCGAGTCGCGGGTCACCATCCTCGGGCACATCCAGCGGGGTGGCACCCCGAGCGCGTTCGACCGAGTGTTGGCGACACGCTTCGGGACTGCCGCCGCCGACGCCGTCCACGAGGGTGCGTGGGGCGAGATGGTGGCGCTGCACGGCGCTCGCATCGAACGGGTCCCCATCGCCGACGCCGTGGCGACGCTGAAGACGCTCGACGCGGAGCTGTTCCGCTCGGTCGCGGAGGTGTTCTTCGGCTGAGCCGACGGGCGGTGGCCCCGGGGGCAGAGGGGCCCCCACCCGTCAATGAGCGACGGTACCAGTGCTCAGGCGGGCGTGCTCGCCGAGATGTCAGCCGTCTGCCGTACCGTTTACGGGTGGGTCGTCGACCGGGAAGAGCGAGTCGATACCCGTGATGGCGAGGATGCGCTGGATCCTGCCCGGGACCGCACGCAGCCGTACCTCGCCGTCGGAGGTGTCGGCCCGCTTGCGGGCCATGATGAGCACCGAGATGATCGTCGAGTCGATGAACGAGAGCTCGGCCAGGTCGAGCAGGACCGACCCCTGCCCGTCGGCGAGTGCCTTGAGCAGCGCCTCGCGGAGCTCGGGAGCTGCGCGCAGGTCCATCTCTCCGGAGAGCCGGAGAAGCGGTGGCAGGGCGTCGGGGTCGCGCACGATCTCGAACATCACGGGCTCGTCCTCGTACGCGGGGGTGAAGCTGGTCATTCCGTGACGGCCTCCCGGGCTATGGCCGCGTACGGGCTGAGGGGCCACGGTGTTGGCGGACCGCCTCGGAGTTGCACGCAGAACTCGTCGAGGAACCAGTCCCGGAACGCCTTTGTGGCGGGCGACGACGTGAGGGTGAGCAGGTGCTGGCCCTGACGGCAGTACTCGTCGGCCTCGTCGAGTGCGGTCGCGAGACGCTTGATGTCATCTTCGCTGTCATGGGGGAGGCGCCATTCCAGCCTGTCGATGACCGGATCGTCCTCGGTCCTCGCTCGCTCGAAGCGCTCCGCCTGGGAGTTGCCGAAGGCCCCGTAGCTCGCCTGCAACTCGTCGATGAGGTGCATGAGCTGAGACGGCACGTCGGGCACGTGGTTCTCGCGGCTGAGCACGATCAGCGCGAACTCCCTGCGGAGATCCTTCAATTCGTCGTCGGTGCGGGCCCACAACGTCACAGGGATGTCGAGCAGGGTGATGTCGACGAGCCTGTGTTCCGGCTCCTCGCCCGGCGTCACGCGCTCCTCCCGACCGACTCGCTCGGTTGCACGAGGCGCAGCATCGGATCGCCGGACCTCGCCGAACGGCCGCGCTGGCCGGCGAGGCTGATCTCAGCATCGAGCCCGGAGCTCCCGGCGCGGCGTGAGCGCTGCTTCCGCGGCGCCGCGTCGAATTCCGCCCAGACGACCTTGCCGCGCGGGCGCGGCTCCCATCCCCACGAGGAGGCGAGCGCGGAGACGAGGTGCAGTCCGCGACCGGTCGTGCTGGACGAAGCGTGCCCCCGCGGCGCCGGCATGGCGTCCGAAGAGTCGCACACCTCCAACCGCACGGTGTCTCCTGACTCCGTCACGTGGAGCTCGATCTGGGAGCGCGCGTGCAACACCGCGTTCGTCACGAGCTCGCTCAGTACGACGCTCACGTCGTAATCGAGATCCTCGAGGCCCCACTGCTCCAGCTGCCGCGAGATCCAGCGACGCGCCCGTCCGACGCTGGCCGGGTGCGGATCGAGCATGATCTCGGCTGATCGCACATCGTTCATCGTATGGCCTCGCGTGCTCCGGTGGGCCGATCCTGGGGCATTTCTCCGGCCATCAGCCGACATCGTAGGAGGCGGTTGCGGGCGCGCCGGCGCAGGCGGACCGCTACGGTGCTTGGCGCAGAGACCGGGCAACAGCAAAGGAGACCTCACGGAGATGTCTGAGGGGCTGTCACGTGTTCGGCTCGATCCGGCGGAGATCGAGGGGAGGCTCGGCGAGGGTTATGAGGGATGGCAGGCCACCGAGGTCGAGGGGAAGGGGTGGTTCCTCGAGAAGGAGTTCCGTTTCTCCGGGTTCGTGGAGGCATTCGCGTTCATGACCGGAGTCGCGCTCGAGGCGGAGAAGCTCAACCACCATCCCGACTGGTCCAACGTCTACAACCGCGTGACGGTGCACCTCACCACGCACGACGCCGGCGGCCTCACCGAGCTCGACTTCGCACTCGCGAAGGCGGCCGATCGCCTCAGCCGGCCAGCCTGATCGCGAGAAGGCAGCAGTCGTCCCGCCGCCCACCCGGCGGCGTCGTCGCTGCCAGCACCTCGTCGGCGAAGGGACCAAGGTCCGCCGCCGCCGCCGCCGAGGCCGCTTGCTGCAGGCGCTCGAGCGAGTCCGACATGTCCTCGTCCGGCCGCTCGACAAGGCCATCGGTCATGAAGAGGCAGATGTCGCCCGGCCGTAGCTGGTGGTGCGCCTCGAAGGGCGCCGGTGGCAGGCTGCCGGCGAGCACACGGCCGCCGCACTCGTGCATCGCCGCCGTCCCGTCCCGCACGAGCAGCCAGGGTGGATGGCCGGCGCAGGTGGTGTGCAGCTCGAGGGTCGTGAGGTCGAGGAGGCCGAAGAACACGCTCACGATCGGATCGGGAACGTTCCACGCCGCCGAGTCGTTCGCGAGGAGGCCGCTCAGGCACTCCAGGGTTCCCACCGGGTCGTGGCCTTCGGAGGCGAACGCGAACAGCCCGTTGCGCAGGCGCGCCATGGCGCTCGCGGCCTCGACGCCGTGCCCGCCGACGTCGCCGACCACGAGGCCGAGGCGGCCGCCGTCGAGCTCGAAGGCGTCGTACCAGTCTCCGCCGACAGGCCCGGATTCGGCGGGCAAGTAGCGGCCGATCAGCTCCAACCCCGCGACTGCCGGCAAGCGGGTCGGCAGGAGCGCTCGCGTGAGGGTCTCTGCCAACGCCCGCTCGCGCTGGCGCTGGGTGAGATCCTCGACGAGGCGCCCGGCGCGGGCGGCGACCTCCAGCGCGAGGTCGAGGTCGCGAGCGGTGAAGCGATCGCGCTCCGAGCACGCAGCGAAGGTCATGACTCCGACCGGGCGGGAGTGGCTCTCGAGCGGGACGATCATGAGCGACCGAACGTCGAGGATCGCGGCGAACGGCGCGAACTTCTGCGGATCGACCGGGTCCTCGTCGTCAGCGCCGATCATGAGCGGCTGGAGGCTGTGAAAGACACGGTTGACGATGTCGAAGTGCTCCTCGACGCCGCTCGGGTTCACGATGGCGAGCTCTCTCTCGGTGAGCGCTCTCGTCTGTGCTGCGGCGACACGCTCGAACCTGCCGCCACGTTCGAGCAGCACCGAGCAGCGGTCGGCGAGACGCGGCACGACGAGGTGGACGAGCGTCTCGATGAGCTGCTCGGGAGTCGCGTACCGGTTCGTGAGGGCAAGGCTCGTCTCGACGAGAAACGCCTGCCGCTCCTGTTCCGCGGCAGCGCTCTCTGCCCCTTGTGCCCGGTCGAGCGCGACGCCGGCTTGTTCGGCGACGGCAGTCAGGTAGGCCCGCTCGTGCTCGTCGAAGCGATGGTCCGTCTCGTAGCCGATCGCCATGACTCCGAGGCGTCGGTCTGCGACGAAGAGAGGGAATCCGGCGAAGGCGTGCGTCGCGACCGAACGGAGCGCCGGCCAGCGGGAGACCAGCTCCTCCCTCGTCTCGACGAAGAGCGGGCCGCCGCCGGCGAGATGCGAGGCGGCAGGGTTCGAGTCGTCGAGCGGGATCTCGTCGAACGAGTCAT
>JAKCCH010000021.1 GCA_021838945.1 Actinomycetes bacterium
GTCCAACACACCTCTCCGCCAACTGCCATCCCCGCTTCGCCTGGACGCGTCACGTCGGCACGTCTTCGGCCGGGAGGCTGCGGGTGACCCGGGCGTTCCATCACGAACCCGTGATGGTGGCCGAGGTGACCGAGGTGCTGGAGGCGACCCCACAAGGCGTCATCGTCGACGCCACCGTCGGCGGCGGCGGCCACGCTGCAGCCATCCTGCTGGCCTCGACGCGTCACCGGCTCATCGGCATCGATCGCGATCCGGACGCCGTCGCCGCCGCCACCGAGAGGTTGGCGGCGTTCGGGCCGAGGGCTCTCGTTGTGCGGGGCCGCTTCGACGAGCTCGCTGCAGTGCTAGAGCGAGAGGCGGGCAGGGAGCCGGTCGCCGGCGCGGTGTTCGACCTCGGTGTAAGCAGCTGGCAGCTCGACGAGGCAGAGCGGGGCTTCTCGTACCGGTTCGAAGCAGATCTCGACATGCGCATGGACCCGTCACAGGCTACGACCGCTGCCGAGGTCGTGAACGAGTGGCCAGCGGTGGAGCTGGCCGAGCTGTTCCGGGCGAACGGCGAGACGCGCTTTGCTCGGCGTGTCGCCGCGGCCCTCGTGGCCGCACGGCCGGTACGCACCACGACCGAGCTCGCCCAGATCGTCCGCATGGCGATCCCGGCGGGCGCGCGCCAGCGGGGCGGCCATCCCGCGAAGCGCGTCTTCCAGGCGATCCGCATCGCCGTCAACGCGGAGCTCGAGCAGCTTCCGGTCGCGATCGGAGCAGCGCTGTCGGCGATGGCACCCTCGGGCCGGGCCGTCGTCATCTCGTACCACTCCGGCGAGGACCGTATCGTGAAGCGCCTCTTCGCCGAGGCGGAGTCGGGCTGGTGCACCTGCCCGCTGGGCTTCCCGTGCGTGTGCGGTGCCGAGCCGGCTGTTCGCGTCCTGACCCGCGGCGCCCGCAAGCCGTCTGCTGCGGAGGTGGCCGCGAACCCGAGGGCTGCGAGCGCGCGGCTCAGGGTGGCAGAGCGCACGACTGCGCCTTGGCGCCCCGGTGGCCGATCGATCGAGGAGGAGGACTGATGGCAACGAGGAGCTCAACACTCCATCACAGCCCGGGAGACAGCGCGCCGGCTCGCGCACCGGGGCGCCGCGGCGAGCAGTCCCGCCCCGCTCGCACTTCACGGCCGCCCCTCGGCGTCGTCGACCGTGCCGCGACGCTCGAGCGCGCGAGGCAGCGCCAGGCGCGTGTGCTCTTCCTCGTCTCCGGGCTCGTGATGGCAGGTGCGCTCACGGTGGCGGCTGCAGGCCACGCGTTGCTCGCCGCCACGCAGATCCGGTCCGACACGCTGAGCGGCCAGCTGGCGAACGCCCTCACCACCCAACAGGACCTGCAATTGCAGCGTGCGGAGCTCGAGACCCCGTCGCGGGTCCTGCGCCTGGCGGAGACACGGTTCAAGATGATCTCCCCGGCCGGGATCACCTATATCCAGCCCGTCGACCCCGGTGAGAGCGTCCTCCAGGCGCACGAGCCCGCGGCGGCTCCTCATCCCAAGACGGCCCACCACTCGCAGTCGCGTTGACACCTCCGCGGCCGGACCGGCCACGCCCGACGACGCGCCCATCCGTTCGGGCCTCGCGCCAGTCCGGTCGAGGCGGGGCCGTTCGTACCGCCGCCTCGGCACCGGCACCGCGCCGGTCGGCCGGTCACCACGCTGTGATCCGGCGCCGCCGCCTCGGCATCATGCTCGTCATGACGTGCGCCGTCCTCGCGCTCCTCGCAGCGCGCGTCTTCGACGTCCAGGGCCTGAACGCCTCCGCCTACTCCGCCTACGGGCAGTCAGAGGAGGTCCAAAAGGTCGGCCTCCCCGCCATCCGGGGCACCGTGTACGACCGCAACGGGAACGTGCTCGCCACCTCGGTCCCGAAGACCGACATCGTCGCGGACGACTTCCTCGTCCATTCGCGGGCTGAGGCCGAGACCGCCGCGGCCGCCCTCGCTCCGCTTCTGCACGTCGGGAAGGGCACGCTCGTCGCGAAGCTCACCGAGCGCAACGGCTACGTCCCCCTCGCTCTTGCCGTCGGGCGGGCGCTCGTCTCGAAGGTGGTGGCATTGACGCTGCCGTTCCTCTCCTTCGTGCCCGACCAGGTACGCGTGGAACCAACCGGCAACCTCTTCGCCCCGCTGCTCGGCGTCGTCGGCTGGGGCAACAAGGGCCTGTCCGGTCTCGAGTACCTCTATCAGAAGACGCTGGCGGGCCGGTCCGGCTCCGAAGACGTGATGATCGGTCCGTCCGGCGACCAGCTGCCTGGTGCCGCCAAGGTGCTCGACCCTGCGGTGCAGGGCGAGGGGCTCGTGCTCACGCTCGACGAGCCTCTCCAATACGAGGTGACGCAGGCTCTCCGAGCACAGGTGCTCGCCCAGCACGCCGACAGCGCCACCTGCGTCGTGCTCGACACGAAGACGGGCGGCATCCTCGCGATGGTGAGCCTCGTGCGCCAGAACAAGTCGGTCGTGCCCGCGACCCAGAACCTCGCGACGAACATCGTGTACCAGCCCGGATCGGTGATGAAGCTCGCCACGTTCTCGGGTGCTCTCCAAACCGGGCTGATCACACCGAACGAGGAGCTGACCGTCCCCTACACGATCTGGGTTGGCGGCTGGCCCTTCCAGGACGCCGAGTTCCACCCGACCGAGCAGATGCCCGTCACGCAGATCCTCGCCCAGTCCTCCAACGTGGGCACGATCGAGATCGCGCACATGCTCGGACCGCAGCGGCTCTCGGCCTATCTGCATGCCCTCGGCTTCGGCAACGTCACGGATCTCAACTGGCCGGGAGAGTCGGCCGGGATCGTGCCACCGGTCTCGCAGTGGTCGGCCTCGGACATGGGCACGATCCCCATCGGCACCGGCGAAGCCGTCACGCCACTTCAGATCGCCGACGCCTACAACACCGTTGCGAACGGCGGCGAGTACATCCCGCCGCGCCTCGTCGAGGCCGTCGTCGGCCCGAACGGGCGCCAGCACGTCCTCCCGGCCCCGAAGCGCCACCGCGTGCTCTCGCAGACCACGGCCGCCGAGATCGTCCCGATGCTCGAGGAGGTCACCGCCATGGGGACCGGCACCATGGCGGAGATCCCGGGGTACACCGTCGCCGGCAAGACGGGCACGGCCCAGATCCCGAGCACGACCGCGCCGGGCTACCAAGCGGGCGCATGGAACGCGACGTTCGTCGGTTTTGTGCCGGCGCAGAACCCGCAGCTGACGGCCGTCGTGATGTTGAACCATCCGACGGCGATGTACGGTGGCTCGGCTTCGGCCCCAGTCTTCGCCACGATCATGAAGTACGCCTTGCGCCATTTCGACATATCGCCAAGCGGCGCGAGCGGTCTGTCCGGAACTCCGAGCTCTTCGACGAAGCCGTGACGGCTCCTGCCGGCCGTCCTTGGGCAGGTCCGACGAGGCGGCGTGCCGTCGTCCAGACGAGCGGCACGTCCCTCGGCGACCTCGCCACGAGGATCCGGGCCCGTCTCGGCGAGTGCCTGCTCTCGGGCGACCGGGAGACGGGCATCGCAGCGGTGCAGTTCGACCACCGAGAGATCCGCCAGATGCGCCGGGCGGGCTCCGCCGTCGCGCCGGCGGTCGGCGACCTGTTCTGCTGCCTGCCCGGTGAGCACCACGACGGCCATGCCTTCGCTGCGATGGCCCGGGAGGCGGGCGCGGTCGCCTTCTTGTGCGAGCGTGACCTCGGCGAAGCGACGGGAGGCGCCGCACAGCTGATAGTCGAGCCGGGCGCTGCTCGCGCTGCCATGGCCGAAGCCGCCTGCGCGCTCCGGCACGACCCGGCGCAGCACCTCCTCACGATCGGCGTGACGGGGACCAACGGCAAGACGACGACCACGTACCTGCTCTGCTCGATCCTGTCGCAGGCGGGCTACAAACCCGGCCTCGTCGGGACGTTGTCCGGCTCCCGCACGACCCCGGAGGCGCCGGACCTGCAAGAGCGCTTCGAGATCTCGCGGCTCGTGGCCGAGAGCGAGCAACGCCCCGGAGCGGTCGCCCTCGAGGTCACGTCGCACGCGCTCGTGCAGCACCGGGTCGACGGGTACGTGCACGATGTCGCCGTCTTCACGAACCTCTCCCAGGACCATCTCGACTACCACGGGACCATGGAGGCCTACTTCGAGGCCAAGGCGCTGCTGTTCACCCCGGGCCACTCCCGCCGCGCGGTCGTGAACGCCGACGACGCCTACGGGCGCAGGTTGCTCGAGCGTGCGGCCGTCCCGACAGAGGCCTTCTCGATGGGCGAGGCCGAGAAGCTGGACCTTCGTGCCGAGGGCAGCCGTTTCGTCCTTCGGGGGCACGAGGTCGAGCTCCCCCTGATCGGCCGGTTCAACGTCGAGAACGCCCTCGCCGCCGCGGCAGCGGCGCGGGCGGCGGGCATCGAGGACGGTGCGATCGCCGAGGGCCTTTCGCGGGCGATCCCCGTGCCCGGCCGCCTCGAGCTCGTGCCGAACGCGCTCGGGCTGACTGCCGTGGTCGACTACGCGCACACGCCCGCCGGCCTCGAGCAGGCCTGCGCGACGCTCAAGCAGGTCAGTGCCGGCGACGGCCGGCTCGTGGTCGTCTTCGGGGCAGGTGGCGACCGAGACCACGAGAAACGCCGCCCGATGGGCCACGCAGCCTCCGTCCACGCCGACCGTGCCGTGGTGACGACCGACAACCCCCGCCACGAGGACCCCCTCGCGATCATCGACGAGATCGTGGCCGGATGCGACGGCGGGGCCGAGCTGCACGTCGAGCCGGACAGGAGGGCGGCGATCGGTCTCGGGCTCTCGCTCGCGGATCGCGGCGACATCCTGCTCGTCGCCGGCAAGGGTCACGAGAGGACCCAGCAGGTCGGCGACGACTTCCTCGAGTTCGACGACCGCCTCGTCATCGCCGAGGAGGCCGAACGACTGGCGGGTGCCGCGTGATCTCGATCTTCACTGCGGGAGGCGTCGCGCTCCTGATCGCCGGGTTCGGGACGCCGATCCTGTTGCGTTTCTTGGTGAAGTGGAGGATCGGCCAACACGTGCGGGAGGACGGTCCCGAGGCCCATGCCGCCAAGCAGGGCACGCCGACGATGGGTGGCATCGCCATGCTCGGCGGGATGCTCGGCGGCTATGTGCTCGCACACGTCGGGACGAACGTCGGGTTCACGAAAGCCGGTTGGCTCGTCGTCCTCGCGGTCCTCGCGACCGGACTGGTCGGCGCAGCCGACGACTGGATCAAGGTCAGCAGGCGCCGGAGCCTCGGGCTGACCAAGCGGGCCAAGGCGGGCCTGCAGCTCGGCGTCGCCATCGCGTTCGGCCTCGGGGCCCTCTACTGGGCCGGGATCAACCGCGACATCTCCTTCACCCGCTTCGACTTCCCGTCCCTGGTGCTGCCGGCGGCGCTGTACGTGGTGTGGTGCGTGCTCGTCATCGTCGGTGGCTCGAATGCGGTGAACCTCACCGACGGGCTCGACGGCCTCGCGGCCGGAGCCTCCGCCTTCGCCTTCAGCTGCCTCACGATCATCGGTTACTGGCAGTACCGCAACTACCCGATCTACCACCTGGCGAACGCGATCGACCTGGCGCTCGTCGCCGTGGCGTTGTGCGGTGCCTGCGTCGGCTTCCTCTGGTGGAACGCCGCCCCCGCCAGGATCATCATGGGCGACACGGGGTCGCTCGCGATCGGGACCGGTCTCTCGTGCCTCGGGCTCTCGATGAACCTGTCGTTGCTGATCCCGATCATCGGTGGCCTCTTCGTGCTCGTGACGCTGTCGGTCGTCATCCAGGTCGTGTCGTTCCGCTTCTTCCACACACGCGTGTTCCGGATGGCGCCGCTCCAGCACCACTTCGAGCTGCTCGGCTGGCCGGAGACGACGGTGACGGTGCGTTTCTGGATCTTCAGCGGGTTGTGCACCGCCCTCGGGCTCGGCCTGTTCTATGCCGACTACCTGTCCGTGAGGCCGCACCAGTGAGGCCGCGTCAGTGAGGAGACCGCACCGGTGAGCCGGCAGGCACTCGTCATCGGTTTCCGCGTCACCGGCCAGGCGGCCGCGCGCTCGCTCCTGAAGGACGGCTTCGCCGTCAGCGCGGTCGACGACGGCGAGCCGTTGGCGGATGCGACGAAGCTCGCAGCATCGCTCGGGACCGAGCTCGTCTGGCGGCCTTCTCGCGCACTCCTGTCGTCGCTCGCGCAGCGGGCGGAGATGGTCGTGCTGTCCCCCGGCATCCCCCCGAGCCATCCGATCTTCGAGGTCGCCGACGCCGGCAAGATCGTCTCGGAGGTCGAGCTGGCGGCGTCGCTCGCAACGGTGCCCGTGCTCGCCATCACGGGCACGAACGGGAAGACCACGGTGACCTCGCTCGTGACCGAGATCATGCGGGCCGCCGGGCGCGAGGCGGAAGCGGTCGGCAACATCGGCCGTCCCTTCATCGAGGCGGTGCACGAGCCGACCGCTGACACCTACGTGCTCGAGGTCTCGTCGTTCCAGCTCGCCTGGACGAAGACGTTCCACCCGACGGTCGCGTGCTGGCTGAACCTGGCCGAGGACCACCTCGACTGGCACGCCGGGATGGGGGACTACGCGGCCGCGAAGGCGCGTGTGTGGGAGAACCAGGACCAGTCAGACGTCGCGGTCGCGAACGCGGATGATCCGGTCGTGATGCACTGGGCCGAGACGGCCCCGGGGCGTCTCGTGACCTTCGGTGCGGCGGGCGACGTCACCGAGCGAGGCGGCGTCATCTCCTCCCCGGAGGGCGAGATCTGCACCGTGTCGTCGCTTCCCCGGGCGCTCCCGCACGACGTGTGGAACGCCTGCGCGGCCGCAGCGGTGGCTCTCGGCGCAGGCGCCGATCCGCAGTCCTGCGCCGCCGCGCTGCAGCGAGGAGTGCCGATGCCGCACCGGATCGAGCTCGTGGCGGAGGTCGGCGGCGTGCGGTACTACGACGACTCGAAGGCGACGACTCCGACCGCGGTGCTGGCCGCGATGCAGGGGTTCGCGTCGGTGGTGCTGATCGCCGGCGGCCGAAACAAGGGCCTCCACCTCGCCTCGATGGTGCGCGGCCTCGAGTCCGAGGCAGCCGCCGGAACAGGCCCCGGGCCCGCTCGGCTGCGCGGCGTGATCGCCATCGGGGAGGCCGCCGGGGAGGTGGCCGAGGCGTTTCGGCACCTCGAGGAAGTCCCGACCGAGATCGCGACCTCCATGTCCGAGGCGGTGGCACGGGCGTCAGCCCTCGCGGGTCCCGGTGACGCCGTCCTGCTCTCGCCCGGCTGCGCCTCGTTCGACTGGTACCGAAGCTATGGCGAGCGAGGCGACGACTTCGCCCGGGTGGTCCGGAGGCAGGTCGACTCCGGGAAGAGCGACGCCGCACCGCCGGGTCTTGCAGCGAAACAGGGTGACGAGCAGCGGCCCGTGGCCGTGAAGCGAGGGGGAACACCATGAGCCAGCGCACTCTTGCCCGGCCAGGGACGTCGCACGTCGCCCCGGGCACGCGGCGCACTCCGCACAGATCGCGGGCGCCCTACCCGGTGCGCACCGGCCGTTCGACCCGTCCGACCCGTCCGACCGGTCCGACCGTGACGAGGGGCACACCCCGCGCGGCTCCGACGGCTCGCGCGCCGCGCGCGACGACCCGGGCACCAAGCCCGGGGCTGCGCGCAGTCTCGTCGGCGCCGAAGCCCGCGACGCATCTCGAGCACCGCGTCCTCGTCGGCTCGGTCTTCTGCCTCTGTTTGATCGGCCTCCCGATCGTGCTGTCGGCCTCGGCGGTGATCTCGATACAGTCCGGAGCCTCCCCTTATTCCCTCTTCGAGCGGCAGGCGATGTTCCTCGTCCTGGGGCTGGTCGCCGCCCTTGTCGCGTCGAGGCTCCGGATGGAGCGGATACGCCGCTACCGCAACTGGCTGCTCGCCGGAGCGCTCGGGTTGCTCGTGGCTGTGTTCTTGCCCGGGCTCGGGCACAACGCGGGCGGCTCGAGTCGCTGGATCGGCGCAGGACCGATCCAGATCCAGCCGTCAGAGCTCATGAAGCTCGCCGTCGTGCTGTTCGCGGCGGATCTGCTCGCAAGGCGCGGCGACCGGGACGATCCCGGCCGTGCCGTCGTGCAGCCCCTCCTGATCCTGCTCGGCTTCGCCGGCGTCCTGATCATGAAGCAGCCGGACCTCGGAACGTGCATGGTCATCACCTGCATCACGTTCTCGCTCATGTTCGCGGCCGGCCTGCCGGTACGCCTCGTCGGAGGGGCCTTCGCGTTGACGGGGGGCGTCGGAGCGATCCTCGCCCTCGACGCCTCCTACCGGCGCGCCCGCCTCCTCTCCTTCCTCAACCCGTTCGCCCACGCCGGGAGCAGCGGCTATCAGGTGGTCCAGAGCCTGGTCGCGCTCGGACAGGGAGGGCTGCAAGGGAACGGCATCGGTGGCTCTCCGAGCACGTGGGGGTTCCTCCCGAACGGCCACACGGACTTCATCTTCGCGGTGATCGGCAGCAACCTCGGGATCATCGGCACGATGACGGTTATCGGCCTGTTCGCCGCCTTCGGATGGGCAGGCTTGCGGGTGGCCCACCGTGAGCGCGACCCGTTCACGCGCTATGTCGCCATCGGCATCACGTGCTGGATCGTCGCGCAGGCGGCCATCAACATCGGCGGGGTCATCGATGCTCTGCCTGTCACGGGCATCCCGCTGCCGTTCATCTCCTATGGGGGTTCCGCCCTCGTCGTCGCCATGGTCGGCGCGGGCGTCCTCACCGGGATCGCCCGGCGCCAAGTTCGGGCACCGGTCGTCGTCCGTGCCATCGAGACCGAAAAGATCGCGGTGCGTGCCCGGACGAAGGGTGCGAAGGGCGCCTACGTCCCGGTTCGAGCGCGGTGAGCCGGCGTCCATTCGCCGTGGTCACCGGGGGTGGCACAGGTGGGCACGTCTCACCGGCGCTCGCCGTCGGTGACGCCCTCGTCGCGAGCGGGGTCGAACGCTCCGAGGTGCTGTTCGTGGGTGGGCGGCGCGGCATGGAAAGCCGGCTCGTACCGGCGGCGGGCTACCAGCTCGTCCAACTCCCAGGCCGCGGGATCCAGCGCAAGCTCACGCGCGAGAACCTGGGCGCGGTGCTCGGGCTCGGCGCGAGCGTGTTCCTCGCCCTCGGGATGGCCCTGCGCCAGCGGCCACACGTCGTCGTCACGGTCGGTGGTTACGCGGGGTTCGCATACGCTCTCGCTGCGGTGGTGCTGCGGATCCCTCTCGTCGTCGTGACGATCGATGCCGCCCCGGGTGCGGTGAACCGGCTCGTGGGAAGGTTCGCGTCGGTGAACGCCGTCGCCTATCCCGGAGTGCTGCTCCCGAGGACGGAGGTGACCGGGCCGCCGGTGCGCGGCTCGGTCCTCGCGGTCTCCCGGGACGGCGAGGCGCGCCGCAGGGTGAGAGAGCAGCTCGGCTTCGATCCGGGGCGACGTCTCGTGGTCGTGACTGGAGGCTCCCTCGGCGCTGGTTCTGTCAACGAAGCCGCGCTCGCGCTCGCCGAGCTGTGGTTGGCTCGTGACGATGTCGCCATCTATCACCTCGCAGGAGAGCGCAACATCGAGGAGATGACACGAGCTGCGACCGAGCGCCGCCTGATCGGTCCCACCGGAGCGGGGTCGGAGACGTTGCAGGCACCGCCGGCCGTTCCGGTCGGCGGTTCACCGGGGGGTTCCGGGCCCGAGCGCCGGCTCGAGTACCGGCTCGCCGGCTTCGATCCGGAGCTCGCGGCGGCGGTGGCGGCATGCGATGTCGTGGTCTGCCGTGCCGGCGCCTCGACCGTCGCCGAGCTGACGGCGATCGGCGCGCCGAGCGTGCTCGTGCCGCTCCCCGGGGCGCCCGGGGACCACCAGACGAAGAACGCCGTGGCGCTGGAGCAGGCCGGCGCGGCCGTCATGATCCGAGATCGCGAGTTGTCCGGGGACAGGCTCGCCGGCACTCTGGAGCGCCTGCTCGAGGACGAAGCCGTCCTCAGCACGATGTCCGAGGCAGCCCGGGCGCTCGGGCACCGGGACGCCGCCGCCCGCGTGGCCGATCTCGCTCGACGTGCCGCCGGGGCCACCACGAGATCCCGGAGTGCAGCGTGATGTCCGACCTCACGAGCCCGCGACGCGTGCATGTCGTCGGCGCGGGCGGCGCCGGCATGAGCGCCGTCGCCATCGTCCTCGCGGGCATGGGCCATCAGGTCACCGGGAGCGACGTCAAGCAGACCCGCGCCCTCGACCGGCTCGCCGCCGCCGGCCTCGAGGTGCGGGTCGGGCACGACGCCTCTGTCGTGGACGGAGCGGACCTCCTCGCCATCTCGACGGCGATACCACCTGACAACATCGAAGTGGTCCGCGCCCATGAGCGCGGCATCCCGGTCTGGACCCGTGCCGACGTGCTGGCGGAGGTGACGGCGAGCCGGCGCACGATCGCCATCGCCGGGACGCACGGCAAGACGACCACCACGTCCATGCTGTCGCTCGTCCTCGTCGAGGCAGGACTGCGACCGAGCTTCATCGTCGGAGGAGACGTGAACGACATCGGCGCCAACGCGCTGTGGGACTCCGGCGAGTGGCTCGTGGTCGAGGCCGACGAGAGCGACGGCACCTTCCTCAGGCTCGACCCGGAGCTCGCCATCGTGACGAGCCTCGAGCCCGACCATCTCGAGCACTACGGCGGCTTCGAGGAGCTGCTGGCGTCCTTTGCTCGCTACGTCGGGGAGGCGGGACACGCCCTGCTGTTCGCGGACTCCCCGGAGCCGGCCGGCCTGCTCGCCGTGGCGGCGAACGGTTCGGCGCTGTTCGGGACGAGCGCGGATGCACGGTTCCGGCTGACCGGGATAGAAGGTGGCCGGAGCGACGTGTCCTTCTCGCTGTCGGACGCGGGTGAGGATCTCGGTCGCTTCAGCTTGCCCCTACCCGGTGAGCACAACGCTCTCAACGCTGCGGCGGCGACGGCTGCCGCGGTGATGATCGGGGTCGCACCCGAGCACGCGCGGCGGGCACTTGCTCGATTCGCGGGAGTGGCCCGCCGCTACGAGTTCCGCGGTGAGCGCGACGGCGTCACGTTCGTCGACGACTACGCGCACTTGCCGGGCGAGGTGGCGGCGGCCCTGCGGGCGGCCCGGCGGGGCGGATACGACCGGGTCGTCGCCGTCTTCCAGCCACACCGCTACTCACGTATGCAGTCGCTTGCGAGCCAGTTCGCGGACTCCTTCGTCGACGCCGACATGGTCGCGGTGACGTCGGTGTACCCGGCAGGAGAGCCGATCCGCCCCGGCATCTCCGGCCAGATGGTCGTCGATGCGGTGCTGACCGCTCATCCGGAGGCGGACATCCACTACCTGCCGGATCACGAAGGACTGCTCCAGTTCCTTCGTGGCGTCCTCCGGCCCGGCGATCTCTGCATCTCGCTCGAGGCGGGCGATCTCGCCGGGCTGCCGGACGAGCTCCTCGCCGGCGAGGCGTGGTGAGCGCTCCCGCTCTCGAAAAGGCTGCCGAGCTGCTCGAGGAGGTGGCGAGGCGTGACGTCCCGGTCGGACCTCTCACGACCTATCGGGTCGGCGGCAACGCCGCGCTGTTCGTCGAGATCGACGGGGAACCAGACCTCGAGGCGGTGTGCACGGCCGTCTCGGTGAGCGGTGTCCCGGTGCTCGTCGTCGGAAAGGGTTCGAACCTGCTCGTGGCCGACGCCGGCTTTCCTGGCCTCGCCGTCCAGCTCGGTGAAGGGTTCACGGGCATCACGACCGAGGACACGGTGCTGGAAGCCGGAGGCGGAGCAGCTTGTCCGGTGGTAGCGCGTCGCAGCGTCGCGGCAGGGCTGACCGGGATGGAGTGGGCCGTCGGCGTCCCTGGATCGGTCGGCGGAGCCGTCGCCATGAACGCGGGCGGGCACGGGTCAGAGACGAAGGACCGCCTCGCCGCGGCCGACGTCGTCGATCTGGCCTCCGCTTCGCCTCAGCCACGGAGCATCCCGGCGGCAGATCTAGACCTGTCCTACCGGCATTCCGCCATCGGGGCGAGTCATCTCGTGCTGCGGGCTCGTTTCGCTCTCGACCGCGGGGATCCGGAAGAAGGCGCCGCCAGGATCGCCGAGATCGTGCGGTGGCGGAGGGAGAACCAGCCCGGCGGGCAGAATGCCGGCTCGATCTTCACGAACCCACCCGGTGACTCGGCCGGACGGATCATCGACGCCGCCGGGCTGAAGGGCTTTCGCATCGGGACGGCGCAGGTCTCCGACAAGCACGCCAACTTCATCCAGGCCGACAACGGCGGCTCGGCGGACGACGTGCGGCGCGTGATCGAGACCGTGCGCGACCTGGTGGCCCGCCGCACCGGGATCGAGCTGCAGGTCGAGGTGCGGCTGGTCGGCTGAGCACGTGGGTGGCGGGTGTGGCGGGAGGCTGCGTCGGTCGTGCCGCACGACCGGCGGCGCCGGAGGAGGGCTCAGGGCGTGCGCGTCCGTGGCCAGGACACTTCGACGAGCGCTCCACCGAGCTCGGAGGTGTCGAAACGCAGCCTTCCTCCCGTGGCCGCCGCAACCGACTGGGCGATGGCGAGCCCGAGGCCGTGGCCGCCGGGAGCGTTCGTCGCCCGCCTGAACCGGCGCACCACCTGCGGCCGGTCCTGTTCCGGGATGCCCGGCCCGTCGTCCTCGACCCGAAGCGCCACCCTGTCGGGTGCAACCGGTACGGCAGAGATGCGAATCGTGCCCCCGTCGGGCGTGTAGCGGCATGCGTTGTCGGCGAGCGTTCCCGCCAGCTTGTCGAGCCAGTCGTCCGGGGCGACGACCGTGAGCCGCTCCCCGTCCTCGCCGGGCAGGGCGAGCTCGAGCACTTGGCCACGGCTGGCGGCAACGGCGGCGAAACGCTTCGCGCAGCGCGCCGCCGCCCCGCCGAGATCCTGACCGGCGCGTGGCGAAAGCTCCGGCTCGGAGTCGCGGCGGGCGAGCCAGAGGAGGTCCTCGACGATCGCCCGCAACCGCGAGCTCTCAGATGACACGCGATCGAAGGCTTCCTCGTACTCTCTCGCCTCCCGGGGGCGAGAGCGTACGAGGCTCACCTCGGCCTCGATGACGCTGAGAGGGGTGCGCAGCTCGTGCGACGCGTCCGCCGTGAACTCGAGCTGCCGTCGGCGGGCCACCTCGACAGGGCGTGCGGAGCGAAGGCCGATGGCGAGCGCGACGAGGAAGAACGCCGCGAGCAGGAAGGGGAAGGCGATCGTCTCCGAGAGCACGAGCACCGCCTCGACGTGTCCGAGCTCCGTCAGGCTCTCGCCGGCGAGGAGCCAACCTGTCCTCGTCCTCAACCAGCCGAGGCGGTACGTCGTGCCGGCGATCCCGGCGTCGAGCGATTTCGGCTGTCCCGCCGCGGGAGGGTGCGTGCCCGCCGGCAGCAGCGGGTCCGACGGAGCGGAACGAAGCAGCACGCCCTCGGAGTCGAAGGCCCAGAGCGCGATCGGCTCGCCGTAGATGCCGAGTCCGTAGCGCGCCCCGTTCGTCTGCACGCCGGCGCTGCTGAACGCCGCTGTCGGGTTCGACGCCGCCGCCTGGAGGCGTGCCCCGAGCTGCCGGTCGACCTGCCCCGTGAGGTGCTGCGCGACGACGAAGTCGAGCAGCACCACGACGATCGCGTAGGCGACAGCCATAAGCGCGGTGGCGATCGCGCCCACCCGTGCCGCACCGGCGAGGTCGCGCCGGCTGAACCGGCCGCGGAGCGAGAACCTCATGCCGAGGTGTTCATGGCGCGGTAGCCGGTCCCGCGGACCGTGTCGATCCGCAGGCTCGACCCCGCCAGCTTCGACCGCAGATGGCCGATGTGGACGTCGATGGTGTTCGACCCAACGGCATCGGCCTCATCCTGCCAGGCGTGGATCGCGATCGAGGACCGGCTGACGACGTTCGGCGCGCGGGACATCAACAGCTCGAGTATGCGCAGCTCGGTCTTCGTGAGGCCCACCACGCGCCCGCCCACGGTGACCTCGTAGCCGGCGGGGTCGAGCGCGACGTCGCCGAGCTCGATCACCCCGGACCCGCCTGCCGCGTGGCGCCGGCGGAGGGCCCGCAGGCGAGCGAGCAGCTCGCCGAAGTCGAAGGGCTTGACGAGGTAGTCGTCGGCGCCGGCGTCGAGCCCGGCGACCCGGTCGGCCGGGAGGTCCCGAGCGGTCAACAGGAGGACGGGCAGAGCGCTCTTGCGACGTCGCAGGGTCTCGACCAGGTCCACCCCGCTCATGTACGGCATGCGCCAGTCGAGGACGGCGACCTCGTAGGAGTAGGCGTCGAGGAACGCGAGGGCCTCGGAGCCGTTGCGCGCCGCGTCCACGACATATCCGGCCTCCTCGAGCCCGCGGCAGATGACGGACCTCAGGCCTTCGTCGTCCTCTGCCACGAGAACCCTCATGGCAGGGTTGTAACCGATGGCGGCGCGATGCTGCTCGCGGGTGACGCCTTCTCACCTGGTTGCTGCTTCATGATGGCTTCAGGTTCGGCATGCATGCTGGACCCCGAGACGGAGGATTCATGGAGAACGACGGCGCGCCCGGCGATGGCGTGAGGGCGGGGAGCGGGACCGGCGACGGCAGGAGCGATGCCGCGTCCTCGTCGCGCCGCGGCGCGCACAGCCGCCGGTCGGTCCGTCGGGCGGCTCGACGTGCCCGCACCCGCGGCCAGCGGTGGCGGCGCCGGATCATCGGGGCCTTCGCGGCAGTGCTGATCGCCATCCCCGCCGCGGCAGGCGCCAGCTGGTGGTATCTCAACTACAAGCTCGACCAGGCGCATCGCGTGCACATCGCGAAGGGGATCCTCAAGAGGGCGAAGCCCGGCGCTCCTTTCAACGTTCTCCTCATCGGGTCGGACTCGCGCTCGTTCGTGAACACCCCGGGGCAGGCGAACCGGTTCGGGTCGGGCTCGGTCGTCACGGGCCAGCGCAGCGACGTGGTCATCATCGCTCGCATCGTGCCTGCGACCAAGCAGATCTACATGCTGTCGATCCCGCGCGACACCTGGGTCAACATCCCCGGCCACGTCCAGTACATCTCGGGCATGAACCGCATCAACGCCGCCTTCAACAGCGGGGCGGGCCTGCTCATCCGGACGCTTCGCGCCGACTTCGGCATCCCCATCGAACACTTCGCCGAGATCAACTTCGCCGGGTTCCAGTCGATGGTGCAGGCGGTCGGCGGCATCAGGATCGACTTCCCGTACCCGGTGGAGGACGCCTACACCGGGCTCTCGGTCCAGCACACCGGTTGCCAGCTGATCTCCGGCGGCAACTCGCTCGCGTTCGTGCGGAGCCGGCACCTCTATTACAAGCAGAACGGCGTGTGGCAGCCGGACTACGGCAGCGACTGGAGCCGGATCCGCCGCCAGGACGTGTTCTTCCACGCACTGCTCGACCAGGTGAAGTCGAAGGCTCTCGACCTCCCGGCCATGACCGCGCTCCTCGGCGCCGTGGTGAAGAACCTGACGATCGACTCGACCTTTACGAACACCGAGCTCATCAAGTTGGCGTGGGACTTCCGGCACACCTCGACGAGCTCGATCCACACCGAGGTGCTGCCGACCGTTCCGGACGTGCTGCCGAGCGGAGCCGACGTCCTCCTCGAGGCACAGCCCTACGACAGCCAGATGATCGCCAAGTTCCTCGCGATCGGCGTGACGCACCGGGCGGCCGCGTCCACGACCACGACGACGACCATCGCATCGGGGGGCAGCGGCTCGTCGACATCGTCCACGACGACCTCCACGTCGACCACCACGACCACGACCACCACGCCCTCTTCGAGCGTCGTGTTCGACAACCAGCCAGAACCCTGGAACGGCACACCCTGCTGACCCGGTCGTGAACCCGGGGGCATCCCCCGCTCGGCGGGCAGGATCGGTCACACTCAGAAGATGACCGATCCGCGCATCCACGAGCGCCGGGTCCGGGTCGCGCGGGAGACCGGTCGGCGCAGGCGCCGCGCCATCCTCGCTTCGCTCGCCCTCGCCCTCGTCGTTGCGGGCGGGTTCGCACTCGTCCACTCGTCGCTGTTCGGAGCGCGGCACGTCGAGATATCCGGGCCGGCGCACGCCTCGCACACCGAGGTCGTCCGGGTGGCCGGGCTCGAAGGAGCGCCGCCGCTCGTGGATCTCTCCGCCGCGCTCATCGCACGACGAGTCGAGACGCTTCCCTGGGTGCAGACGGCGACAGTGTCCCTGTCGTGGCCGACGACAGTTCACATCCGCGTGACGGGCCGCATCCCCGTCGCCCTCGTCGCCGTCGCGTCCGGTGGCTACGCCCTCGTGGACCCGACCGGCCGCGTGCTCGAGGACGTCGCGACGAAGCCGGCCGGCTTTCCCACCATCGCGGTCTCGGGCAGCATCCCGCGACCGGGTGGCGACCTGAACCGAGATGGCGCCTCGCTCGCTCGGGTAGCTGCGGCCACCCCTCAGTCCATGGTGAGTGAGATCGCCGTCATCGCTCGGGGCCCGCTCGGGATCGAGGTCAGGCTCCCGGGCAAGCTCGTGGCCGTCCTCGGCAACGACACATTGCTCGCCGACAAGTTCGTGGCACTGAAGACAGTGCTCACGCGGGTCGACCTGCGCGGCGTCACCACGATCGATCTACGAGTCCCGTCCGCTCCCGTCTTGAACAAATAGCCGTTCGGGCCTATCGTTGCCCGCAACGTCGGCGGCTGAACACGCCTGAGGGATATGGTCGACGCCAGGGGGACGCGGTCCAACTGTTCAGCCCGAAGTTCCGGCGAGTAGTCGTAGTTGCAGGTCACCGATACTGCTCCGGGAGCGCATCATGGTCCACCCACATGGAGATGCCGTGATCCTGGAAGCAGGATCGGACGTCCCGCCAAGATCCGAGTGGAGGACAGAACTCGCATGAGCAGCCCGGGTCAAAGCTTCATCGCTGTCATCAAGGTCGTCGGCGTCGGAGGTGGCGGCGTTAACGCCGTCAACCGCATGATCGACGCCGGGTTGCAGGGAGTCGAGTTCATCGCGGTCAACACGGATGCCCAAGCTCTCCTCATGAGCGAGGCGGACATCAAGCTCGACATCGGACGGGCGCTCACGCGTGGCCTCGGCGCCGGGAGCGACCCTGAGGTCGGCCGTCAGGCAGCCGAGGAGCACCTCGAGGAGATCGAGGAGGTGCTGAAGGGTGCTGACATGGTGTTCATCACCGCCGGGAAAGGCGGCGGGACGGGCACCGGCGCCGCCCCGATCATCGCCGAGGTCGCAAAGGGTCTGGGAGCCCTCACCATCGGCGTGGTCACGCGGCCCTTCGCCTTCGAGGGCCGTCGCCGGTCGAACCAGGCGGAGCAGGGCATCCAGCGCCTGAAGGAGAAGGTCGACACCCTCATCGTCATCCCGAACGAGCGGTTGCTCGCGATCGCCGACGAGCGCACGTCCATGATGGACGCGTTCAAGATGGCGGACGAGGTGCTGCTGCAGGGCGTCTCGGGCATCACGGACCTCATCAACGTGCCGGGGCTCATCAACACCGACTTCGCCGACGTGAAGATGGTCATGCAGAACGCCGGCTCGGCCATCATGGGCATCGGTACCGGATCGGGCGAGGGCCGCTCCGTGAGCGCAGCCCGCCACGCCATCACGAGCCCGTTGCTCGAGGCGTCCGTCGAGGGCGCCCGCGGGATCCTCCTCAACATCGCCGGCGGGGCCGACCTCACCCTCTGGGAGGTCAACGAGGCTGCTGCGATCATCCACGACGTCGCCCACCCCGACGCGAACATCATCTTCGGCAGCGTCGTCGACGACGGCCTCGGTGACCTCGTGAGGGTGACGGTGATCGCGGCAGGATTCGACCGTTTCGACGAGCCGTTGCAGCCGAAGCCGGCTCGCCAGCAGCGTCCGGCGCCACCGCAGGCTGCCGGGCCTGGCAAGCCCGCCGGCGCGCCTGCTCCCGCGCACGCACAGGGAGCGCAGCCGCCGCCTCCGAGAGGCGTGCGCAGCGACCCCGACATCGGGCGACCGGGCGACCGATCGCTCCCCGACGTCTTCGGGCGCAGTGAGAGTGCCCGCGACCGCGACCTCTTCGGCCCGGGGGACGACGACCTCGACGACCTCGACGAGGATTTCGACGTCCCGTCGTTCCTCAAGTAACGCCTCCGCCGGCGACGTCGCCGGTATGACCGCCTTTCTCGACTTCCCCTTCGAGGAGCTGTCGGCTCGGGTCGTCGTCACGACGCGCCTGGCGGGCGACCTCCGCCCGACGAGCGACGGCGCGGCCGAGCGCCAGCAGGCCGTCGTGCCCGGGCCTCCCTGGCGGTGGGCGAACCAGGTGCACGGCCCGACCGTGCTGCCGGCAGTCCCGGCCACCCCTGCCACCCCCGCCACAAGGCATCCCGTTCGCGACGGCGACGCGTTGGTCGGACGTGCCGTCGACCGGGTGGCGATGTTCGCCGCCGACTGCGTCCTGCTCGGCCTCCTGAGCCCGGAAGGCGTCGTCGCGGCCGTGCATGCGGGATGGCAGGGCCTTGACGCCGGCGTGATCGAGGAGACGGCGGGAGCGATGCGGGCAGCGGGGGCGTCGGACATCCGAGGTGTGCGAGGTCCGGGCGTCGGTCCGGAGTGCTACGAGTTCGGTCTCGACGGCCTCGACCGGCTGGCGAGCCGGTACGGCGAGGGCGTCCGGTCGGAGACGCGGTGGGGGACTCCCGCCCTCGATCTCGTGGCCGGTGTCCGGATCGCATGCGAGCGGGCGGCCATCTCCTTGGAACACGAAGTCGACGGGTGCACGGCGTGCGAGCAGACCGCCGACGGATCGTGGCGCTGGTTCTCGCACCGCGCCAGGCGGGACGCCGGGCGCCACGCGCTCGTGGTGGTGCCGCTGAGGTGACAGGGGCAGAGCGGGCCCCCGGAGTCCTCCCGGAGCTCGAGGCAAGGGCAGCCGAGCTCGTGCCGGTCGTAGCCGGGAGGCTGGCCCAGGTGCGGAGCAGGATCGCTGCTGCGGGCGGCGACCCCGCGAAGATCCGGATCGTGGCGGTGACGAAGACCTTCGGCCCGGAGGTTGCGGTGGCGGCGCTCCGCAACGGTCTTCTCGACATCGGTGAGAACTACGCCGACGAGCTCGTTGCGAAGGCGGAGGCGCTCCGCGGGCTGCCCGAGGGTCACAGAGCCGCTGGCGTCGCACCCGGTGCAAACGTGGTGAGCTGGCACTTCATCGGGGCGATCCAGCGGCGCAAGGTCGCCCGCCTCGCCCCCTACGTCACCTGGTGGGAGACCGTCGCCCGGGTGGAGGAGGCGGAGGCGATCCTCTCGCGGGCGCCGGAGCCAGCGCCGCGGGCCTTGGTGGAGGTCAACATCTCCGGCGATCCGGGACGCCCGGGTTGCGCGCCCGCCGACTTGGCGCCCCTCGTCTCAAAGGTCCGGCACATCGGGCTCGACCTGCGCGGGCTCATGGCCGTGGCTCCGCTCGGCGCGGACGGCCCGGCGGTCGAGGGCGCGTTCCGAGACCTGGCCGCGCGAGGCCGTGACCTCGGTCTCCCGGAGCTGTCCATCGGGATGTCCGGCGATCTCGAGCAAGCGGTGCGCGCAGGGTCCACGATGGTCCGAGTCGGCAGCGCGCTCTTCGGTCCCCGGAATCCCCACGCGCCGCGCTGAGGGCTGCAAGAATGGCGCGTCCAGAGGAGGACTTCTGATGGCTTCTTTCATGCAGAAGGCGCTGCAATACCTCGGTCTCAAGGACATCGAGGACGAGGACTTCTATGACGACGAGGACCTGGGCGAGCCCGCGCCGGGTCCTTCGCGCACGACCTACCCCGACTCGGCGGACGCTCCGTCGTCCTCGGGACCGGTAGCGACCGTCCGGCCTCTCGTGCGGGACGACCGGGTCGAAGCGCGCCAGGGTGGCGTCGTGCGGCCGCTCGTCGCGCAGCGCCACTCCAAGCCGCACGTGGTGGCGCCCCATCGCTTCTCGGATGCCCAGGAGATCGGAGACCTCGTGAAGGCCAACCATCCGGTGATCGTGAACCTGCAGGCGAGCGAGCGTGACCTCGCACGCCGCATGATCGACTTCTGCTCCGGCCTCACCTACGCACTCTCGGGAACGATGGAGAAGGTGGCTGAACAGGTTTTCCTCCTCACCCCGTCTAATGTCGAAGTATCACCCGAGGAACGGCAGCGGTTGACCGAGCGAGGATTGTTCCGGTCCTGACAGCCCGAGCGACGACTCGCGCCACGCCGGTGCGCGAGGAGACGGAGATCCCCCGATGATCGTCACCATCGTCTGGTGGGTGTGCATGCTGTTCCTGATCGCGATGATCGCGAGGTCGGTCCTGTCCTTCGTCTCGATCGTTCCTGGAAGCCCCCTCGAGTCGCTCAACCACCTTGTGACCTCCGTGACCGACCCTGTGTTGCGGCCCGTCCGAAGAGTGCTCCCGCCCGCCCGTTTCGGCGGGATGGGGCTCGATCTCTCACCCCTCGTGGTCGCGATCGTGGTCATCATCTTGATGTCGTTCCTCTAGCTCGAGGCAGGCCGGCTGAAGCGAGAAGGCGCTCTCGGACCATCCGCACCCGTACGGGCGCTCGAAGCTACGATCCGCCACATGGAGCTCACATCCCAGGTGCTGAGGCAGGTCGAGTTCGGTTCCGAGCTACGGGGCTACAAGACGTCAGAGGTGGACGACTTCCTCGAGAAGGTCGCGCTTGCTGTCGATGAGCTCTCCGAGGAGCTGAAAGGCCTGCAGGAGCGCCTCGAGCGAGCGGAGCGCCTGTCGAGCGAGCGGACCGGACTGGACGACGAGGAGAGCATCCGGCGCACTCTCGTGCTCGCCCAGCGCACAGCCGACCTCGCCATCAAAGAGGCTCAGGAGGAGGCGGCACAGCTGCTCGACGGTTCCCGCAACGATGCCGAGTCGATCGTCTCGGAGGCCCGGGCCACGGCGGAGCGGATGATCGCCGACGGCGACCGCAAGCTGCGCGACGAGGTCACGCGGCTCATGGCAGAGCGCGAGCACATGCGAGGGGAGCTCGACGCGCTCACGGGCCTGCTCGGTGCCGAGCGGGAGCGGTTGATGGAGTCGTTGTCGACGATGTTGCGTTTCGTCGAGAAGAACCTCTCTCCGTCGGGCGACGCCCTTGCGGCCATCGGGCCGGTCGCTCCGGCACGCGCACCCGTCGTTCCGGAGCCCAACATCGACGAGCTCGAGGCGGCCATCGCGGCGGACGCGGCGGCTGCGGCGCCCTCGATCGGGCATCCGAGCGACCTCGACGACGAGTGGGAGCACGAAGGAAGGATCGCACGCCCGAGCCTGAAGGCGCTTCCGGCGCTCGACGGTGCCGACGATCGCGGTGGCGACACCCAGCCGACGGCTGCGTGGGACCTCAGCACGAGTGCGGGGTCGCCCGCTTCGTAAGTCGACCCCCCGGCGATCCGCTCTGCTCAGCGCCGGGAGATGGTGACCCCGATCCTCTGACCGTTCGACAGCAGGACGCCCGCCGCCGGGCCGTCGGGTTCGCCGGAGGAGGTCGTGACGAGGTCGAGCTCGTCGGCGAGAACCTGCTCGGCGACGAGCTCCTGCCACGGCTCCAGCGCCGTCGCCACACCCTGCGAAGCCTCGATCCTCAAGACGATCCGGTCGGTGACCTGTAGCCCGAGGTCACGCCTTGCCTGCTGCACCAGGCGGACGGCATCACGTGCCAGCCCTTCGGCCTCGAGCCCTTCTTCGACGTCGAGGTCGAGCATCACGATGCCGGCGTCCCCGGCGAGGATCCGGGAGGACTGCTCGTCCGACGGGCGCAGGCGCAACGTGTACTCGCCCTCCCGCAGGGCGATGCCGGCGGCCTCGACCCCACCGGACTCGGTGCGCGACCACCGGCCGTCTCGCACCGCCCGGATCACCTGCTGGGTGTCCGCCCCGAGCCGCGGGCCGAGAGCCGACGGGACGACAGCGAGCACATCCTCTGCGTGCTCCGGCCTGACTTGGTCCTCGAGCTCGACAGCCTTCACGTTCAGCTCGTCGGCGAGCAACCCGGCGAAGCGTCCGAGCCGGCTCGCTCCCGGTGCTGCGACAGTGAGGGACCTGAGCGGAAGGCGTGCTCGCCGCCCCGCTCCCTTGCGGATCGAGTGGCCGGCGGACGCCACCTCGCGCACGAGGTCCATCGTGGCGACGAGGTCCGGGTCGTCCGGGAGATCGGCGGGGTCGGGCCACGGCTGGAGGTGCACGCTGCGCGCCCCGGTCAGAGAGCGGTAGATCGCCTCGGTGAGATAGGGCAGGAACGGTGCCGCGACCCGGCACAGGATCTCGAGCACCGTGTGCAGGGTGTCGTAGGCGTCGAGCTTGTCCGAATCCTCTCCTGTCGCGGCGCCTGCCCGCCAGAAGCGGTCCCGGCTCCTCCGCACGTACCAGTTCGTGAGCACGTCGAGGAAGGTCTCGATGGCCCACATGGCGCCTGCGATGTCGTTGCCGTCCATGGCGGCCGTGACCGCCTCGACGAGCCCTCGCATCTTCGCGAGGACGTATCGGTCGAGCTCGCCGGGCTGGTCGGTCCGCCACGTGCCCCGCAGGCCGTCGGCGTTCGAGTACAGCGAGAGGAAGTACCACGTGTTCCAGATCGGGTTCAGCACGAGGCGGACGGGCTCGCGCAGTCCCTTCTCGTCCACCACGACGTCGAGGCCACGCAGAACCGGCGAGGACATGAGGTACCAGCGCATCGAGTCCGCGCCCTGCTCGGCGAAGACCTGCTCGGGATCGGGGAAGTTCGACAGCCGCTTCGACATCTTCCGACCGTCCCGGCCGAGCACCACCCCGTGGCAGATGCTGCTGCTGAACGCCGGGCGATCGAACAGCGCCGTCGAGAGCACGTGGAGCGTGTAGAACCATCCCCTCGTCTGGCTCACGTACTCGACGATGAAATCGGCCGGGAAGTGCTCCTCGAACCTCTGCTTGTTCTCGAAGGGGTAGTGCCACTGCGCGTAGGGCATCGAGCCGGAGTCGAACCAGCAGTCGAACACGTCGGTGATCCGCCGCATCGTGGCGCGGCCGGTCGGGTCGTCCGGGTTGGGCCGGGTCAGCTCGTCGATCCAGGGGCGGTGGAGGTCGTCGGGCCGCACGCCGAAGTCGGCCTCGAGCTCGTCGAGGGATCCATAGACGTCGACACGGGGGTACTGCGGGTCGTCTGACTTCCAGACCGGCAGCGGAGTCCCCCAGAAACGGTTCCGGCTGATGCTCCAGTCCCGTGCCCCCTCCAGCCACTTGCCGAAGTTGCCGTCCTTGATGTGCTCGGGCATCCAGTCGATCTGCTGGTTCAGCTCGACCATGCGGTCGCGAAAGGCCGTCACCTCCACGAACCAGGAGCTGACGGCCCGGTAGATGAGGGGCGTGTCCGTTCGCCAGCAGTGGGGATAGCTGTGGGTGTACTGCTCTGCATGGAGCAGGGTGCCAGCCGAGCGCAGGCGCTCGATGATGAGCGGGTTCGCGTCGAACACCTGCACACCGGCGAAGTCGGGGACCTCGCTCGTGAACTTGCCCCGGTCGTCGACCGGCACGAGGACGGGGATCCCGGCAGCTTCGCAGGCCGTCTGGTCGTCCTCGCCGAAGCCGGGCGCCATGTGCACCACACCGGTGCCGTCCTCAGTCGTGACGAAGTCGCCTGCCAGCACCTGAAAGGCGTTCTCGGTTCCGACGAAGTAGTCGAAGAGCGGCCGGTAGGTCCGCCCGACCAGCGCCGAGCCCTTCACGGTGCCGAGCACCCTCGCGCCCTCTCCGAGCTCATCGGCGTAGGCGTCGAGGCGGTCCGCCCCGATGACGACGCGCTCGGTGCCGTCGCCGCCCGGTCGTGGGCGCTCGACGACGGTGTAGTCGAGGTCGGGCCCGACCGCCATGGCGAGGTTCGACGGGAGCGTCCACGGGGTCGTGGTCCAGACAGCGATGCGGAGAGCACCCGCGACGAGCGGGTCCACCTCGCCGGCGTCGTCACCCGCAGGATCCAGGTCGAAGACCACGGTGACGGCGGGATCGGTTCGGTCCCGGTAGGAGTCGTCGAGCCTGGTCTCCATGGTGGAGAGCGGCGTCTCGCACTCCCAGCAGTACGGCAGCACCCGATATCCCTCGTAGGTGAGGCCCTTCTCGTGGAGCTGCTTGAACGCCCAGATGACGCTCTCCATGTAGGCGAGGTCCATCGTGCGGTATGCGTGCTCGAAGTCGACCCAGCGAGCTTGGCGGGTGACGTAGCGCTCCCAACCGTCGGTCGTCCGTTGCACGAGGTCGCGGCAGTAGTCGTTGAACCGGTCGATGCCGTACTCGATGACGGCAGCCCTTCCGGCGAGCCCGAGCTCCTTCTCGGCCGGCATCTCCGCCGGGAGGCCGTGGCAGTCCCATCCGAAGACGCGCTCGACCCTCCGCCCCCGCATCGTCTGATACCGGGGAACGGCGTCCTTCACGAAACCGGTGAGGAGATGTCCGTAGTGGGGGAGCCCGTTCGCGAACGGCGGGCCGTCGTAGAAGACGAATTCCGTCTCCGGTCCGTGAAGCTCCACAGAGGCCTCGAAGGTGCCGTCCTTCGACCAGTAGGCGAGCGTCTCCTCCTCGAGTGCGGCGTAGTCCGGCTGCGCCCCCACGGCGCGGTAAGGGTGGTGGCGGTCGTCGTTCGGAGCGCGGCGGTCGCCTGCCAGGTCGGACATGGTTCCAGATTAGGTGGCGGGTGCGTCCTGCTCGGGCGGACGTGACGGCGGGCCGCGCTCGCCGGCTCTTGCGCTGTCTCGCGGGGCACTCCCATGCGCGCGGGTGCTCGCCGTAGCGCGCCGGGGGCGTTATCGTCTAGCACCCTCCGTCGGGGAAGGGAGGACCAGCCCGATGGCGACGAGGAACGAGACGAAGGTGAGCGCGGGCAAGAAGGCAGCCAAGACCGCTGCTTCAACAAACGCGAGCACCAAGGCGGCGGCGAGCTCGGTGAAGGCCGGCGCACCGAGGAGGCGGGCGTCAGCGTCTTCGGAGGCAGCTACGAAGAGGCCGGCCGCTGCTGCTGCTGCTCCTGCGAAGCCGGCAGCCACCAGGGTGACGGCGAAGGCGAAGGCCGGCACGGCCGAGGCCGGCACCGCCAAGAAGGCCGGCGCGATCCGGAAGGAAGCGGCGGAGAAGAAGGCCCTGGCGGCCAAGGCCGGCACCGCCAAGAAAGCCGGCGCGGTCCGGAAGGACGCAGCGGGGAAGAGGGCCGTGCCGGCGAAGCAGGAGGCGCCTGCGAAGAAGGACGCGCCGGCCACCAAGGCGACCAAGGCCAGCCAGTCGACGAAAGGACCGTCGTCGCCGGCAACGCCTGTCGCGCGACCGTCCGGCAAGGCGGCTCGTCCGAGCAAGGCTGCGTCACCAGACAAAGCTGCGACGCGGGGCAAGAAGGTAGCGGCGCCTCACAAGACCGCTGAGAAGGCTGCAGGTGGCACGAACGCCTCGAAGGCTGCGGCAGGGACGGCGACCCTCGAGAAACGACTCGCGGCTCCAGCGCCGGCCCGTGAGGCCGCTCCGGCGCGCCCGGGTAGCAACGGGGGCGGGCTGCTCAGCCGGAGGACGAAGCCGATCGAGCGACGGACGGAGGGATACACCGACGAGAGGTGGCTCGCACACCGGCGCCACGCGCTCGAGGCCGAGCGGGACACCTACGTCGAGCAGGCGCGCTCGCTGCGTGCCGAAGCCGAGTCGCTCGTGGAGGAGATGGAGCCGGGCGACATCCAGTTCGACGACGAGTCCGGTGAGGGCGGGACCGTGACGGTCGACCGTGAGAGAGACCTGGCACTGTCGGCCCAGGCGATGCAGGCGGTCGACGAGATCGACCACGCCTTTGCGAAGATGGCCACCCAGACCTACGGCATCTGTGAGAATTGCGGGCGGCTGATCCCGAAGCCGAGGCTGGAGGCACTCCCGTTCGCTCGCCTGTGCATCGATTGCAAGAGCGGGGGGCTGTCGCGCCGCTGAGCGCCGAGGACTCGCCGGGGGCAGGTGCGAGGGGCGCTCGACCGGAGCGCCGGCGGCGACTCGTCCTGCTCGGGATCGTGGCTGCGCTCGTCCTCGGGCTCGACCAGCTCACGAAGTCGCTGGCCGTCGCACACCTGCAGGGACACAACGTCCGCATCGTCGGTCCGATCGGGTTCCGCCTCGAGTACAACTCCGGCGTCTCCTTCTCGCTCGGCACCGGCCTGACGGGACTGATCATCGTCGTCGTGGTCGTGCTCGTGGGCACGATCATCTGGTTCGCCCGCCGCGTCCCGAGCACCCAGGCAGCGGTCGCCGTCGGGATGATCCTCGGCGGCGCCATCGGCAACCTGCTCGACCGCCTCGTGCGCGGTCACCACGGGGCCGTCGTCGACTTCCTCTACACGAAGTACTGGCCGACCTTCAACGTCGCCGACGCGTCGATCGTGTGCGGGTGCGTCCTCGTTGCGTGGGCCCTCCTCCGGCACCCGGCACCGCCGACTGCGGAGTTGCCCGAGCCCAGAGAGGCTGACGGCGCAGACGACGGCGCGGACGACGGCGCAGACGAGGGAGCCCCTCTGGAGGCGGGGGAGTGAGCGATGAAGGGCCCATCGACGTCCCCGCAGCCCTCGCCGGGGTCCGGCTCGACCGCGCCGTCGCACTCCTCACCGGCGTGACCCGTACAGAGGCGGCGAGGCTCGTCGACGACGGCGGCGTACGGGTCGGGCGCGAGGTGACGCGGGACCGCGCCCGCCGGTTGCGAGAGCACGACCGTCTCGCGATCGATCCCGGCATGCTGGCCGCGGTGTCGGTCCGCGACGTGGCGCCGACCGTCGTGTCGGCCGTCCCGTTCGCCGTCGTCCACGAGGATGGCTCGATCATCGTCGTGGACAAGCCGGCCGGTGTGGTGGTGCACCCTGGCGCCGGCAACCGGGAGGACACCCTGGCCGCCGGGTTGCTCGAGCGGTATCCGGAGCTGGCGGAGCTTCCCGCACAAGGCGCCGGGGAGCCCGAGCGCCCCGGCATCGTGCACCGGCTCGACAAGGAGACCTCGGGACTGCTCGTGGTGGCGAGGACCCCCTCCGCCTACCACTCGCTCGTGGCGCAGCTGACGAACCGCTCCATGGGTCGCACCTACCTCGCTCTCGTCCTCGGTCACCTGGAGGCTCGAAGCGGGATCGTCGACGCGCCGATCGGCCGCGCCGTCACCGATCCGACCCTCATGGCGGTGTCCGCCGGCGGGAGGGAGGCACGGACGAGGTACGAGGTGAGGGAACGTTTCTCGGAGCCGGTCGCGGCAACGCTCCTCGAGCTCACCCTCGAGAGCGGGCGCACCCATCAGATCCGAGTCCACATGGCGGCCATCGGGCACGCCGTGCTCGGCGACAGGAGGTACGGCGGGCGCCGGGGCGCCATGGCGGTACTCCGGCCGATGCTGCACGCCTGGAGGCTCGCCCTCGATCACCCCGCGACGGGTGAGCGCGTGACCTACCTCGCGGACCCGCCGCAGGATTTCGCCGACGCGCTCCGCCGGCTCAGCTGAGGAGCGCGCTCAGGCGGCGCTGTTGACGCCCTCGACCTCGGGCTGCTCGGAGAGGAACTGGAGCGCCGAGGCCTCGATCCGGCGCACGCGGCGCACGCCGATCCCGAGGGCCCGTGCGGTGGCTTCGAGCGACGCCGGAGGAGCTCCGTCCAGGCCGAAACGCAGCCGTACCACCGCCTGCTCCAGCTCGGGCAGCCGGCCGATGGCGTCCTCGAGGCGGCCGAGGCTGATCGTGTGCACCAGGTCGTCCTCGAAGGGGATGGCGTCCGTCGCCACCACGTCGCCGAGCGTGGCGGTCGCCTCGCTCGTGAGCGGCTGGTCGAGGCTTGCCACCACCCGGGGCAGGCGGGCCTGGTCGGGATCGGCCTCGAGCTCGGCCGCGAGGGCGTCTTCGGGCAGGCGGATCGCCCGCCCCTTGGACTGGACGGCGCGCTGGAGGGCCTGACGGATCCACCAGGTCGCGTACGTCGAGAAACGGAAGCCCTTCCGCCAGTCGAACTTCTCCACGGCCCGCATGAGGCCGAAGGTGCCCTCCTGGACGAGGTCGACGAGGTCGACCCCCCGACCCTGGTAGCGCCGAGCCCAGTGGACCACGAGGCGCAGGTTCGAGCCGATCATGCGCTCGCGCGCTTCCTCGTCACCCTGCTCGATCCGCTTCGCGAGCTCGACCTGGGCGTCCGCGCTCAGCAGCGGGTACTTGCCGAGGTCGTCGAGGAACAGGCGCATCAAGTCAGGCGCGTTCGCACCACGATCGCCGCCACCGACCACGCGGTCAGATGCGGCCTCTCCTGAGGCCGCGTACTCAATCGTCGTGTTGGCCGGAATCGTCCCAGCTCCCTTCACTCAAGTTCACGATCTCACAACGCCGACGCGGTCGGGGACATTCCTGTCTCGGTCCGGTCTCAGGGAAACCCCAGCTAGCGTCATCGTGGTGCGCCCCCCGAGCCTCGAGAAGATCCCTCTCACCCCCCATCAAGTCCTGCTCGTCAGGCACGGCGCAACGGCCTGGAGCAAGGACGGTCGACACACGGGCACGACGGATCTACCCCTGCTCCCGGAGGGAGAAACGGAGGCGAGAGCACTTCACACCAAACTCTCAGCTCTCGTCGGCGAGACGCCACCCGGCCTCGTCCTCTCGAGCCCGCTCACCCGTTCCCTCGACACGGCTCGGCTCGCCGGATATGACCGTGACCTCGGCATTGACGACAACCTAGTCGAGTGGGACTACGGGCTCTACGAGGGCAGGACAACCCGCGAGATCCAGGCGGAGCGTTCGGGCTGGGAGCTGTTCCGAGACGGATGCCCCGGCGGCGAGACTGCGGCAGAGGTGGCGCGAAGGGTCGGGCGAGTCATCGACCGCATGCGCTCCAACCATGTGCTCACGGGCCGTCCGGCGATCCTCTTCGCCCATGGGCACGTGCTGCGCGTGCTCGCGTCCATGTGGGCCGGCTTCGGGAAGGAGGGCGGTCGGGCGCTCCCGTTCGAGACGGGGCACGTCGGGGTCCTCGGGTGGTCGCACGACGATCCGGCTCTCGTGCGGTGGAACGTCTAGACCTGGAGTGAGAGGTCTGAGCAGCCGGATGATCCCCTCCGGAGGGGTCGGTCAGCTGAGCGGGCCGACCGGCTGGAGGACGTTGCCGAGCGCCCGCTCGACCATGTCCTCGAGGGTGAACGAGTCGAGGTGCTGGCGCATGTGCTCACCCACCTCGGCCCAGACCGACAGCAAGACGCACTGTCCCTCGTGGTCACAGGCACCGTTCTCGTGAGGGGCGCCGAAATCGCCAACCATGATCGGACCGTCGACGGCGCTCACGATCTGCCCGAGCGTGATCTCGCTCGCCGGCCGGGCGAGGACGTAGCCGCCGCCGACACCCCGCTTGGAACGGACGAGCCCGGCGCCCTTCAGAGCGAGCAGGATCTGCTCGAGGTACGGCTGCGGGAGGCCCGTGCGCTCGGCTATGTCCCGCACGGAGGTAGGTGCAACCTCGTCCGCACGCAGAGCGAGGGAGAGCAGCGCCCTGCTCGCGTAGTCGCCGCGCGTGGAGACCTTCACGTCACAATGGTACGGCGAGGGTGGCGGGCCGGGGGCGTTCAGTCCGCCGCTTCGGCGGCGGCCGTCTCGACGGGCACTGCCGCGGGTGCCGGCAGGTCAGAGCCCGGTCCCGTCGGTCGGGGCGCGGTGGGCCCGACGGGAACGACGACGGCCTGACCCGGAACCAGCTCGCCCGTGATGAGGGACGACGAGGAGAGGGCGAGGATGCCGCCCACGACGAGGCTGAGCCCGATGATCGCTCCGGTGGTGGCAAGCGCGCCCGTGTGGACCTGCTCCGACAGGACCGTCGCGCCGAGGAGCACGCTCGTGACGGGATTGGCTGCCGTGAGGGCCGGGAGAGACCAGCGGATCGGTCCGACCTGGAAGGCGCTCTGCACGAGCAGGGTCGCGAGTAGGAGCGTGGCGCCGAAGGCGTAGAGCTCCCACCCGGTGAGCACGGAGACCAATGCCGTCGCGACGCCATGGTGCAGGCCGTGCTCGATCTCGCGGGCGATGCCCTTGATGAACGCGGCCGAGAGCCCGTTGATCGATCCGGCGGCGACTGCCAACAGCCCCGGCCGGAGGGGTCCACGCGAGTGGGCCGAGGCGATCACGAGACCGGCTGCGACGACCCCGAGCGTGCCGAGGGCGATGCCCCACGCCTCGGGCGCCGCGCTCCCACGACCGGGAGTCGGGGCGGTCGCGAGGAGAAAGGCCGTGAGACCGATGCAGACGGCTCCGGCCGAGATGGACTCCCGCACGCCGGGGCGCCTGCGGTGCAACCAGAGAGCGTTGATCGGAAGGGCGAACAGGAGACCGCAGACGAGGATCGGTTGCACCGTGACGAGCGACCCCCGCCACAGTGCTGCGAGCTGGAGCAGGGTCCCGATGGCGTTCATCCCGATGCCGGCCAGCCACATCGGCCGCTGGATCAAGCGGACGACGAGGATCGGCCGCATGTGGTGCTCGGCCGGCTGGCCCGCCGCCGCGTGCTGCTGCAGCACTGCGCCGAAGGCGAAGGCGAGAGCCGCCAGCAGGCTGAGGGCAACGACGACCACCCGAGCGAGGTTATTCGCTGCGCCCAGCAGTATGGGCGTACCGTCCACCGTCTCGGCGGCACGGCGGCCCGCTGCCGCTTCGGGTCGATAGATTGCGCCCCCGTGAGCATCGCGACGAAGAGAGGTGACCGCGGCACGACCGGTCTTCTCTACGGGGGGCGCGTCCGCAAGGACTCGTTAAGGATCGAGTGCAACGGCGCCGTCGACGAAGCCCAGGCGGCCATCGGCCTCGCCCGCGCGACGCTCGCGGCTGAAGGCGCCGCCGGGCCGGCCGCGTATGCAGCCGGCACGATCGCCGAGCTCCTCGTCGCGGTCGAGCGTGATCTCTGGGTCCTCATGGCCGAGGTCGCGACGGCCCCGGCGAACCGGCACAAGCTGGTTGCCGGCGTGTCGCTCGTCACCGGCGAGATGCTCGAGCACGTCGAGTCGCACGTTCACGCACTCGAGGCGGCCGACGTCATGCCGAAGGAGTTCGTCGTGCCGGGCCAGTCGACGTCGAGCGCATGCCTCGATGTCGCACGGACCGTCGTGCGCCGTGCCGAGCGGCAGGCTGTCCGCCTCAGGCTGCCTGACGACTCCTTCGTCGTGCCGTACTTGAACCGTCTGTCCGATCTCTGCTGGCTGGTCGCCCGAGCAGTGGAGACCGAACACCTCACCTCTCGAGCGAAAGGACGCCCATCGTGACTCCAATCTCCTTCGACGTTGCCACCTCGGTCCCGAGCGCGGTAGCAGTCGTCGGCCGGTTCGTCGGGGCAGATCTCGGCGCCTTCGGACCAGCCGGCGGACTGCGGAGCGAGCTCGCCGCTCTCCGTGGCTTCGAGGGCAAGGTCGGGGACTCGTTCGTCCGGACCGAAGGTGACGTCGTCGAGATCCTCGTGGGCGCAGGCGAGCGGACATCGTTCGCCTCGACCGAGGCGCGCCGGGCGGCGGCCACCGTGACGCGTGCCGCCGGCAAGGCGCGGGCCGTGGCGATCGACCTCCGTGGGGCGACATCGACCGAGCTCCCGTCCGCGCGCCTCGCGCAAGCGGTGGTGGAGGGCGTGGTGGGAGCGGCTTACCGTTTCGAGCGGTATCGGTCGGAGAAGGCCGATGCCGTCCTCGAGCGGGTCGTGCTCGTCGTGGACGACGGCGACGTGGACGAGACGGCTGCCGGCGCGCAGCGTGGGCGAGCCGTCTCCGAGGCCGTCAACATGGTCCGGGACCTGACGAACACCGGGCCGGGCGATCTGACACCGACCCGGTTCGCCGACCACTGGGTGTCGGTCGCGGATGCGGTCGGGGCGGCCATCGTGGTGCTCGACGAAGACCGCATCACCGACGAGCGCCTCGGAGGCCTGCTCGGCGTTGCCCGCGGCTCGAACGAGCCGCCACGGCTCGTGAAGATGACGTACGAACCGGATGACGCGACGGCTCACCTCGCGTCCGACGGGAAGGTGCCGACAGTCGTGCTGGTCGGCAAGGGCATCACGTTCGACTCGGGGGGCCTCTCGCTCAAGCCGCCGGACGGCATGATCGGCATGAAGGGTGACATGTCCGGGGCGGCCGTTGTGCTCGCAACGGTGAGCGCGTGCCGCGACCTCAACATCGGCGTCCGCGTGATCGGGATCGCTCCGGTGACCGAGAACATGCCCGGCGGGCGGGCCCAGAAGCCGGGCGACGTGCTCACGGTCCGCAACGGCAAGACGATCGAGGTGCTGAACACGGACGCCGAGGGCCGGCTCGTCCTCGCGGACGGGCTTGTGCTGGCGGCCGAGCAGGAGCCGGACGCCATCATCGACCTCGCAACGCTCACCGGCGCCTGCGTCGTGGCCCTCGGGACGCGCGTGGCCGGCGTCATGGGAAACGACTCGCACGTGCTCGGCGACCTCGAGGCGGCGGCCTCCCGGGCGGGCGAGGCGATCTGGCGGCTCCCGTTGCCGCGTGACTACCGCAAGGACATCGACTCGGACATCGCCGACATGAAGAACATCGGCAAGCCCCGCCAGGCGGGCACGCTCGTGGCAGCGTTGCTGCTCGAGGAGTTCGTCGACGACTGGCCGTGGGCACACCTCGACATCGCCGGGCCGGCGGACTCCGACGACGAACATTTCGAGATCCGCAAAGGTGGCACCGGCTTCGGCGTCCGGACGCTGCTCGAGTTCCTCGATGCTTTCCGCCCGGTCGGTGAGGCCGGGGCGCGGCGGGCCGACCATGTCGAAGCGGGGTGGTGAGCTGATGGTGAAACCTGTACCGGCACCTGGGACAGCGCCCGAGCCGGCTTCCGTGTCCCGGGCGGCGCCGGGCGAGGAGCCCGGTCTGCACCCGGCCACGCTGGCGATCGACATCGGCGGAACCGGCCTCAAGGCATCCGTGCTCGGAGCCGACGGCCGGCTGCTCGCCGATCGCGTTCGCGTCGTGACGCCGTACCCGTGCCCACCTGATCGGCTGATCGACACGCTTGCAGCGCTCGTGGCGCCGTTACCTCCCTCCGACCGCGCCTCTGCCGGGTTTCCGGGTGTCGTGCGCAAGGGCAAGGTGCTCACCGCGCCGCACTTCGTGACCCAGTCGGGCCCGGGTTCGCCCGTCGTGGCGGACCTCATGAAGGCCTGGACCGGCTTCGACCTTGCCGGCTCCTTGCGCAAGCGGCTCGGCGTGCCGACGCGCGTCGCGAACGATGCCGACCTCCAGGGCTGGGCCGTGGTCTCCGGCAAGGGTCTCGAGATGGTCGTCACGCTCGGCACGGGCGTGGGGACGGCGCTCTTCATGGACGGGAAGTTGGCGCCTCATCTGGAGTTGGCACATCATCCGTTTCGCAAGGGCGAGACGTACAACGAGCAGATCGGGGACGCAGCGCTTCGCCAGATCGGGAGGAAGAAGTGGCGCGAGCGCGTCCTCGAGGCGATCGCCAACTTCGCCACCCTTGTGAACTACGACCACCTCTACGTGGGCGGAGGCAATGCGAGGCACATGGTCGGTCACGTCAGCGGACCGATCACGATCGTCGACAACGTCGCCGGCATCCTCGGCGGGATCCGGCTGTGGGAGACCGACTCGCACTGGGAGCATCGCCCGGTCGGCCGGCGGCGTCCTTCACCGTCGCCGTTGCTCGAGCCGGAACCTGATCCTGCTGCCGGTGCGGCTCCGGCTGCTGTTGGTGCTGCCTCCTCCCGGAAGGCCCCGGCAGGGCGGAGCCGAGGGGCGGGTCGTCCGGCCGACTAGCTCAACGCGCTGCAGTCCGCCCGCAAGGCGGGGAAGACGACGTAGGTGGGGACTCGGTTCACCTCTTCGAGGTTGGCCGCCAACGCCTGGTAGCCCGAGTTGCCTCCGGCAGCGATGGCCGCGTAAGGGCCGGCGAGGACGAGCTGGTGGAGGGCTTCCTTCTGCAGGACTGCCGCCCGGCCAGGCGGTGCCGACGCTGCCTCAAGGCGCAGGTGGTTTGCCTTCGCGACAAGGTCGCACGCCTGGCGTACGAGGGTGCTCGAACCGCCGGAACCGCATCCCGCGAGCAGCGCCCCTGTCAGGAGACCTGCCACCGGGATGGCCATGGCGCCAAGAGACCGGCGGGTCTTCGCGATCCTTCGCATGTCGTGACTCCTCAGTCGTCTCGGTCGTCGCAATCGTGTCGCAATGGCCGCAATCGTCTCAATCGCCGAGCGGTGCGAGCCAATTCGGCGCCGCTTCCAGCAAGAAACGGGTCACACCGAGCGCCCGGTCGAACGTCTCGCACAGCAGCTCCTCGCCGGCGAGCACGCGGGCTAGCGACACCTCCTGGCGCGCAACGATCGTGAGGCGGCGGACCGGTGCGTCGGTCGCCGAGCCGTACGAGTCGGTCGCCGAGATCTCGAGCGGGAGCTCGAGGCCGCCGATCTCCGAGAGGTCGAGAGCGAGGCGGAGGAGGTCCGGACCGTTCGGGAGGGGTGGGATGCCCCAGTTGAAGGTCAGCGGGAAGAACCACTTGTCCGGAGGCTCGGCGTCGTCGGGGAGAGCCATGATGGCGTCCTCGAACGCGAGCAGGCTCCGCGGCTCGACTTCGAGAGCGAGGTGCAGATCGATCGGACCGCCGCAGCCCTCCTCGGGGTGGAGATCCACCTCCCAGAACTGGCGCAGCGAGTAGGTCTCGACGAAATGCCGCTCGTCATGCACATGGAATCCGTGGTCCACGGCATGGTCCTTGAGCTCGGCCACGTATCCCGCGACATCTATGACGGCCATGTCGTTGCGAGTGTACGCCCCCTCTGGAGCTACCGTGCCAAGGTGAACACGGCTGCTCTGATGGGCCTTCTCGACGAGTTGGCCGATCGCGTACGGGCCGCGCTCGACGGGCTCGGCGATTGGGGACCCTCGGGGAGACGACCCGGTCAGTACCGTTCGGACGTCGTAGCCGACGCGGTCGCGCTCGAGCTTCTCGAGTCGGCCGGGATCGCGGTCCTGAGCGAGGAGTCCGGTCTGAGTCCCGAGCGGTCCTCCGGGCTCGTCGCCGTCCTCGACCCCGTCGACGGCTCCACGAACGCGGCTCGGGGGATCCCGTGGTTCGCGACGAGCGTCTGCATCCTCGACGACGAGGGGCCGCTCGCCGCCCTTGTCGCCAACCAGGCGAACGGGACGCGCTACCGGGCTCTGCGCGGCGAGCCCGCGACGCGTGACGGCTCGCCCATCAGCCCTCGGAAGACGACGGAGATCAGCCGCTCGATCATCGGCCTCGCCGGCTATCCGCCGAAGTACTTCGGTTGGCGGCAGTACCGGGCGCTCGGAGCTGCCGCCCTCGACCTGTGCGCCGTTGCAGACGGCACGCTCGACGGCTATGTCGACTGCGGCTCTCGAGGCCACGGCGTCTGGGACTACATGGGTGGCCTCCTCGTGTGCCAGCAGGCAGGCGCGACGCTTGTCGATGCGACCGGACGCGACCTCGTCGTGCTCGAGGTGTCCGAGCGCCGGGCGCCGGTCGCCGGCGCCACGAAGGAGCTGTGCGGCGCGCTCGTCCGTGCGCGGCAGGCGGCATACGGCCGCTGAGGGTGGCTCGTGGCGTAGGCGTCGCCGGCGGCGGTTCGACGGCACCGTCGACTGCTCGGTACTCTCGGCCCGATGACGGCGGACACCGGCCGAGTTGACAGCGAAGGTGCGGGCTCGCCCTTGGCGCTGCTGCTCGAAGTGCAGGCGCACGACGTCCTCCTCGACCAGCTCGCGTACCGGAGGCGGGAGCTCGAGGAACGCAGAGCGCTGGCTCACATCGACCAGGAGATCGGCGTCCTCGAAGCGCGTGCTGTGAAGATCAACGCAGAGTTGTCAGATCTCAGCGTCCACCAGGCCGAGATCGAGTCGCAGGTCAGCACGATCAGTTCCCGGATCGGTGCCATCGAGGCGCGGTTGCGCCAGGGCGGGGCCTTCCGCGAGATCCAGGCGATGAGCGAGGAGACCGAGTCGCTCGCTCGGCACCGCCGCGAGCTCGAAGACCGCGAGCTCGAGATCATGGAGCAGATCGAGCCGGTTGAAGGGGAGCTGGCGGCGATCGAGGGACAGCTCGAAGCGCTTCGCGGCGAGCGAGAGGCCGCCGCCACCGCGCTGACCGACGCAGAAACGGCCGTCGACTCCGAGGCTGCCGGGATGCGTTCCGAGCGCGAACACCTGGTGGCGCAGCTGCCGGAGGCACTCGCGAGCGACTACGAGCGGTTGCGCGGCCGGCTCGGCGGAATCGGCGCCGCCCGCCTCGTCGATGGGGCGTGCAGTGGATGCCACCTGCGGCTGCCGAGCAGCGAGCGTGAGCGGCTCCTCCATGCTGCTCCAGGTGAGATCGTGCACTGCGACCAGTGCGGCCGCATCCTGGTCGCCTGAGCGTGGTTCCGGCTCCGGTCTCGCCCACCTGATCGCGCTGAGCGACCCGTGCTCGTCCTCGTCCGCCACGGCCAGAGCGTCTCCAACGCGGCCGGGCTCCTCGTCGGCCGCAGTGACCCTCCACTGACCGATCTCGGCCGTTCACAGGCCGAGCTCGCGGGCCGCATGCTGGCTTCACTGGCGGTCGGTTCCATCGTGTCGAGCCCGCTCCGCCGGGCGGCTGCTACTGCTGCGATCATCGCCGAGGCCGTCGGTTACGGCGGCGAGATCGTCGTCGAGCCTCGGCTCGCCGAGCTCGACTACGGGGCGTTCGACGGGCGTCACATGTCGGAGCTCGATCCGTCGGACCTCGCAGCGTGGCGCGCTGACGCTCGCTGGCGCCCGCCCGGGGGCGAGACGCTGGTGGAGTTGCACGAACGGGTCGAAGGCTGGTGCCGGGACGTGGCGGCGGAGGCCGGTGGTGGCAATGTCGTGGCAGTGACGCACATGTCGCCGGTGAAGGCGGCGGCTGCCTGGGCGATGGGCGTCGGGCCGGAGATCTGCTGGCGGATGTCGCTGGCCGTGGCGGCGGTGACCAGGATCGCCACGACGACGCCGCCCTCGCTTGTCTCGTTCGGCGAGACGTCGCATCTCGCGTCGTTGAGCTGATCTCGGGCCGGCCGGCCGGCCGGGAGTGGCCCGCCCGGCGAGCATTTTGTGAAGCCCACACCTCGCCGGCGACACGCCAGCTTCACGAAATGCAAGCGGCCCGCCCGGCGAGCATTTTGTGAAGCCCACACCTCGCCGGCGACACACCAGCTTCACGAAATGCAAGCGGCCCGCCCGGCGAACATTTTGTGAAGCCCACACCTCGCCGGCGACACGCCAGCTTCACGAAATGCAAGCGGCCCGCCCGGCGACGCCGACTCGGCGTGGCGTCCCTGGACGCGAGTCGACCCGGGCCGTTCGCCCGGGTCGTGCTCGACAACCTGATCCCAGGGAGGTTCA